>DATAAN010000196.1:0-19304 GCA_036260105.1 Actinomycetota bacterium
CCCAAAGGCCGCCGCTTTCCTTATTTCCCATCATCGACTCAACCCCGGGCAGGGAGGGAGCCAAAGAGGGCGGTGGGCCCTTGGCGGGCGACGTAGTTTTTGTCGCCCCCCGAGGGCCCACCGCCCTCGTCAGAGCCCTAGATGTCGTAGTACATGTAGAACTCGAACGGGTGCGGCCGCAGGCTGAGCTCGACGACCTCCTTCTCCCTCTTGTACTCGAGCCACATGTCGACCAGGTCCTGCGTGAACACGCCGCCTTGCAGCAGGAAGTCGTGGTCCTGCTCCAGGGCGTCCAGCGCCTCGCCGAGTGAGCCGGGCACGGTCGGCACGGGCCCTCCGTCCTCGTCTTTCTCGAACATGTCGCGGTTGACGGGCTCGGGCGGCGTCAGACCCTGCTTGATGCCGTCCAGGCCCGCCATGAGCATGGCGGCAAAGGCGAAGTACGGGTTGCACGACGGGTCCGGGCATCGGAACTCGATCCGCTTGCTCTTCGGGCTCTTGGAGTAAAGCGGGATCCGGACTGCGGCCGAGCGGTTCCGCTGCGAGTACACCAGGTTGACCGGGGCTTCGTAGCCCGGCACGAGCCTCTTGTAGGAGTTCGTGGTCGGAGCGCATATGGCCAGCAGGGCCGGGGCGTGGTGAAGGATGCCGCCGATGTAGTTGATGGCCATCTCGGAGAGGTTGGCGTAGCCGTCGCCGTAGAACAGCGGCTCGTCGTCCCTCCACAGGCTCTGGTGAACGTGCATACCGGAGCCGTTGTCCTGGAAGATCGGCTTCGGCATGAAGGTGACGGACTTGCCGTTCTTCATGGCGGTGCCCTTGACGATGTACTTGTAGAGCATCAAGGCGTCCGCCATCTTGAGGAGCGGCCCGAACCCGAGGTCGATCTCGGCCTGCCCGGCGGTGCCCACCTCGTGGTTGTGCACCTCGATGTCGAGCCCGACCTTGCGCAGGTTGAGCACCATCTCGGAGCGGAGGTCCTGGTACTGGTCCATCGGCGGGACGGGGAAGTAGCCCTCCTTGTAGCGGGGCTTGTAGCCCTTGTTCCCGCCCTCGACCACGGCGCCGGAGTTCCAGATTCCCTCCACCGAGTCCAGGAAGTAGTACCCGGAGTTCTGGGTCTGGTCGAACCGAACGTCGTCGAAGATGTAGAACTCGGCCTCCGGGCCCCAGTAGGACTGGGTCGCTACTCCGCTGGCGGCGAGGAAGTCCTCGGCCTTTTTCGCAACGAAGCGCGGGTCACGGGAGTACGACTCGCCGGTCACCGGGTCGCCGATAAAGCAGTTCATCACCAGGGTCGGCGTGGCGGTGAACGGGTCGAGGAACGCGGTGGTGGGGTCCGGGAACAGGATCATGTCGGACTCGTGGATCTTCTGGAAGCCACGGATGGACGAGCCGTCGAAACCGAAGCCCTCCTTGAAGCTGTCCTCATCCAGGCCTTCCGACGTCATCGTGAAGTGCTGCATGAGTCCGGGGAGGTCGCAGAACCGGATGTCGACTAGCTCTATGCCCTCCTTCTTTATGAACTCCAGGACACCGTTCGCGTCCTTGTGTTCGATGTGACTCATCAAATCTCCTCTCCCTTTGTGTTTCGGAAGTGTTATCTGACTGTCGCGCAAAGCGACCAGGGATGACAAAGTGTTGGAGCAGACATTAGGGGCGGAATGTGTCTGCCGGTTTGCCGTTTTGTTAAGAGCAAGTTAAGACCTCGCCCGGCGCCGCCATACCGGACACCGGTCGCTCAAGGCGCTGTTACGCTGCCTCATCCCTTCGGAGACAACACCTTGCGCAGTCGCGCGGCTGAGATAGGAGAACCAATTGAGTTACCAGGCCGAGTACATCTGGATCGACGGGACCAAGCCCACTGCGCTGATGCGCAACAAGACCCGCATCATCGCCGACGGCAAGACCCCCGGAACGTGGGGCTTCGACGGATCGAGCACCAACCAGGCCCCCGGAGACAACTCGGACTGCGTCCTCGAGCCGGTCTTCAGCTGTCCCGACCCTATCCGGGGCGGCGACAACGTCCTGCTTCTCTGCGAGGTCTACCTGCCGGACGGCACCCCGCACCCGACGAACACACGCCGCCCGTGCGTTGAGACCGCCGAGCTGTACGCCGATCAGGAGCCGCAATTCGGCATCGAACAGGAGTACACCTTCATGCAGGACGGCCGGCCTCTGGGCTGGCCGGTCGCCGGAGGGTGGTTCCCGGCGCCGCAGGGCCCCTACTACTGCGGCGTGGGCGGCCAGAAGATGGTCGGACGCAACATAATCGAGGAGCACACCCTCGCCTGCATGAAGGCCGGCCTGGCGATCGAGGGCACCAACGCCGAGGTCATGATGGCCCAGTGGGAGTTCCAGATCGGCGTTCTCGGCGCCCCCCAGATCGGTGACCACGTGTGGATGGCCCGCTGGCTGCTCTACCGAATCGCCGAGGAGCACGAGGTGTTCGTCACTCTCGCCGCCAAGCCGGTGCCGGGCGACTGGAACGGGGCCGGAGCGCACACCAACTTCTCCACCAAGGGCACCCGGGAGAGCTGGGAGGCGATCATCGCCTGCTGCGAAGCCCTCGGCCGGGACCCGTTGAAGCACGTCGAGAACTACGGCCACGGCATACAGGACCGGCTCACCGGTGCCCACGAGACGCAGAAGTGGGACCAGTTCAGCTACGGCACGTCCGACCGGGGAGCCTCGATCCGCATCCCGTGGGCCGTCGCCAAGGCGGGCAAGGGCTGGCTGGAGGACCGCCGTCCGAACGCCAACATGGATCCGTACGTCGTCAGCCGCCTGCTGATGGAGACGTGCTGCGGAGCACTCGTCGAGCCGCAGCTGGAGCTCGAGAAGCTGAACGCCTGAGGCGAAGCCCCAAGAGAAGGGGGCGGCCACAAGCCGCCCCCTTCTTCGCGGCTGCTGGAGGTGCGACTAAGATCGGGCCGATGCCCACCTGCAAGAGAGCCGTCCTTTGATCTTCGAGCCCGGCGACAAAGCGCTTTTAACCGACCGGCGGGGCCGGCGCTACCTGCTCACGCTGCGGCCGGGAGCCGCCTTTCACTTCCACCGGGGAATCGTCCAGCATGACGCGATCCTGGGGCTGCCGGACGGCAGCCGGGTGACGTCAACAGGCTCCGAGACGCTGACGGTGTTCCGCCCGACGTACGCCGACTACGTACTGAAGATGCCCCGCGGCGCGCAGGTCATCTACCCGAAGGACGTCGCCATCCTGCTCATGCAGGCGGACCTGTACCCCGGAGCCCGGGTTCTCGAGGCCGGCATCGGCTCCGGCGCCATGACTCTGGGGCTGCTGCGAGCGGTCGGTCCCGAAGGAAGCGTGACCGCCTACGAGCAACGTGAGGACTTCGCCGAGAGGGCGCTCGGCAACATCACCGAGTTTCTCGGCAAGGTGGACAACCTCGAGATCCGGATGGGCAGCATCTACGAGCCGATCGAGCCGACCGTGGTGGACCGGGCGGTGCTCGACCTGCCGGAACCGTGGCGGGCGCTACCGCAGGTCAAGGCGGCCCTCCGCCCCGGCGGCATCCTCGCCTGCTTCCTTCCGACGATCCTCCAGGTGCACCGGCTCACCGAGGACCTGCACGCTGACGAGCAGTGGACGTACGTATGGACGCAGGAGACCCTGACCCGCACCTGGCACATCGAAGGCCAGTCCGCCCGTCCGGACCACCGGATGGTCGCCCACACCGGGTTTTTGACCTTCGCCCGGCTCCTTACTGAATGATGCCCCGCACTACCGGCTGCCACAGGTCTTGTCGAAGGGGATGGCGTAGCGCATCGGGGAAAGCATCGACTTGGCGTGCCTGTTGAGCAGATGCGGTGCCGGTCCCAGTGCATATGCACCACCCCGACGATTCGTCCGGTTCATGTTGTGCGCCATGGTCAGTTCCGTAAGGCGGTGGCCCACCGCTACGCTTTGGCCTTCCACAGCATCAAGGCGCGTTCACCGGACGGCCGGCCTGGGGGACGGCGGGTTTGGACGCGGGCCGGCAAGGCAAAGCTTAGTTGCGCTTCCTACGCCCCCTATACTTGGGAAGTGCGATTGCTTCGATACGCAGTGATTTTGATCGAGGACCGTCATGCGCGGATCATCTGAGTTCGAGCGCAGGATCGCCGCTTTCGAGCAGGAAGTCGGCGAGCTGCAGATGCACATAAAGGAGCTCGAGGAGGAATCCTCGGTCCTTCGCAGCAAGCTGCTCGACGCCCCCCTGAAGATCCGCAAGCTCGAGACCCAGCTCCAGGAGGTCCGGCACGAGGCCAGCCGCTCCCGCAGCCAGAGCGAGCGCATGGCCACCCTTCTGACCCAGGCCCGAGAGCAGCTCGTGTCTCTGCAACAGGAGATCGACAAGCTTTCGGCTCCTCCGTCGGGCTACGGCGTCTTCCTCTGCTCGTACGACGACGGGACGGCCGACATCTTCACCGGGGGCCGCAAGCTGCGCGTGAACGTGTCGCCCAGCGTCGACCTCAAGACAGTGGTCAAAGGGCAGGAAGTCAGGCTCAACGAGGCGATGAACGTCGTCCAGGCGCTCGGCTACGAGGCGCAGGGCGAGGTGGCGCTGCTCAAAGAGCTCATCAGCCGGGACCGAGCCA
The DNA here is from genome assembly GCA_036260105.1 of Actinomycetota bacterium. GTDB lineage: Bacteria > Actinomycetota > CADDZG01 > JAHWKV01 > JAHWKV01 > JAJCYE01. The sequence goes on from DATAAN010000196.1 coordinate 4,603, forward strand.
TAGTGATCACCCACGCCGACGACGAGAAGGTCGTGTCGATCTCCGCCCAGCTGGCCGGTGAGTCGCTCCACGCCGGCGACTCGCTACTGCTGGATCCCAGGTCGGGTTACCTGATGGAGAAGCTTCCGCGGCCGGAGGTGGAGGAGCTGGTGCTCGAAGAGGTGCCGGACATCGACTACTCGGCGATCGGCGGCCTGGACGACCAGATAGAGGCCCTTCGCGACGCGGTGGAGCTGCCGTTCCTCTACGCCGGACTCTTCCACGACTACAAGCTGCCTCCTCCCAAGGGCGTCCTGCTCTACGGGCCTCCCGGCTGCGGGAAGACGCTCATCGCCAAGGCGGTCGCCAACTCGCTGGCCCGGCGAACCCAGGAGGTCACGGGACGGGACGACGTGCGGGCCTACTTCCTCAACATCAAGGGGCCCGAGCTGCTCAACAAGTACGTCGGTGAGACGGAGCGTCAGATCCGCATGATCTTCCAGCGGGCCAAGGAGAAGTCGGTGGAGGGAGTGCCGGTGATCGTCTTCTTCGACGAGATGGAGTCTCTGTTCCGTACTCGTGGGTCCGGCATCTCGAGCGACATCGAGACCACGATCGTTCCTCAGCTCCTGAGCGAGCTGGATGGAGTCGAGCAGCTGAAGAACGTCATCGTCATCGGCGCATCGAACCGGGAGGACCTCATCGACCCGGCGATCCTGCGCCCGGGCCGGCTCGACGTGAAGATCAAGGTGGAGCGGCCGGACGTCGAGGCAGCGAAGGCCATCTTCGCCAAGTACCTGAACTCCGAGGTCCCCATCGCTCCGGCAGAGGTCGACCGCTACGGTCACGTGGAGAAGGCGATCGAGGCGATGATCGGCAAGACGGTCGAGGAGATGTATTCGGTGGCGGACACCAACCGCTTCCTCGAGGTGACCTACGCCAACGGCGACAAGGAGATCCTGTACTTCAAGGACTTCGCCTCGGGCGCCATGATCGAGAACATCGTCCGCAGAGCCAAGAAGATCGCCATCAAGAGGCTAATCGCCAGCGGCGAGGGCGGCGTCCGCACCGAGGACCTGTTGGAGTCGATCCACCAGGAGTACCACGAGAACGAGGACCTGCCGAACACCACAAACCCGGACGACTGGGCGCGCATCTCCGGCAAGAAGGGCGAGCGCATCGTTTTCGTCCGGACACTGGTGAGCGAGCAGAAGAAGGCCGAGTCCCGTTCGATCGAGCAAATCCAGACCGGACAGTACCTCTAGTGGGGGGCGCTACGCGCCCTGCCTACCGACTCCACATGACGGCTCGGATGCCTTCGTCGTCGGCTGAGGGTAAGGTCTACCTTCCGAATCCAGCCAACCAGGAGTAGCTGTGGCGATTCCGAAGGTGATGGGCATCGAAACCGAATACGGGATCATCAGCAAGGGCGATGAGGAGCACAACCCGATCTTCGCCTCCTCCCTGCTGATCAACTCCTTCGTCTCTCCCCGCCTGAAGAAGGTCCGCTGGGACTACGAGGAGGAGACCCCGTTGCGGGACGCCCGGGGGGCTTTCGAGCGAGCCGGCCTGGAGCTGCTGGAGGACGAGGGCGGCCTGGTCTCGGTGATCCTCGAAAACGGTGCCCGCTACTACGTGGACCACGCCCACCCCGAGTACTCCACGCCCGAGTGCAGCAACCCCCGAGACCTGGTCATCCACGACAAGGCCGGTGAACGCATCCTGGAGGGAAGCCTCGAAGCGGCCACGCGGTCGCTTCCTCCGGGAAGCCGCATCCTGGTCTACAAGAACAACTCGGACGGCAAAGGCAACTCCTACGGATGCCACGAGAACTACCTCATGTCCCGCTCGACCGCATTTCCGAGCATCGTCAACCTGCTCACGCCCTTCTTCGTCACCCGCCAGATCTTCACCGGCGCCGGCAAGGTCGGCTCGGAAGGCGCGGCGGCCGACAAGGACATCCCGTACCAGATCTCGCAGCGCGCCGACTTCTTCGAGGTCGAGATCGGCTTGGAGACCACCTTCCGGCGCCCCCTGATCAACACCCGGGACGAGCCCCACGCCGACCCGGACAAGTACCGGCGCCTGCACGTGATCATCGGCGACGCAAACATGAGCGAGGTGTCGACGTTCCTCAAGACGGGGACGACCGCGCTCGTGCTGTCGATGATCGAAGACGGCTTCATCACCTCCGACCTGCGCATCGCGGAGCCGGTGCCTGCGCTGCGCACAATCTCCCGGGACCCAACCTGCCGGGCAAAGGTGGTCCTGGCCGACGGGCGAAGCGTCACCGCGGTGGACCTGCAGTGGGAGTACCTGGACTGGACCCGTAAGTACCTGGCCGGCAAGGACGTCGACCCGGTGACGGCCGATGTCGTCGCGCGGTGGGAGCAGGTGCTGTCCGCCCTGGAGCACGACCCCATGTCGCTGGACCGCCAGCTGGACTGGGTGGCCAAGCTGAGGACCATCGAGGCCTATCGGGAGCGGCACAGGCTGAGCTGGGACGACCCCAAGCTGGCCCTGGTGGACCTGCAGTACCACGACATCCGCAAGGACCGCAGCGTGTACTACAAGATGGTCGAGACCGGCCAGATCGAGACTCTGGTCGACGAGAGCGAGATCGCACACGCCGTCTCCAACCCGCCGGAGGACACTCGGGCATTCTTCAGGGGCCGGGCGCTGGGCCGCTTCTCCTCCTCCGTCACCGCGGCGTCCTGGGACGCCGTGATTTTCGACACGGGCACCGACTCGCTGCAGAAAGTCCCTATGATGGAGCCGTTGAAGGGAACCAAAGACTCCGTCGGTGCTCTCTTCGACGTCGCCGAGGACGCTGCGGACCTGCTGCGCCGGCTTCAGTCATGAACTGAAGGCGCCGCGGTCTACAATCGAGACAGGGTGAAAAGCTGATGGCAGACGAACAGAAACGCATTCGGCGCAGGCCGGAACAGGGTGCGGACGCCGAGGTGGAGGCGCCGCCGAAGGCGGAGCGCCGCAGCACCGAGGAGGTCGACAAGCTGATCTCCGAGATCGACGAGGTCCTCGAGGAGAACGCCGAGGAGTTCGTTCGCAGCTACGTCCAAAAAGGCGGCGAGTAGCCGCTTCGGTAGAGGTTCGAAGCTCAGCGCAATCCGTTTCACCCTCCATGAATTTCGTTCCCCTGGCGTAAAGATCTTCCGCTCTGCGCCCTCGATCCCCCGGGAGTCCGCCGCCCACAGGGCGCGTGCGGCCGACTCGCTAGCAGCAAAGGCCGCTTAGAATGCCAGACGATGGACATACCGCACTTCCCCTTTGAGCTCACTCCGGGCGCCGGCCTGGAGTCGTCGTCGTTCAGCAGCCTCCTGCGCCGCATGGACATCGATCCGATCCCCACGCTGGCCGCCCCGGCCGCGGTCGAGACGCCGCACGCGACGACGATCCTGGCCATCAAGCACTCCACCGGCGTGATGATCGCCGGTGACCGCCGGGCCACCGAGGGCTACTCGATCGCCCACCGATCCATCGAGAAGGTGTTCCGGACCGACCGCTGGTCCGCTGTTGCCATCGCCGGCTCCGCCGGCCCGGCGATCGAGATGACCAAGCTGTTCCAGACGGAGCTCGAGCACTACGAGAAGATCGAAGGCGAGCGGCTCAGCTTGGAAGGTCAGGCGAACAAGCTCGGTCAGATGATCCGGGCCAACCTCGCGTTGGCAATCCAGGCAGGCCTCATCGTGGTGCCGCTGTTCGCCGGCTTCGACGACCGGGCCGGCATCGGCCGGATCTTCAAGTACGACGTCACCGGAGGCCGGTACGAGGAGAGCGACTACTGGGCTACCGGCTCGGGAGGCCGGGACGCCCGGGCGACGATCAAGAAGCGCTACCGGTCCGGGATCACCTCGGACGAGGCCTTGAAGGTGGCACTCGAGGCGTTGTTCGACGCCTCCGAGGAGGACGTTGGCACCGGCGGCCCCGACGTGCTGCGCCGGATCTACCCGAACATCGCGTCGATCGACGAGGAGGGCTTCCACGAGTACGGCGACGACCGCATCGCCGAGCTGTTCCAGGAGCTCCTAAGCGAGCGTTCCAAACTGGCAACGACCGAGGAGCGGGTGCCCGGCACCGAGAGGCCGGTGATCGAGTAATGAGCCTGCCCTTCTACGTCTCGCCCGAGCAGTTCATGAAGGACAAGTCGGACTACGCGCGCAAGGGCATCAAGCGTGGTAAGTCGGTCATGGCGCTCGACTACGCCGACGGCATCCTGTTCGTGGCGGAGAACCCGTCCAGCACCCTGCACAAGATCTCCGAGATCTACGACCGGATGGCTTTCGCCGGCGTCGGCAAGTTCAACGAGTTCGAGAGCCTTCGCATGCACGGTATCCGTCAGGCGGACGTCCGCGGCTACTCGTACTCACGCGACGACGTCTCCGCCCGGGGCCTCGCCAACTCCTACTCCCAGATCCTCGGCCAGATCTTCACCGAGGCGATGAAACCCTTCGAGGTCGAGATCCTGGTGGCTGCCGTCGGATCGGAGGGCCAGCCGAACGAGCTCTACCACATCCTCTACGACGGCTCGGTGGCGGACGAGACGAACTTCGTCGCAATGGGAGGACAGTCGGAAGACCTGACGAACTACCTGCACAAGAACTACAAGCCGGGCCTACCCCTGGACGAAGCGGTGAAGCTCGGTATTGCGGCCCTCAAGGAGGCCGAGAACCGCAGCCTGCCGAACGGGAACCTGGAGGTTGCCGTGCTGGATCGCAACAGGGAGCGCCGGAAGTTCGCCCGGCTCACGGCAAAGGAGCTGGCACGCTTCAACGGCGCGGCGGACGGCCAACCTCCCGCCTGAACAAGCCGGTCGTACGGGGCGTGCCCCGTACGCTTACACTTTCATCGTGAGCCTCAGTGGCATCTTGATTGCAGGGTGCGGAAACCACGACCTGTTTCCGGGCTCGCTTTCGGTTGCCGCGGGGGGCCGTTGATGGAACGCCGGATCTTCGGCCTGGAGAACGAGTACGGCGTCACCTGCACCTTCCGCGGGCAGAGACGCCTCTCACCCGACGAGGTTGCTCGCTACCTTTTCCGACGGGTGGTGTCGTGGGGCCGCTCCTCCAACGTCTTTCTGGAGAACGGCGCTCGCCTGTATCTCGACGTCGGCTCCCATCCCGAGTACGCCACGCCCGAATGTGACGACATCCGGCAGCTGATCGCCCACGACAAGGCGGGCGAGCGCATTCTGGAGGCCCTCGTCAACGCCGCCGAGATGCGCCTTCGGGAGGAGGGCATCGCCGGCCAGGTCTACCTCTTCAAGAACAACACCGACTCCGCCGGCAACTCCTACGGCTGCCACGAGAACTACCTGGTCAGCCGGTACGGTGAGTTCGGGAAGCTGGCCGAGCACCTCATCCCCTTCTTCGTCTCGCGCCAGATCTTCACCGGCGCCGGCAAGGTTCTCCAGACGGCGCGGGGCGCCCGCTACTGCATCTCGCAGCGGGCGGAGCACATCTGGGAAGGAGTCTCGTCGGCGACCACCCGCTCCCGCCCGATCATCAACACCCGGGACGAGCCGCACGCCGACGCCGAGAAGTTCCGCCGTCTCCACGTCATAGTCGGCGACTCTTCGATGAGCGAGTACTCGGCGTGGATCAAGATCGCAACCACCGCGGTGCTGCTCAGGATGCTCGAGGAGGGCATCGTCATGCGCGACCTGTCGCTCGAGAACCCGATACGGGCGATCCGGGAGATCTCCCACGACATCACCTGCCGGCGCAAGGTCCGGCTGGCCAACGGCCGGGAGGCGTCAGCGATCGAGCTGCAGTGGGAGTACCTCAGCCGGGCCGCCGACTACGTCGACCGGCGGGACGATCCGGAGATGAAGGAGACCGTCCGGGCGTGGGAGGAGTGCCTGGTGCTGCTGGAGGACGACTTCACGAAGCTGGACACCAAGATCGACTGGGTCATGAAGTACACGATGCTCCAGAACTACCGGGCCAAGCACGGCCTCGGCCTCGGGCACCCGAAGCTGGCGCTGATGGATCTTGCGTACCATGACGTCAGCCGCCGGCGCGGCCTCTACTACCTGCTGGAGCGCAACGGGCTGGCGGAGCGGTACGTCACCGACGCCGAGATCGACACCGCGAAGCTGGAGCCTCCGCAGACCACCCGGGCGAAGCTACGGGGGGAGTTCATAAAGACCGCTAAGCGCCGGCGCCGCGACTTCACGGTCGACTGGGTGCACCTCAAGCTGAACGACCAGGCGCAACGGACGCTCCTCTGCAAGGACCCGTTCAAACACACCGACGACCGGGTCGCCCGCCTCATAGCATCTCTCTGAGCCGGTGCCCGGCCGAGCCGTAACGGCGCCGGACTGCAAGACGTTTCAATAGTTATGGACGATCTCGACGAGATCCGGCGTCGCATCGCCCGCCTCGAGGCCGAGCTGGCTGAGGTGAAAGCTCAGCTGGAAAGCGCCAAGCCGGCGCCGGCGCCGCAGGCGCCCCGCATCCCGGCGTTCCTGCCCCCGCCCCAGGCGCAGAAGCCACAGCCCGCCGTTCCCGAGCGCCGTTCGCTGCTCACGTTCCTCCGCTCCCAAAGGGACGTCCCGACCAATCCGGCTGCCGCAGAGCGTACCGCCGCCCAGAGGGCCTGGCAGAATCCCAGGCCGCAAGCCGCGGAGCCCTCCGCGGAATCCCCTCCGGCGCAGCCGCCGGCCGATCCTCCTCGGGGGCCCGCCGGGCCGGCTCCCAGGCGGAGCGGCGAGATCGAGGCGACACTGCTCGGTAGCTGGTTTGCCCGCATCGGGATCCTGGCGATCTTCCTGGGAGCCGCCTTCGCCTTCAAGTACGCCGTCGACCGCAACCTCATCTCACCCGCGGGACGTGTCGGCATAGGGCTCTTCGTCGGGCTGGCGTTCGTCGCCTGGGGTGAGTGGGCGCGTCGCAGAACCTGGCCGCTGTTCGCCCAGGCTGTAGCCGGCGGTGGAGTCGCAATCTGCTACCTGTCTCTGTGGGCCGGCTACCAGCTTTACGACCTGACCTCTCCCGTCGTCACGCTGCTGCTCCTGGCCGGCGTCGTGGGTGCGGGAGGAGGGCTCTCCCTTCGCCACGACTCGCAGGCACTGGCCGTGCTGGCCGCCCTCGGCGGCTTCCTGAACCCGCTTCTGGTGAACACGGGCCGCGGCTCGGTCGCAGCGCTGAACCTGTATCTCCTGGTCCTCGACGCCGGCATCCTTGCGCTGGCCTTTCACAAGTCGTGGAGACCGCTTGCCCTGGTGGGGTTGGCGGCGACCTGGCTCCTGGCATTCGCCGGCCTGGTCGCCGGCGAAGGGTCGGAAAGCCTGGTCTCTCTGGGCTTCGCCGTCGCCTTCTTTGCCCTGTTCCAGTCCTTCCTGCTCCGGGGCCCGTTTACCAATCGCACCGCCGTCCCTCGCGACGACCTGCTCGCCACGGGCCTTAACTCGGTCGCGCTGTTCACCATGGGCATGTCGACCCTCTCGGGACGAGCAGAGCCGGCCTTCGCGCTGGTGGCCGGACTCGCCCACATCGGCCTGGGAGCCGGCTGGCACCGGCGCAACCGCGCCGACGTGCTCGCAACCACCACATTCCTCGCTCTGGGTATCGGGGCCGTCACCCTGGCCGCCGGTCTGCAGTTCGAGGGATCCCTGCTGGCGACCGTGTGGGCGGTGGAGGCGGGGCTGATCCTCGTTACCGCGGTCCGGGGCAATCTGTCGGCGCTGCGCGTGGCGGGGTTCGGTGTCTTTGCTCTCTCCATCGGCCTTTCGCTGCTGGGCAACGGCCTTGGAGCGTTCTACGACCCGCCTCGGGTTATCTTCTCCGGCGAGTCGCTTCCGTTTGTCGCGCAGGTGGCCGCGCTGGGCGGAGCTGCGGCGCTCCTCCGGCGGAAGGCGGTGGGGAGCCCGGAGCGCCGGGCGGCCGAGGCGGCGGAGGTGCTCGGCATAGTGCTTCTGGGCATCTGGCTCACCTTCGAGCTGGCGGCTTTCTACGACCGGGCGGACCTTCCCCTTCGTACGCTTCCCTTCGCAGCTGCGGCGTTCTGGGCTGCTTATTCCGGAGCGGCCGCCCGCTTCGGCGCAGCCCACCGGGCTGGCTGGGCCAGAGTTCTGCCTGCAGTTATCTTCGGCCTGTCGCTTGCGACCTCGGTGCTGGCCGCCGGCCTTGGAGCGGCATACGAGCCGGAGCGGCCGGTTTTCTCCGTCGAATCGCTCGCCTTCTTAGTACAGGTCGCCGTTCTGGCCGGCGCGGCTTTCGCTCTGCGCCGAACCCCCACCGGCCAGCCGTCGAACCGGGTCGCCGACGGGGCCGCAGCTGGTGCCAACGTACTTGCGCTGGTATGGCTCACCTTCGAGCTGTGGGCTTTCTACCGCCGGCCGGAGGTGGCGTGGAGCTTCGCCACCTTCACCTTCACGCTATCCAGCGCGTGGACCTTCTACGCGGCCGGGCTGCTCGCCTTCGGCATCGCGCTGCGCGCCCGGTGGGCGAGACTTGGGGCGGTGGCGTTGTTCGGCCTGGTCATCGTCAAGCTGGTTCTCGCCGATGTCTGGCTGCTGGAGACGCCGCTTCGTATAGCCGCCCTCATGGGCCTCGGGTTCGTCCTTCTGCTCTGCTCACTCGGTTACCACCGGTTCCGCGCGCTGATCCTGGGACCGGACGAACCGGCCGGCAGCGCCGAGACAGCCGGGGCCTAGCCCCCGTCCAAAACGTAGGCCGGTAGCACTGCGCCGGGGCCGGCCGGTACGGCGAGGAGCCTGCTCGCCGGCCCGATCCCCGGCCGGCGCGGGGGTGCGGTCACTACCGGCCGGGCGGCAGCCGCAGTTCCCTGCCACTACAATCGGGGTCATGCCCACCTTTCGCACCGGAGTGATCTCCGACATATCCGAGACCATCGACGGCCTCATGCGCATAACCGTCCGGGTGGGCGACGAGACCCGCCACGCCACCAATCTCACCGCCCTGACCGGCAAGGCAGCGGTCGGCGACCGGGTGGTGCTGAACACCACCGCCGTCGACATGAACCTGGGCACCGGCGGGCAGGACTTCGTGTTGTGGAACCTGGAGCACGACGAGCACCGCACCGTCTCGGGGGGCCATATCATGAAGCTGCGGTACAGCCCCTGCCAGCTGGACGTCCTGGCGGCCGAGGCGCCGGAGAGCCAGCACCACGAGGCGCTCGAGACGGCGGAGACCCTGGACGGAATGCCGGTGGTCGCCTGCGGCCTGCACTCGCAGATCGCCCCGGCGGCGGCCATGCTGAAGCTCCTCGACCCCGACCTGCGGATCGCCTACATCATGACCGACGGAGGATCCATGCCGCTCGTCCAGAGCAACATGGTGCGGCTGCTCAAGGAGAAAGAGCTCGTCGATGCGACGATCACGTGCGGGCACGCCTTCGGCGGCGACTACGAGACGGTGAACATCTTCAGCGCCCTTGTGACGGCAAACGAGGTCGCCTCCGCGGACATCGCAATCGTTGCCATGGGACCGGGCGTAACCGGTACCCAGACGTCGCTCGGCCACAGCGCCATGGAGCAGGGGCAGGTCATCTCGGCGGCCGCTGCGCTGGGCGGACGGCCGGTGGCGGCGCTGCGGGTCTCGTTCGCCGATCCTCGCCCCCGCCACCAGGGGGTCAGCCGGCAGACGGTGACCGCCCTGCGCTTCGGCGCCCTCGCCCGCTGCACGATGGCAGTGCCCGACCTTCCGGTGCAACAGTTGACACAGGTCATGGACGGTCTCATCGACACCGGGCTCACGGAGATGCACGACGTCCGCATCGTCGACGCCTGGGAGACCATCCCCGCGCTCGAGAAGTACGGGCTGGAGGGCATCCGGTCGATGGGCCGCTCGCTCAAGGACGACCCCGCTTTCTTCGAGGCGGCCGGCGCCGCCGGCCTGTTCGCCGGACAGCTCCTCTACCAGACCGACTAGGGCTCGGCAGACGGCTACCAACCCGGCCGGCACGGAGGCGGAAGTTGCCCGTACGTAAGTCCGAGAGGCTGCTCAACCTCATCGTGATGCTACTGGAGACCTCGCAGCCCGTCACCGCCGAGCAGATCCACCGGACCATCCCCGGCTACGGCCAGGACAGCTGGGACAGCTTCAAGCGGATGTTCGAGCGGGACAAGGAGGAGCTCCGCGAGATGGGCATTCCGGTGGAGCTGAGCTCACTCGACCCCTGGGACACCGAGCAGGGCTACCGCATCCCGAAGGACCGCTACTACCTTCCGGATCTGGAGCTCGAGCCGGACGAGCTGGCAGCTTTATGGCTGGCCGCCGGCCTTCTCAGGATGACCGACCCGGGCCCGGCCCGCACCGCCCTCATGAAGCTCACGGAAGGTGAGCCGCCCCCGCCCGGAGGAAACCTGTCCTGGCTGACTGCCGACCTGGGACTGGCTGCGCCCCACCTCTCGGTGGCGCTGGAGAGCGTGGCGGCCAAGAAAAAGGTGACGTTTGCCTACCGGAGCAAAGACCGGGTGGGGACCCGGCAAGTGGACCCCTACGGGCTTAGCCATCGCCGGGGCAAGTGGTACCTGGTCGGCCGCGACGACAGGAGCGGTGAAGTCCGGAGCTTTCGGCTGGACCGGGTGGAGGGGACGATCCGGCTGACCCATCCCAGCCGGCCGGGGCCCGAGTTCGAGATCCCGGAGGACTTCGTCCTTCAGGGGTACGTCGACAGGCCTCCCTTCATGCAGGGAGCGGTCCCCGAGAAGGCAAAGGTCCGGTTCGACCCCTCTACCGCGTGGTGGGTCGAGCGAAGCTCTCCCTGGCTGCGGCTGGACTACTCGGACGACGGCAGCGCGGTCGCCGAGGTTGAGGTGACCGACGACTCCGGCTTCGTCTCGTGGCTGCTTTGGTTCGGCGAGGGCGCCGAGGTCCTGGAGCCGCAGCACCTGCGCGACCTGACCCGGCAGCGTCTGGAGGCCATCGTTGGCTGAACCACTGGAGGAGCGCTTCCGCCGGTTGCTGCTCCTCGTCCCTTACGTGCTGCGGAACAACGGCGTCACGGTCGACGAGGTGTGCGAGCGGTTCGGCGTGACCCGGGGCGAGCTGGTGGCCGACCTGAACCTGCTGTTCATGTGCGGGCTTCCCGGCTACGGTCCCGGAGACCTGATCGAGGCGTACATCGACGGAGACCAGGTCTGGATCCGGATGGCTGACTACTTCTCCCGTCCCATGCGGTTGACTCCGGCGGAGGGGCTGATGCTGCACGCCGGCGGGCAGGCGCTCGCGGCGGTTTCCGGGCCGGATCCTGCGCTGGAGCGGGCGATGGAGCAACTGTCAAAGGCGCTGACTCCCGGGGCCCTCGAGCGGGTCAATGTCGGGCTCGAGGCCCCCGGTGAGCTCTCGGTGGTGAAGCGGGCGCTCGAGGACAGGCGCCGCCTCCACCTGGTCTACCAGTCGCAGTCCAAGGACGAGGTGACCAGCAGAGACGTGGACCCGTGGGCCCTGCTGCTCTCCGACGGGCGCTGGTACCTGGTCGGCTACTGCCACCGGGTGAACGACGAGCGAATCTTCCGGGTCGACCGGATGAGAAGCGTCGTCCCGCTCGACGAACCGGCCGAGGTCCCCGCCGATCTGGACCTCTCGCAGTACAGCTCGGTCTACTCCGAAGGCGAGAACGACCCGACGGTGACGCTGGAGATCGCGCCGAGAGCCAACTGGGTATGCGACTACTACCCGCTGGTGTCGCAGGAGCCGCTGGAAAACGGTTGGATCAGGATCCGGCTCAAGGCCGGAGGACTCGCCTGGCTGGAGAGGTTGCTCCTGCGGCTCGGGCCCGAGGCCAGGGTGGTCGAGCCGGAGTCGCTGAGGGAGAGGGTGCGGACCACCGCGGCCGCTATCGCCCGGCGGTACGAGTGAGGGTGCCTAGGCCGACTTGCCCAGCATCCGGGTGACCTTGGTGCCGCATACGGGGCAGTTGCCCTGGGCAGCCTTGCGGCCGTTGGGTAGGTCCTTCTTGTTGCCTTCGAACTTGCGCTTCTGCCTGCACTTAACGCAGTAGCCCTCGTACTCTTCAGCCATCCACGGCTCCTCTCTTGGGTCTTGGCCTACGCCGCCAAAAACGAGTTCACAGGAGCTTCCACGCTAGCACAGCCTCTGTACGACCCCGGGGATTGCGGGCCGGACCCTTCGCAGAGGGCCGTCCCGTTGTGGTGTACTCGGCCCTCCACCCACTCCCGGAACCTGGAGGCGAAACCGCAATGAGAAAGGTGATATCGACCGACGAAGCGCCGGCAGCGATCGGGCCCTACTCGCAAGCCGTCGCGGCGTCGGGGCTGCTGTTCTGCTCGGGCCAGCTCGGGCTCGACCCGTCCACCGGGGAGCTTCCCGAGGGTCTCGAGTCGCAGGTGGAGAGGGCTTTGCGCAACCTCGAGGGGGTTCTCCGGGCAGCCGGTGCGGGGCCATCCGCGGTGGTCAAGACAACCGTCTTCCTTGCCTCGATGGAGGACTTCCCTGCAATGAACGAGATCTATGCCCGGTTCTTCACCGGTGAGCCGCCGGCCAGGAGCACCGTGGCGGTCAAGACTCTGCCGAAGAACGCTCTGTTCGAGATCGAGGCGATAGCTCAGCTGCCCGGCTGATCGCCGTCGTCCGGCCGTGACCTCCGGCGCTGTATCACCGTCGCGACCGTCCCCCCGGCGAGCATCACCGCCCCGGCGAGGACCCAGACCGGCTGGCGGTCCATGAACGAGCCGGTCTCCAGCAGCCCCAGGCCCTGCACCATCCAGATGGCGCCGACCACCATGACCACGGTCCGGAACGTCTGCGGAAAGATGACTGCCTCCTTTGGTGGTGCGAAGCCCCGAACCAGCGTAAGTCATCAACGGCCGGAGGCAGCGCCCACAAGCTGTCAAAGCAATACACCTTCTGCTAGATTGCCCCCGGACGCATCGCACGGTGGCGCCCGGGCGTAAGGCCCAAGGTGGAAGGCGGGAGGTAGGGATGAAGCGCGGCGGGCGCCTCTCCCGGCATAGCGGGATGGCCGAGTTCCTCCGGACCGGACGTGTTCGGGAAGACGCTGCTTCCGTGTGGCGCCGGCGCCGCAAGGTCGCCGCCGTGCTGGCCCTCGCCCTGGCGATATTGGTGCCGGTCCTACCGGCGCACGCCGCGGCCGACGTCGGCGTCATCCCTAACTTCCCGACGGTCTTCGACGTCGGCGAGACCCAGACGGCCACCTACTCGGTCCTCAACATCTCGACCGGGCCGGAGGCGCTCGGCACCATGACGGTCAACGACATGAGACTCGTGCCGTCGTGCTCCACCTTCGACCCCGGCTGCGACGCGCCCGGCTCGATCGCCGATCCTGGGACGTTCGACCTGAGCCCGACGGGTACGGGCGAGCTCGGAACAGCTTGCAGCGGGCGCACCTTCAACATCACCGAGATCAACCCAGCGACCGGCGAGGTCCGCTTCACCCCGGCCGACGGGCTGCCGGTCGTGCTGGGCCCGTCGAGCATCGCCAACGACCTGGATGTCTGCCGCATCAACTTCACGGTCACGGCCGTAAGGCCGCCGAACCACGACACCCTTCCGGCCGACGCCGGAGCCTCGACCAACCAGTTGGCAACCGTGTCGGCCACCCACCTCAACGGCACGACCGTGACCAGCACCAACGAGGACACGACGACCGTCGTCGGCGCCGCCGGGCCGGCCACGCCGACGCTGACGACGACAGCTTCGCCCAACGTCGCGCTCGGTGGGCAGGTGACGGACACTGCCACGCTGGCCGGCGGGAACAACCCGACCGGCAACATCACCTTCACCCTCTACGGGCCGGACAACCCCACCTGCACCGGTGAGCCTGCCTTCACGGACACCCAGCCGGTGGCCGGCAACGGCAGCGTGACCTCGGCTCCCTTTACACCGACCGACCCGGGCGTCTACCGCTGGGTCGCCTTCTACGGCGGCGACGCCAACAACAACCCGGTTACCTCGCCGTGCAATGCCCCGAACGAGTCGGTGACCGTCGGTGCGGGGCCCGGGCCGGTCACGCCGTCACTGGCGACGACCGCGTCGCCCAACGTCGCCCTCGGCGGCCAGGTAACCGACACCGCCACGCTGGCGGCCGGCAACAACCCGACGGGCACGGTCACGTTCAACCTGTACGGGCCGAACGACGCCGGTTGCACCGGCGCCGCCGTCTTCACGAACACCAAGCCGGTGGCCGGAAACGGCACGATCACCTCCGACCCCTTCACCCCGACCGCACCGGGCGTCTACCGGTGGGTCGTCTCCTACAGCGGCGATGCCAACAACAACCCGGTTACCTCGCCGTGCAATGCCCCGAACGAGTCGGTGACGGTGGGCGGTTCCCCGGGTCCGGTGACGCCGGCGCTGAGCACGCAAGTAACGCCGGCCGTTGCAACCGTCGGCCAGCCGGTTACCGACACGGCGACCCTGTCCGGAGGCAACAACCCGACCGGAACCATCACCTTCAACGCCTACGGGCCGGCGGACGCCAACTGCACCGGCGCGCCGGTCTATTCGGCAACCGTGCCGGTCAGCGGGAACGGGGCCTACGCCGCTACGCCGGCCTTCACGCCTACGGCGCCGGGGACCTACCGCTTCGTCGCCAGCTACAGCGGAGACGCCGGCAACAGCCCCGTCGCCGGAGTCTGCAACGCACCCAACGAATCCGTGACGGTCACAGTAGCGCCGAGCCCCTCGATCAGCGTGACGAAGAATGCGGCCCCGGCCAGCCTGCCTGCGCCGGGCGGCACCTTCACCTTCACCGTG
>DATAAN010000197.1:0-17815 GCA_036260105.1 Actinomycetota bacterium
ATCCTGGTCTCGTACCTGCTGCGGGTGATCAGCCAGCTGGTGCACGTGAGCTTCACGCTGGGCACGATCATCGCCGGCGTGCGGGCCATCGCAAGCCAGATCGAGACGGTTCCCGAAACCGTCGCCTCGGTCAACAACGACTTGGTACCGGTTCAGGCCGCGACCGACTCGCTGGCCAGCCGGACCGGCGGCCGGAGGGCCATCGGCAGCTAACCGCTCCCCCGGCCCGGCGAACCTCGGACTCAAGGGGGTGGTTCGTTGCTTACGTTCAGGTGAGCAGACGTGGGAGCTGACACCTGCAAGCGAATTCGAAGGAAGAGCTGCTTCGTCAGGTGGCGGTCCACCTCCGTGATGTGCACAACGTGATGACGCCAAGCCAGACGGTCATGAGCTACATCATGAGAAACGCCAAGTAGAGGCCTGAGCCTGGTAAGTCGGCGGCGCCTCCGGTCGGGGGCGGCCGGCCCCCCAGGTAAGATGGTCCGTGGGAGGATCTCCAAATGCCGGTCGAGTTCAGATGCTCCGACATCGGAGCTGACACCTGCAAGAAGCACTTCGTCGCCGACACGTGGGACGAGCTCATGGGCCAGGTCGCCGAGCACCTTAGGGCGGTGCACCGAATCAAGACGCCGACCCGGACCCTGATGACCTACATCGCCAAGAAGGTCAAGGTCACCAGCGCCTAGTGGCCGCAGGCCTCCAGCGCCCGGCGTAGGCGCTCCAGGCACTCCTGCTTGCCGATCAGCGTCATCAGGTCGAACACCGGCGCCGACACGGTAGATCCGCTTATCGCCACGTAGAACGGAGCGAAGGCGGTGCGAGGCTTGAGCTGCCTCTCCTCGGCGAGGCCCCTCAGGGCCGCCTCCACCGACTCCTTCGTCCAGGGGTCCAGCGCCCCCAGCGTTTCGATGGCAGCCTGGAGCAGCTCGGGGACGTGCTCGGGCGCGAAGGCTTTGGCCGCGGCGGCTGGGTCCATCTCCACCCGCAGGAACAGGCCCCGTACCAGCGCCGGCGCCTCGTCGAGCCGGCGGATGCGGGTCTGGATCAACGGCGTTGCTGCGTCGACCTTCTGCCTGTCCTCATCGGATAGCGGCTCCCGTACCAGCCCGGCGTTGGCGTAGAACGGCAGCACCCGGCGTGTGAGCTCCTGCTCGTCCAGCAGGCGGATGTACTCGCCGTTCATCCAGTCGAGCTTCTTGGTGTCGAACATGGCGGGCGAGGGGTGGACGTCTGCAACGTCGAAGCGGGAGATGAGCTCCTCACGGCTGAGGATGGTGTCCTCCGCGGTGCCCCATCCCAGAAGCGCCAGGAAGTTCACCAGAGCGTCCTCGAGGTAGCCGGCCTCCCGGAAGTCGGCGATGGAGGTGGAGCCGTGGCGCTTGCTGAGGGGCTTGCGGTCCGGGCCGAGGACCTGGGGAAGGTGGGCAAACGTCGGGATCGGATTGCCGAGCGCCGAGTGGAGCAGGATCTGCTTGGGCGTGTTTGAGAGCAGGTCGTCGCCCCGGATCACGTCGGTGATCTCCATCAGCCCGTCGTCGACCACCACCGCCAGGTGGTAGAGGGGCGCCCCGTCGGAGCGCAGGATGGCGAAGTCGTCGATCTGCTCGAGCTGGGTGGTGACCGGCCCGATAACCCGGTCCTCGAAGACGATCTCGCCTTCGTCGGGAATGTGGACCCGCACCGTGGAGGGGCGACCCTCCGCCTCGAACGCCTGCTGCTCGGTGTCGGTCAGCCGGAAGCAGCGGCCGTCGTACCCGGGACGGCGGCCCTCCGCCCGCGCCCGAGCCCGGCGCTCCTCGAGCTCCTCCTTCGTGCAGTAGCAGCGGTAGGCAGCTCCCACCGAGAGCAGCCGCTCGGCTGCGTCGACGTGCAGCTGCGTACGCTGTGACTGCCGGTAGGGAGCGTGCGGCCCCTCGACCTCCGGACCCTCGTCCCACTCCAGGCGCAGCCACTTGAGATCCTCCAGCACCGCCGCGTACGCCTCCTCGGTAAAGCGCGAGGTGTCCGTGTCCTCAATCCTCAGGACGAACTTGCCGCCGGTGTGGCGGGCATGGAGCCAGTTGTAGAGGAATGTCCGCACGTTCCCGACGTGCAGGGAGCCGCTCGGGGCGGGAGCGGCCCGGACGCGGACCTGCCGGTCCGGGGAGTCGTTCATCGAGGGCCCGGACTGTCGGCGACGGTCACGTCGAGAACGCCGATCCCCTCGATCTCCACGCTGAGGCTGTCCCCCGGCTCCATCGGCCCGATCCCGGACGGCGTGCCGGTCAGGATCACATCGCCCGGCAGCAAGGTGACGTAGGCGCTCACGAAGGTGACGAGGGCCGAGACGTTGAAGATCATCCCCGAGGTGGTGCTGCTCTGGCGGACCTCCCCGTTCAGCGACGTGGTCAGCTCCAGGTTCGACGGGTCGATGTCCGTCTCGATCCACGGCCCGAGAGGAGCGGAGGTGTCGAACCCTTTCGCCCTCCCCCACTGCGAGTCGATCTTCTGCAGGTCGCGCGCCGTGGCGTCGATGCCGCAGGTGTAGCCGAGGACGACCTCCTCGTGCCTTCCAAGTGACACCCGCCGGGCCACGCTGCCGACGACCACCGCCAGCTCACCCTCGTAGTCGAGCTGCTTGCACCCCGGCGGCCGCACCACCCGGTCCCCCGGACCGACCACCGCGGTGGACGGCTTGTAGAAGAAGATCGGGTAGTCCGGGGCCGGCTTGCCCATCTCCTGCACGTGGTCCTTGTAGTTGAGGGCGATGCCGATCACCTTCGAGGGGACGCAGGGCGACAGGAGCCGCACGTCCTCCAGCTCGTAGGTGACCCCCGTCGTCTCGTAGGGGAGGAACGGGGTGCTGGAGATCTCCTCTACTACGCCGTCCTGCAGGATTCCGTAAGCGATGCGGTTGCCGTATTTGAACCGGGCAAACCTCAAACGTACTCGTTCCAGTCCGAGTACCGCTCCACCTCACCCCGGACCGCCGCGAAGAACATCTCCTGGATCTTCTTCGTCGTCGGACCGGCGTCGCCGAGCTCCCGGTCGTCGACGGAGCGAATGGGCACCACCTCGGCGGCCGTGCCGGTCATGAACGCCTCGTCGGCGGTGTAGAGGTCGGTGCGGGCCAGGTCGGTCTCCTCCACCTGGACGCCCAGGTCCCGGGCGATGATCATGATCGCCTCGCGGGTGATGCCACCGAGCGGCCCGGAGGCCAGCGGAGGCGTCATCAGCACACGGTCGCGAACGATGAAGACGTTCTCGCCGGTTGCATCGGCAACAAAGCCCCGCTCGTTGAGCATGATCGCCTCGTCATAGCCGCTTTTCACCGCCTCCACCTTGGCCAGCCCGGAGTTCAGGTACTGACCCGTCGCCTTGGCGGCCGGCGGGATCGCGTTGTGGTCGTTGCGGCGCCACGAGGAGATCTTCGTCCGGACGCCGTGGACCAGCGACTCCTCACCGAGGTAGGCGCCCCAGGTCCAGGCGGCTATCGCAACCTCCACCGGCACGGGTAGCGGGTTCAGCCCCATCTCGCCGTAGCCGTGGTAGACGATCGGCCGGATGTAGCAGGAGTCCAGGTCGTTGGCCCGGACGGTCTCCTTGACCGCTTCGACCAGCTTGTCGACCCCATACGGCATGTCGATCAGGTAGATCTTCGCCGATCGGTGGAGGCGCTCGATGTGCGGTGTCAGCCGGAAGACGGCCGGGCCCCGCTTGGTGTGGTAGGCCCGGATGCCCTCGAACAGCCCCGAACCGTAGTGAAGGCTGTGGTTCAGCACGTGTACGGTTGCCTTTTCCCACTCCACGAGCTCGCCGTTCATCCAGATGAACTTAGTGGGGGTGATTGGCATTTCGAGGTGCTCCTTCCCTAAAGGCGCGCTCCGGGGCGCGAGACAGGTGGCCTGATTGTATCCAAAAGAGGTTTGCTGCTCGGGCGAGTTACTCGCTGAGATCGATCGCTCGTACGTCCGTGGCGTCGATGGACTTCTTGATCTTGCCTAGGACCTCGGAGGGAATCTCGTCGTCTACTGTAAGGCCCATAAGGGCCTCACCTCCGATGGTCTGCCGGCTGACCTGCATGCTGGCAATGTTAACCCCTGCCTCGCCCAGGACCGATCCCACCTTGCCGACGACGCCCGGCCGGTCCGTGTACTTGATGAAGCACATGTGCCGCTCGGGAGACATGTCCATCCCGTAGCCCCACACGCCGACGATCCGCTCCTCGTCCTTTTTGCCGACCAGCGTGCCGGAGACCTGGACCGATCCACGGTCCGAGCCGGCCGATATCGACACCAGGCTCACGAAGTCCGATGCGACGGCGGACTTGGTCTCCTTCACCTGGATGCCCCGCTCCGATGCGAGCAGTGGAGCGTTCACGTAGGTCACCGGCTCGTGCACGATGGCCGAGAAGAGGCCCTTCAGGCCGGCCAGTGTGAGGATGCGGGTGTCGTGCTCGGCCACCGATCCCCGGAACTCCATGTGGACCTCGGTGATCCGGTCGCCCGCCACGGCGTGGGCGATGCGGCCGAGCTTCTCGGTCAGCGAGATGAAGGGTCGGATGGCCTCGACGTACTCGGCACCGCCCTTGATGTTGACCGCGTAGGGAGCGAACTCGCCCCTCAAGGCGAGCAGCACCTGCTCGGCGATCGCGGTGCCGGCCTTCTCCTGCGCCTCATGGGTGGAGGCGCCCAGGTGGGGGGTGACCACGAAGTCGGTCACCTTGAAGAAGGGGTGGTCGGGACTGGCGGGTTCCTTCTCGTAGACGTCGATCGCCGCTCCGGCGACGATCCCGTCCTCGTGGGCCTTCATCAGGGCCGCCTCGTCGACAATCCCGCCCCGGGCCGCGTTGACGATCCGCACGCCGGGCTTCATGGCTGCGAACTGGTCGGCCCCGATCATCCCCTTCGTCTCCGAGGTCTTGGGCAGGTGGATCGTGATGAAGTCGGACTGCCCGAGAAGCTCCTCCAGGGTCGAGGCAAGCGTCGCCTTCAGCTCGGCAGCCCGTGCCTCGGTGACGTATGGGTCGTAGACCACCAGATGCATGCCGAACCCCACGGCCCGCTGGGCAACCAGGGTGCCTATCCGCCCCATCCCGACGACGCCGAGCGTCTTGCCGTGCAGCTCGACGCCGTTGAACTTGCTGCGGGCCCACTTGCCGGCGCGCAGCGACGCATCGGCGGCTGGAATCTTGCGGGCCATCGACAGCAGTAGCGCCATGGTGTGCTCGGCCGCCGACAGGATGTTGCTCTGCGGCGCGTTGACGACGAGGATCCCACGGCGCGTGGCGGCCTCGACGTCGATGTTGTCCAGCCCGATCCCTGCCCGGCCTACCACCTTCAGGCGCCATCCCTTTTCGATGGCCTCCTTGTCGATCTGGGTCGCCGAACGGACGATGACCGCGTCGTACTCACCGATCACGTCGAGGAACTTCTGGCGCGGAAGGTCGGGCAGGACGTCGACGTCCAGCTCGGCGCGCATCTTCTCGATCCCCTCCTCGGCGAGGGGTTCGGCGACCAGAACCCGCAACGGCACGCCGGCCTCCTAGAGTCCGGCTTCCCGGAACACCGCTTCGGCGGCGGCCACGGAGGCGCCCTTCTGGAACTCGTAGCCCAGCTTGTCCAGCACCAGCTCGAGCGCTCCGAAGAACTGCAGCACGTCGACCGGCATGAACCAGCCCAGGTGTCCGATGCGGAATACCTTGCCCTTCATCGGGCCCTGTCCGGGAGCGACGACGATGCCGTAGTCCTTCCTCAGGCCGCCGACGATCTGAGTGTCGGTCAGCCCGGGCGGGTTCTGCACGGCGGTCACGGCGACCGCGCGCTCAGGGTCCTCGCCCATGAGCGGCAGACCGAGCGCGAGAGCGCCGGCCTTGACGGCTTTGGCGAGCAGCACGTGCCGCTCCATGATCGCCTCACGGCCCTCCTCCTTGGCGACCCGCAGGGCTGCGGCCATGCCGGCCAGCACCGAGATCGCCGGAGTCCAGGGGCTCTCGGAGTTCGGCCGCTCCATGGCCTCCTTGTAGGCGGTCCAGTCGAAGTAGAACCGGGGGGCCTTGCTGACGGCGTGCGCTTCCCACGCCTTCTGGCTGACCGCGACGAAGGCGATGCCCGGCGTCGCGCCGAGCGCCTTCTGGGAGCCACCGATGCAGACGTCGATCCCCCACTCGTCCATGTTGATGTCCACGGCTCCGATGCTGGAGATGGCGTCGAGGATGAACAGCTTGCCCCGCTCGGAAACCGCCCGGGCGATCGGCTCGACGTCGTTGACGACTCCGGTGGACGTCTCGGAGTGCTGGCAGAAGACCATGGAGATCTCGGGGTTCTTGTCGAGCTCGGCAATGACGTCGGCCGCCTTGGCGGTCTTGCCCCACTGGTAGTCGAGGAAGGTGACCTCACAGCCGAACCGCTCGAGCATCATCCGGAAGCGGTCGCCGAAGTATCCGACCGAGACGACCAGGACCTTGTCACCGGGAGAAGTCACGTTGGCGACCGCGCCCTCCATGCCCCCGGTTCCCGACGACGTGTAGACGATGACGTCGGACTTGGTCTGCAGGAGCCACTGAACCCCCTCGACCACCTCGTCCAGAAGGGCGCCGTACCCGGGACCGCGGTGGTAGACCAGCGGCGCTGCCTGGGCGGCAAGCACGAATTCGGGCACCGGAGTAGGTCCGGGCGTCATGAGGATCTCAGGCCGTTTGAACACGGAATCTCCTTTTAGAGACAGGTAAGTCGCAGGTCACAAGCGGCGGCGGAGAGCGGAAGAGTCCGGGGCGTCCCACGTCCGCCCGCTACGGGCGACGTTTCCAGTCTAACGCGGCAGCGGAAGCCCGTTCCGAGGACGGGAAATCAGCCATTCGTTGGCGGTGCAAACTGGTTGATCTATTGCGGATCGCTGCTTTGGACTCTTCTGTAACAACCCACCGCGCCGGTGATGGCTACTTGTTAGGTCCAGACCTCGGGCTGCCTGAGAGCCCGAGGTTCGTCCGCGCTGCTTGAACAAGCGAGACCCGGAATAAAACCGGTCAGCTATACCTGCAGCTTCTTGCGGATCAGACCGCTGACCACCTTCGGGTTGGCCTGGCCCTTGGTGGCCTTCATGATCTCGCCCATCAGGAAGCCGAACGGCTTGTTGTCTCCCGCCTTCAACCGTTCGGCGATGTCCGGGTGGGCGGCCAGGGCGGCGTCGATCGCCTCCTCCAGCGCCGACTCATCCGAGACCTGCTTGATGCCGGCCTCGCTGGCCAGCTTCTTCGGGCTGCGGCCGGAGTCCAGCATCATCGCCAGGACCTGCTGCCCTTGGTTCTTCGACAGCTCACCGGCGGCGACCATGTCCACCAGCTCGGCCAGGTGTTTCGCGCTGACTTCGGGTGTCGACGAGCCTTCAGGCCGGGCCGCCAGCAGGCCGGCAAGGTCGTTCGTCACCCAGTTCGCCACCTGCTTGGCGTCGGCCTTCTTGGCGGCGGCCAGCGCCTCCTCGAACAGGTCGCCGAGGGCTTTGGTCGACCGAAGGACGCCGGCGTCGTAGGCGCTCAAGCTGAGCTCCTCCCGGTAGCGGCGGGCTCGCTCGACCGGCAGCTCCGGTAGCTCCTCCCTCAGCTGGCGCAGCCACTCGACCGAGGGCTCTATCGGCACCAGGTCGGGCTCGGGGAAGTAGCGGTAGTCGAAGGCCTCCTCCTTGGTGCGCAGCTCCTGCGTCTTGCCGGCTTTTTCGTCCCAGTGGCGGGTCGACTGGGTGATGGTGCCGCCCGCCCGCAAGACCTCCCGCTGGCGCTTCTCCTCGTACTCCAGAGCCCGGAAGACGCTGCGCAGCGAGTTCATGTTCTTGATCTCGACCTTCTTGCCCCGCTCCCCCGGCGGGGCAACCGAGATGTTGGCGTCGACCCGCATGGAGCCTTCCTCCATGCGGACGTCGGAGACGCCCAGGTACTCGAGTATGGCCCTCAGCTCGGTAGCGTAGGCGCGAGCCACCTCCG
Organism: Actinomycetota bacterium; assembly: GCA_036260105.1. Lineage (GTDB taxonomy): Bacteria > Actinomycetota > CADDZG01 > JAHWKV01 > JAHWKV01 > JAJCYE01. Next base: position 7,955 of record DATAAN010000197.1, read on the forward strand.
GCGAGGTGATGTCCGGCTCGCTCACGATCTCCACCAGCGGCGTCCCCGCCCGGTTGAAGTCCTCGAGGCTGTAGTCGGCGTCGTGGATGCGGCCCCGGCCCCCCATGTGCAGCGACTTGCCGGTGTCCTCCTCCAGGTGCGCCCGGGTGATGCCGACGCGATGCGCCTTGCCGTCCACCTCCACCTCCAGAGCGCCGTGCTCGCCGATCGGATGGTCGTACTGGGAGATCTGGTAGTTCTTCGGCATGTCGGGATAGAAGTAGTTCTTGCGGTGGAAGATCGAGTACGGCGCCACGTCGCAGCCGAGCGCCATGGCGATCTTCGTCGTGTACTCCACCGCCTTCTCGTTCATCGTCGGCAGCGTGCCCGGGTGGCCCAGGCAGACCTGGCAGACCCGGGTGTTCGGCTCGCCGCCGAAGCCGACCGGGCACCCGCAGAACATCTTCGTGTTGGTCTTCAGCTCGACGTGGACCTCGAGACCGATCGTCGTTAGCAGATCGTCGGTCATGCCGTGCTCCACAGCGGCGGCTTGGGGAGCGGACCGAGCTCTTGCTCGAAGGCGTAGGCCGCGGCCAGCATCGTCGCCTCACCCAGCGGCTTGGCCATGAACTGAAGGCCGACCGGCAGGCCGTCGTCCGCCGAGAGGCCGCAAGGGACGGAGATCGCGGTCGCCCCGGCGAGCGAGCTCGGCACCGTGCAGATGTCCGACAGGTACATGGTCAGCGGGTCCTCGGTGCGCTCGCCGATCTTGAATGCGGTGGTGGGCGACGTCGGCGACACCAGCAGGTCGAACTCCTCGTAGGCCCGGGCGAAGTCGCGGGCGATGAGCGTCCGGGCCTTCTGGGCCTTCAGGTAGTAGGCGTCGTAGTAGCCGCTGGACAGAGAGTAGGTGCCCAGCATGATGCGGCGCTTGACCTCGGCGCCGAAGCCGGCCGCCCTGGTGTTCGCGTTCATCGCCGCCACATCCGGACCGTCGACCCGGAGGCCGTACCGGACGCCGTCGAACCGGGCGAGGTTGGAGGACGCCTCGGCAGGGGCGATCAGGTAATAGACGTCGATGCCGTAGCCGAAGGAGCTCAGCGACACCTCGCCGATCTGGGCCCCCAGCTTCTCCAGGATCTGCACCGATTCCCGGAAGCGGGCCTGCACCGCCGGGTCGACGCCGTCGCCCGAGATCTCCTTTACCACGCCGATCTTCATGCCTTCGAGGCCCCGTCCGAGGGCTGCCACGTAGTCGGGTACCGGCTCGGGAAGCGACGTGGAGTCGGAGGGGTCGTGCCCGGCCATCGCACTGAGCACCAGGGCGGCGTCCCTGACGTTGCGCGTGAAAGGGCCGGCCTGGTCGAGCGACGAGGCGAACGCGATAAGCCCGAACCGGGACACCAGGCCGTAGGTTGGCTTGAGACCGACGACTCCGCACAGCGCCGCCGGCTGCCGGATGCTGCCTCCGGTGTCGGTGCCTATGGCGAAGACCGCCTGACCTGCGGCAACCGCAGCGGCGGAGCCGCCGGAGGAGCCACCCGGGACGCGCTCCAGGTCCCACGGGTTCCGGGTGATCTGGTAGGCGGAGTTCTCCGTGGACGACCCCATCGCGAACTCGTCGAGGTTGGTCTTGCCCAGCAGTGCCGAGCCCGCTTCGTCCAGCCGTCGGGCAACCGTCGCGGAGTAGGGCGGCACGTAGTTCTCGAGGATCTTGGAGCCCGCTGTCGACCGGATCCCCTTGGTGCAGATGATGTCTTTCAGAGCCATCGGCACCCCGGCCAGCGGAGCCAGTCTCGCACCGGAGGCGATACCGGCGTCGATGTCGGCCGCCTTGCGGCGAGCCTCTTCGGGAGTGAGCGTGAGGTACGACCTGAGCTCGCTTTCGACCTGGTCGGTACGGGCGATGCAGGACTCCGAGACCTCGGCGGCCGACACCTCCTTGGAGGCGATCATCGACGCCAGCTCGGAAGCTGAGTGCTCCCAAAGTTCGGCCACCTAGCCCTCCTCCTCGAGGATGCGGGGCACCCGGAAGTGCCCGTCCTCGGCGAACGGCGCATTGGCCAGGGCGGCCTCGGGGCCGATGGGGGGCACGACCTCGTCCGGCCGCAGGACGTTGCGGAGCGGGATGGCGTGGGAGGTCGGCTCCACACCTTCGGTGTCCAGGGCGGTCACCCGGTCGGCATGCTCGAGGATCGCCGAGAGCTGTCCCTCGAACAGGTTCAGCTCCTCCTCGGTGAGATGCAGGCGCGCCAGCTTGGCCACATGCTCTACCTGCTGCCTGCCTATGCCCAAAACAGATCTCCTGAGGTGAAGGGGAACCGGACCATTCTTACAAGTTTTCCGCTCTCGTACGGTTGCGCGCTCTCGGGCGGATAGGCCGGCGCGGTGCGATATCGTTTTTCTTGACACCATGGCTCCCGACCAAAGATCCGACCGGTTCCTTCGCGCCTGCCGGCGTGAGCCAGTCGACGTGACGCCGATCTGGATGATGCGCCAGGCCGGCCGCAGCCTCCCGGCCTACCGGGAGCTCCGCCAGCGGCACTCCTTCAAGGAGGTCGCCTCGACGCCCGAGCTGTGCGCCGAGGTCACGCTTCTGCCGCTCGCCGAGTTCCCCGTCGACGCTGCCATCGTCTTCGCCGACATCATGACCCCGGTGGCCTGCCTCGGCATCGATTACGAGATCGTCGAAGGGATGGGACCGGCGGTGGCCGAGCCGATCCGCTCGACGGGGCAGGTGGACCGGCTGCCGGAGGTTCCCGCGGCGGAGGCGCTCCCCGAGCTGTTCGAGGCGATGCGGCTCGTGGTCGAGCGCCTGGACGGCGAGGTGCCGATGATCGGGTTCGCCGGGGCGCCCTTCACCCTGGCCAGCTACCTGGTGGAAGGACGGCCCAACCCCGCCCTTCCGGCCACGCGAGCGCTTATGAAGGAGGACCCGGCGGCGTGGCACGCGCTGCTGGACCGTCTGAGCTCGGTGCTGATCGCGTATCTCGGCGAGCAGGTCGCAGCGGGCGCCGGAGCGCTGCAGCTCTTCGACTCGTGGGTCGGCCGCCTGACACCGGACGAGTACCGGGAGTTCGCCCTTCCCTACTCCGCCCGGATCTTCGCCGAGACGGCATCGCTCGGCGTCCCCCGTATCCACTTCGGAACCGGGACATCCGACTTGCTGGAGCTGATGGCTTCGCCCGACCCGGATGTCGTCGGCGTCGACGCCACCGTCCCCCTGGACGAGGCTTGGAAGCGCATCGGCTTCGACAAGGCGGTCCAGGGCAACCTCGACCCGAAGATTCTGCTCGGGTCCCCGGACCAGCTGGTACGGGAGGCCGAGGAGGTCCTCCGTCGGGCGGCCGGGCGGGCCGGCCACGTCTTCAACCTGGGGCACGGCGTCCTCCCCGACACGCCCCTGGACAACCTCAAGCTCCTGGTGGATACCGTGCACGGGTTCTCGCTGCCGTGACCACCGCCGTTCTGCTCATGGCCTACGGGAGCCCCCGCACCGCGGACGAGGTCGAGCCTTACTTCACCGACATCAGGGGCGGCCGGCCGCCGTCCCCCCAGGTCCTCAAGGTCCTCGCCGACCGCTACGAGCGAATCGGGGGCAAGTCCCCCCTGAACGAGATCACCCAGCAGCAGGCCGACTCGCTGCAGGGTCTGCTCGACCGGGAGCACCCCGGCCGGTTCTCCGTATACACCGGTATGAAGCACTGGCACCCGTTCGTCGCCGACACGGTGAAGGAGATCGCCGAGGCGGGCATCGACCGGGTGATCGGCCTGGTGCTCGCACCGCACTACTCCAAGAAGAGCATCGGTGAGTACGAAGCCCGGATCCTCAAAGCCAGAGAAGCGGTTGGAGCCGACTTCGAGCTTCAGATGGTCAGGTCCTGGTACGACGAGCCGGCGTTTGTTGACCTGGTCGCCGAAAACCTGAAGGCGGCACTGGAGGGGTGGGACGCTTCAGATCCCGGGACCTGCGTGTTCTTCACGGCGCACAGCATTCCGGCCCGGATCGTCGCCGAGGGGGACCCCTACGCCGACCAGCTCGCCGACTCGGCAAAGGTCTTCGCCGACGCAGCGGGGATCGCCAACTACACCACCGGCTGGCAGAGCGAGAGCACGACCGGCGAGCCCTGGCTGGGTCCGGACATACTCGTCCGGCTGGGCACGTTCGCCGAGGAAGGGGGCCGGCGGGCGCTCATCGCACCGGTGGGGTTCGTGGCGGACCACCTGGAGGTGCTTTACGACGTGGACGTCGAGTGCGTGGAGCGGGCTTCCGAGCTGGGCATCGAGCTGCGCCGTATCGCCTCCCCCAACGCCGATCCCAGGTTCGTCGCTGCGTTGAGGGACATAGTTCTGAGGTACGCTGACCCGTCATGATCGTTGCCCTGAGCGCCGGAAGGTCGGCCCCCGCCGAGCTGCGGGACCGCCTTGCCCTCACAGAGGACGGGCAGAGGAAGCTCCTCCGTGGACCGCGCCCGGGCATCGCCGAGCTGATCGTGCTCTCGACCTGCCACCGCACCGAGATCTACGCCACCGGGGACGGGCTGGACTCCGACGTCGTTCACGCGGTGGCCGCCATCATGCCGGGACTGCTGCCGACGGACCACCACGACGTGAGGTTCATGCAGGGCGCCGAGGCGATCGAGCACCTGTTCCGGGTGGCGTGCGGCCTCGACTCTCTCGTCATAGGCGAGCCGCAGGTGCTCGGTCAGGTCCGGAGGGCATTGACGCTGGCCGAGGAGGCGGGCTCCACCGGTCCGGTGCTGACCAACATCTTCGGGCGGGCGATCCGGCTCGGGCGCCAGGTGCGGAACGAGACCCCCTTGGGCAGGCTGGCCCGCTCGGTGGGCGACTTTGCCGCCGACTACCTCAACACCCGGTTCATCAGGCTGGACGACCGCAAGGTGCTGATCGTGGGCGCCGGAGAGATTGCCCGGGACGCGGCATTCGGCTGCCGGAAGGGCGGCGCAACGCTCACGGTTGCGAGCCGCACCCTGGAGTCGGCCCAGGAGCTGGCCGATGACATCGGCGCCGAGGCCTACACGCTCGCGAGCCTCCCCCAGCTCCTACCCCAGGCCGACGTGGCGATCGTGGCCCTGTCAGGCAACTTCAAGATCTCCACGGCGGACCTCCCGGCGGCGCCGGCGTCGCCGCTGTTGATCCTGGACCTGTCCGTGCCGAGGGTGGTCGACGCGGTGAACCACGAGAGCATCGAGGTCCTGGACCTCGACGAGATCCCGGGTCCCCGGGGACCGGAGATCACCGACGCCATGATCGACGCCGAGTCGATGGTCAAAAGGGAGGTCGCCGACCTGCTGCACTGGGCGGACACCCGGGCTTCGGGCCCGACCATCAAGGAGCTCCACAGCTTCGCCGAGCAGGTCGTAAACGACGAGGTTCGCCGGGCGATGGGAAGTCTCGGACTTACCGAGGAGCAGGAGGTCAAGCTACGGTCGGTGGGCCAGCGCATCGCCAACAAGCTGCTCCACGGACCCACCGTCGAGCTCCGCCGGTGCAGCGACGCCGACCGCGCCACCATCCGGAGGATCTTCCACCTTCCGGGCGACTAGGCCCTTCCATGCCCGTCCTTCGTATCGGCACCAGGGGTAGCAGGCTCGCGCTCGTGCAGGCGCAGTGGGTGGCCGCCCAGCTGGAGGCGTCGACTCCCGACCTGGAGGTACGCCTGGAGGTCATCGACTCCAGGCCCGTGCTCCGGCCCGACAACCCCACACTGGGTGACGGCATCTTCGTCAAGGAGATAGAGAACGCCCTGCTGGAAGGCAGGGTCGACGCCGGGGTCCACTCGCTCAAGGACCTGCCCACCGCGCCGGTACCCGGGCTCATCGTCGCCGCCATCCCGGTTCGCGCCGATCCACGGGAGGCGCTGGTGGGCAGCACCCTGGACGGTCTACCCGTGGGGGCCAGAGTCGGCACCTCCAGCCCGCGCCGGACTGCCCAGCTCCGCCGCATGCGCCCCGACCTTGAGGTCGTCCCCTTGAACGGGAACCTGCCGACCCGCATCGCCAAGGTGCGGGCCGGCGACTACGCAGCCGCCATGCTGGCGGCGGCCGGCCTGTCGCGCCTGGGCATCGAGCCCGACGATCACCTGCCGCTCAGCCTGGCGCTGCCGGCCCCGGGCCAGGGTGCTCTCGCGGTGGAGGTGCGGGCCGACGCACCGCTGGTCGCCGAGGTGGTGTCGCAGCTGCACGACCTCTCGACCGCAGCCGCGGTACAGGCAGAGCGGGCAGTTCTCAGCGGCCTCGGCGGCGGGTGCCTGCTGCCGGTCTCCGCCTACGGCGCCGTTTCCGACGGGCAACTCCGCCTCGAGTCCCGGGTCATCTCCTCCGACGGTGGCGTGGAGATCCGGCACAGCGCGACCGGCGGTCTCGATGCAGGCCTGGAACTGGCCGAAGAGGTTGCCCGCAACCTAGTGGAGCAGGGCGCCGGTGAGCTTTTAGGGCTCGACAGTTGAGCGGTCCGCTCGACGGTGTCCGGGTCCTGGTTCTGCGGCCCGAGCACCAGGCCGGGGAGCTGGCCGGGCTGCTGGAGGAGCACGGGGCGGTTCCGGTTGTCGTTCCGGCCATCCGGATCGTGCCTCCAGCCAGCTGGACCAAGGCGGATGAAGCGATCACCCGGGCGCCGAACTTCGACTGGGTGGTGTTCACCAGCGTCAACGGCGTCGACAGCGTGCTGAACCGCATGGAAGAGACGGGATCGGACCTGGCTACCCTGCCCGAGCGGGTGGGCGCCATCGGACCGGGCACCCGCCGGGCGCTCGAGGCGCACGGCGTAGCGGTCGAGTGGATGCCGAGCTCTTTCACCTCGGCCATGATCGCCGAGCAGCTGCCGGATCCACCCGCCAAGGTCCTGCTTGTCCGGGCGGACATCGCCACCGCCGACCTGGACGAAGCCCTGCGTGCCCGGGGGTTCGAGGTCACCCGGATCGACGCCTACGGAACCGAGGTGTGCAACCACGAGCTGGTGCAGCAGGCGCTCGGTGAGGTGGACGCGGTTGCGCTGACCAGCGCTTCGATTGCGAGGAGCTTCGTGGACGCTGCCGGCGACAGAGCCGCTTCCCGGGGGATCGCGGTCTGCAGCATTGGCCCGGCGACCAGCGCGGAGTGCCGGGGCTTAGGAGTCGAGGTGACTGTCGAAGCCGCCGACCACACGATGGCCGGGCTCGTTGAAGCGCTGAAAGGCTACTTCAGGGAGCAGAGGGGTCGGTCCCCTGCCCCGCACGAGACCTCACGTCCTTGACGAACCTCAGGAACTTCAACCGGTAGCCGCAGGCCGGGCAGAAGTAGTCGGCCCGCACGGGCGGGTCTCTCATCTCGCGGAGGACCTCCATGCTCTCGAAGCCGTATTGGGAGCGGGGCGGCACTCCGAGGTAGAGGGGGTCGAGCGAGCCGAAGCTCAGCATGCACCCGATACAGAGAACGATCTCCCTGCCGCCCAGCACCTTGACCAGGTGGTAGGTCTCGTCACGCCCGCGGTACCGGGCCAGAGACTCCGGGTCGCCACCGCACTGTTCGCAGGGCGCTGCGCTGCGGGCCTCCATCGGTCCCGCGCACAGGGGGCAGTTCTCGTTTGCCATTCCGGCTCCGATCCGTCGCCCCGGCCGCCGTCCGGCGCCGCTGCGTTCGCTACCCGAGGACTGTCCGCGATCGGGGAGCCGGTGTCAAGCAGGGGTTTCGAGAACCAGCGCCCCCAGCAGCCGCTGCAGCTCGGCTGCCGGGTTTCGGGTGAGACCCGAGTGCACCGGCCCGGGCTGCACCACGGTGCTCCTCGGGGCGGACAGCCAATCGAATCGCTGGCGGGGGCCCATTCCGGCCGCGGGACCGGCGCCCGCCTCGCCCCGGCAGATGGTCTCCACCGCCTCGAGGGCGGCTTTGACGTCCTGCAGGTCGGCACCCGGCGCCAGCGCCCTCAGGCGGTCCTCTTCAACCCGGCAGGCGGCGTCCAGGAATTCGAAGTCCTGGCTGTAGAGGACTATCCCGACGTTGACGAACTCCTCGCGGTCGACTCGCGGGACGAACCGGAGCACGAAGTACTCGAAGCCTTTCAACGCTCCCTCGTTCACTCAGGCCTCCACGAGCTCCGGCCGTCGAGGCGCGCCAGGAGAAACTGCAGGTAGAGGTTCCGCACCGCCTCCGGCGACTCGTTCCCCGGCGCAGGCTCCAGCCACTCGTCCGGCACCTGGTCCAGCACCTCCTCCAGAAGCGGTGCGGTGATGGCAGCCACCAGCTCTTCCTCCGCCTGATTCACCTCACCGCCTGCCAGCTCGGCGAAGATGTGGTCTCCCGCATCGAACGGCTGGACGGCAAAGCGTCCGGGAGAAGCGGCCGGCCAGTTGTGGTGAAAGTAAAGCGAAGCGCCGTGGTCGATGCACCAGAGCGTGCGGTGCCAGACCAACAGGTTCGGGTTTCTCCAGGAGCGGTCGACGTTGGCCACGAAGGCGTCCAGCCACAGGATGCGGGCCGCCTCGCCCTGCGACGGCCGGAACGACACGCCGTCGTATCCGAACGAGCCGGGAAGGAAGTCGATTCCGAGGTTGAGGCCGATGCTGGCCTTCAGCAGATCCTGGACCTCCTGGTCGGCCTCGTAGCGGCCGATCTCCTCGCTGAGGAGCAGCGCCTTCATCTCGGGCACCCGAAGCCCCACCCGCCGGGCCAGCTCGCCGACTATGACCTCGGCGACCAGAGCCTTCAGCCCCTGGCCCGCCCCGCGGAACTTCATGACGTACGTCCCGAGGTCGTCAGCCTCCACCAGTCCGGGCAGGGATCCACCCTCACGCAGAGGGGCCACGTAACGGGTGGCCATGGCGGTGGGGATCATGCCCCGATCGTTGCAGATTGGCGGAGCCGGGGCGCTACTCGTCCGGCTGCAGCTCCAGCTCGTCGCGAGAGAAGTCGGCGAACCAGAGGGTCCCCATCTCGTTGGACTTCTCGACGGTCACCCTGGTGTCGGGGGCCGGGTACTCGTAGATCACCTTGCCGACGTCGCCCACCTTGGGATCCTCGACCATGCCCAGCGTGCCGGCCACCTCACGGTTGGGATCGTCGAGTCGCACGATCTTGACCGTGCGGTTCATCCACTGATCGCTCATCCAACCAGCCTATTCGATGTGAGATTGGGCCGCTGAGGAAGATCGTCTAACGATTCCGGCGTTGACATACCGCTCGGTCCTGGGAGAATGTGGGCGTTGCCACTAACTGCGGGAGAGACGTTGATGATCGGCCTGCGCGGCGTCCGGATGCGGCTTTCGTTCCTTTCGGTACTTCTTGTGGCGACCGCGTGGGCGATGCCGTCCGGAGCTTTCGCCGACACCCTCCCACGGACGTGGGCACCCGCCTCCACGGCGGCCATCCACCCCGGCGTTCAGACGGTTACCGGCGCCGGCCAGTGCACCTCCAACTTCGTCTTCTTCGACGCCACCGACGTCTATCTCGGTCAAGCTGCGCACTGCTCGTCCACGGGCCAGGCCACGGACGTCGACGGCTGCACCTCACCGTCGCTGCCGCTTGGCACTTCGGTTCAGGTCGACGGAGCAAGCCAGCCGGGCACCATGGTCTACAACTCCTGGCTCACGATGCAGGAGTCCGGTGAGACGGATCCGGACACCTGCCTCTACAACGACTTTGCACTGATCCGGCTCGACCCGGCAGACCATTCGAAGGTGAACCCGTCGATTCCCCACTGGGGCGGCCCAACCGGAATAAACACCACGGGTACTGTGGCGAACCAGAGGGTCTACAGCTACGGCAACTCGTCGCTTCGCCTGGGGCTGGAGGAGTTGAGCCCCAAGGTGGGGCTAAGCCAGGGCGACCGGGGCGGGGGCTGGAGCCACGTGGTCCTCACCTTCACGCCCGGCATCCCCGGTGACTC
>DATAAN010000198.1:0-13720 GCA_036260105.1 Actinomycetota bacterium
CGTGAAGGTGAACCGGGTCGTCAGCCTGGAGAAGGAGATCCGCTACGCCCTGGCGGCCGGCGATCTCCGCATCCTCGCCCCGATCCCGGGACGCTCGGCCATCGGCATCGAGGTCCCGAACAAGGACCGCGTCGCGGTGACCCTCGGCGACGTGATGCGCAGCCCCCAGGCCCGCACCTCGGAGCACCCGCTCACGGTGGGGCTCGGCAAGGACATCGCCGGAGTATCGATGGTGGTGAACCTCGCCGACATGCCCCACCTGTTGATCGCCGGAGCCACGGGTGCTGGAAAGTCGACGTGCATCAACGCCGTCCTGTGCTCGCTCCTCCTGCGCACCAGGCCCGACCAGGTCCGGATGCTGCTGATCGACCCCAAGATGGTGGAACTAAGCAACTACAACGGCGTGCCCCACCTGTTGACCCCGGTCGTGACGAACCCGAAGAAGGCGGCCGAGGCGCTGAACTGGGTCGCCAAGGAGATGGACGCCCGCTACGAGGTGCTCGCCGCCGTCGGTTACCGCCACTCGGACATGTACAACGAGGCCGTGCGGGCGGGCGCCCTGCCGCCGTTCGAGGACGGCACGCCCCGGACGACCTTCCCCTACTACCTGGTGGTGGTGGACGAGCTGGCCGACCTGATGATGGTCGCTCCCAGGGAGGTCGAGGACTACATATGCCGGATTGCGCAGAAGGCCAGGGCGGTCGGCATCCACCTGATCGTGGCGACGCAGAGGCCGTCGGTCGACGTGGTGACCGGTGTTATCAAGGCCAACATCCCGTCCCGGATGGCGTTCGCCACTGCGAGCATGCAGGACAGCCGGGTCATCCTCGACGAGGGCGGCGCCGAGCGGCTCATCGGCAAGGGCGACATGCTCTACAAGCACGCCTCGGCCCCCCGGGCGATCCGCCTGCAGGGCGCCTACATCTCGGAGAAGGAGACCGCAGCGCTCGTCGGCTGGTGCCGCCGGCAGCGCAACGTCAACTACGTCGAGGGGATCATCTCGTCGGGAAGCGAAACCAAGGGCTCGGGACTCCGTGGTGCGGCCGAGGACGACGAGGAGGAGAACTTGATCCAGATGGCGACCGAGCTGGTCGTCCGGTCGCAGCTCGGGTCAACCTCCATGCTTCAGCGCAAGCTGAAGGTCGGCTTCGCCCGCGCCGGGCGCATCATGGACATGCTCGAGGAGCGGGGAGTGGTCGGCCCGTCGCAGGGGTCCAAGCCGCGTGACGTGCTCATGACGCTGGACGAGCTGCAGGGGGAGGACAGCCCGGAGGCCGAGGAGATGCTGGAGCCGCAAGAGTCGTAGGCACCGCCGCCCGGAGCAGGTTCTACCGGCCGGGAAGCGAGCTGATCCTGATCGGCTTCGGCGGGCCGGGCGGTTCCGGTGGGGGCGCCGGCAGGTCTACCGGGTCGTCGATGAACGGGTCAGGCTCCGCCGCCTCCGGCACCGCCGGCACCGCGTTGAGCGCCTCGAGCTGGGCGGCCCGTGCCTTGTAGCGGGGGTCCTCCCGGCCGAACAGCCTCTCGGAGATCCTCACCGAACGCTCGAGACGGATCCTGGCGCCCGGGATGTCACCGATCACCTGAAGAAGTCCCGCGAGGCTCGCCAGGCGGGCGGCGACCTTCGGGTGCTCGGCGCCGTAGGACGACTCCTCGATTGCCAGGGCCTGCTCGATGTACGGCCGGGCGGCAAACGGGTCGCCGAGCTCTCTGAGGACGCTCGCCAGGTTGGCCATCCGGGTTGCCACCTTCGGGTTGTCCGAGCCGAGCGTGGCCTGGGTGATCGCAAGCGCTTTCTGCAGGCAGCTCTTGGCGCCGAACAGGTCGCGCTGAGCCCTGAGCACGCTTCCCAGGTTGTTGAGCCGGGTAGCCACCCGAGGGTGGTCCGGTCCGTACGCCTTCTGGTCGATGGCGAGGGCTCGCTCGAGTGCGGTCTTTGCGCCCGCCAGGTCCCCCTGAGCGCTGAGGACGCCGGCGAGGCTGTTCAGGTCGGTCGACAGCGTGGGATGGTTGACCCCGAGCGCTGCCTCGTGGATCTGCAGAGCCCGCTCCAGTGCGCGGCGGGCGCCGTCAAGGTCTCCGAGGTCGTGCAGGATCCCGCCGAGGTCGCTGAGGTCGTGAGCCAGGCTGGGGTCGTCGTGGCCGAGGGTCGACTCGTTGATTCCGATCGCCCTCTCCAGCGCTTTGCGCGCACCCTCCAGGTCGCCCATGTCCCGAAGCACCCCTCCGAGTCCGCTGAGGTCGGCGCCCACCGCCGCCGAGCCGGCGCCGTAGGCCTTCTCGTCTGCCGCCAGCGCTCTCTCGAACAGGTCCCTGGCGCCGGCCAGGTCGCCGAGGTCTCGCAGGAGGCGGCCCTGGTTGTTGAGGTCGTTCCCGCTCACCGGGGGGTCGGCAGCGGCGGCCGCCGCCGGCTGCTCTTTATGCTCGGCAGCGGGCGAGGTGGAAAACAGGCTCTCGATGCCGTCGTCGGCCAGGGTCTGCTGCTCGTCGAGGGAGCCGGCGGGCTGGCCGGCCGCCCCATCTTCGGGCGGCTCACCGCCATCCGGGTCGGGGGGCGAGAAGAACATGTCGTCCAGGTCGTCGGCCGCCGACTCGGTGGCCGGGGTCTCCAGAGCCGGCTCCTCCGGAGTCCATGCCCCGGCCGGCTCCGACAGGACGTCGAAGGGTTGGGTCTCCAGCAAGGCCTCGGGTGCTGCGGGCACCGGCTGGTGCTGCGGCTGAGGGGCAGGGGAGCCGTCCGATTCCGGCATCGACCGGCGGGCGGGGGCCGAAGATGGCGTGGTATCCGGTGCAGGAGGACCCGCCGACCGGCGGCCGCCTCCCGGGACCGGGCCGCTCCAAGCCTGACCCTTCCCCGGCCGGACCGCCGAGAGGTCGGAAGGGGTGAGACCGAGCCCGGCGAGTACCTGACGCAGGGTCGGGTGCGCGGGCTCGGAGTTCTGCAGGTTGAGCGTCGACTCCAGCAGCGCCGGGTCGACGGAGACCTCTCCCAACTCGGCCAGCACCCGGTACAGGTTGCCCAGGTCGGCTTGCGATCGAGGGTGAGAAGGTCCGTACAGCGCCTCGTCGATGGAGATTGCCCGCTGGTAGTACGCCTTCGCGGCGGCAAAGTCGCCGAGGTGCTCCATGACGCCGGCAAGGTTCGTGAGGTCGGTGGCCACCTCCGGATCCTCGGATCCAAGGATGCCCTCGTGGATGGCCAGGGCGCGCTCGAACGTCGCCCTCGCCTCGTGCAGCCGGCCCAGGCCCTGCAGCACGAGGCCGAGCTTGTTGAGGTCCGCCGCCACCTGCTGGGAATACGGGCCGTAGGTGACCTCGTCGAGCGCAAGACTCTGCTCCAGCGCCTCGATCACCACAGCGTCGAAGTTGCTCATCGGACGAGTAGACCACGGAAACCGCTCCCGCCGCTACCCCGGCATGACTCTCGTTATCAGGCGTCACGCGTGACCGGGAATTGCTCACATCGCTTGCCGGGTGGACACAGTCCTATAATCGCGACCTAAGGGTGCTCGCTTGAGCGCCGGGTCCGATTCCCTCGGAGACGAATGAGTCAGCACACCATCGGTCAGTTGCTGAGCTATTCGAGAGAAGCCAGTCGGGCTTCCCTTTACCAGGCATCGCAGGACACGAAGATCCGCGTGGACTTCCTGGAAGCGATGGAGAACGACGACTTCGAATTCGTCTCCGGCGGCCTGTACGTCCGAGGGATGCTGCGCTCCTACGTCAGGTGGCTGGGTCTTCCCGAGGACCGGGTGCTGGCCGAGTTCGACCGCCTTTACAACGTCCGGGCCGAGACCCCCCTCGCCGAGATGATCAGCAAGCCAACCGACGTGGGTCCCAAGCCGAAGAAGCCTCAGTGGCTCATAGCCGCGGTTTCGGCGGCGTGCCTGCTGCTGCTGTTCTCACTGATCGGGCTGATCAACCCGTCGACGAACGTCGCCAACCCGCCGGCGGAGACCGAGGCCCTGCAGGAGGTGGAGGCATCCGAGTCCCCGCCCGCGCCCGACACGGTGGCCCAGGCGCCGGCCGCTCCGCCCGAGGGCGTGAACGTCACGGTCACGGTGGAGGGGCAGAAGGCGTGGATGCAGGCTCACGTGGACGGCGCCTCCGACGCTGCCTTTACCGGCAACAAGTTCAGCGGCGAATCCCTGACGCTTACCGGTCAGCAGACCGTGAAGATCGTCATCGGCGACCTCGGGGCGGTCCGGGTCAACGTGAACGGCAGAGACCTCGGCCCACCGGGCGGCAACGGCGCGGTGGGGACCTTCACCTTCACCCCGGAGAGCACAAACTTCGTCGGCGCATAGCCCGAAGACGATGCTAATTCGCCGCAGCGGGGAAAATTGACTTAAGGAACACAGGTTCCGGCCGATGTAGTCTGCGGCGGCCGGGACAAAAGGGGCGGAAGTGAACAACGAACAGAAGACGAAGCCGATGACCGTTGCGGTTGCGTACCGCTTCACGCGCAGGGCGTTCATCAAGGCGACCCATGCCGCGTGGAGGTCGCAGACGATTTTCCAGCTGGCGATCGCCCTGACGATCCTGCTGCTCTTCTCCTCGTTGTTCGTGCTGGGGCTCGGCGTGAGCATCGAGGCCCAGCTCCCCGTCTTCGTCTACATGCTGATCGCGGTGGCCTTCTACTACGTGTATCCGAGCATCGCCTTCGCCCGGGATCCCAAGCACCGCGCGGCTCTGTCCTTCGAGTTCGCCAAGGACGCATTCCGCTACCGGCGCGGCGACACTGAGGAAACGCTTCCCTGGTCGGCACTGAAGACGGCGGTCGAGATCAGCGACTTCTACGTCCTGGACCTGCCCGACAAGCAGAAGGTGGCGGTTCCCAAGTCGGCCTTCGGCCCGGGCGAGGAGCAGCGCTTCCGCCTTCTGGCGGCGACTGCCGGCGTCCACATTCACAAGTAGGCGCCAAGGGGCAGTAGCCCCATCCCGATCCGCAACTCGTCCCCGAGGCCCGCGATCTCACCTTGTTGAGGTCTGCAATCCTCGCTGGTTCCACTCTGCCCGCAAACCCCGAATCGACTAACGCTTCGAGGGATGCGTACCATTCCGGCCATGAACGGGCAGGGGCGTATGGTGGCGGTATGCGGGGCCACCGGGCGGCAGGGCGGCGCAGTCGCACGTAGTCTGGCCCGGCGGGGCTGGAAGGTGCGCGGCCTGACCCGACGCCCCGACTCGAAGCCGGCTCGCGCCCTCGAGGCTCTTGGCGTCGAGGTGGTGAACGCCGACATGGACAACCGGGCATCCCTCAAGGCAGCGTTCGGCGGTGCTTATGGCGTGTACAGCGTCCAGAACGGTCTCAAGGCCGGTTTCGAACAGGAGCTCGCGCAGGGACGCAACGTAGCGGAGGTAGCCGCCGAATCAGGAGTCTCGCACCTGGTGTACGGGTCCGCGGGACCGGGCGGTGCGCCAACCGGTGTGCAGTCGTGGGACACGAAGCTGCGGGTGGAGGAGTCCATGAGGGACCTCGGCCTGCCGCTGACGATCCTCCGCCCGATGGCGTTCATGGAGCTCATGACGGACAAGGCGCTCTACCCGGCGCTCGGCACCTGGAACCTCTGGCCGAAGCTCATGGGGGAGGATCGGCCGGTGGTGTGGCTGTGCGTTCCGGACCTGGGCGAGATTGCAGCCGCCGTGTTCGCCGATCCCGGCCGCTACGCGGGCAAGGAGCTGGTGCTCGCCAGTGACGTGCGCACGTTGAGGGAGTGCCGGTCGATCTACGAGGAGGTGATGGGACGGGCCCCCGCCTCCTTCCCTCTGCCGCAGTGGCTGTTCGACAAGTTTACGCGGGGAGATTTGACGACCATGTGGCGGTGGCTCCGAACGAACCCGGTTCCCCTGGACACCCGGCCGACCCGTGAGCTGCTGTCCGACGCCAGGACCGTGAGGGGCTGGCTTACGTCGGTCCGTACGTCCAGCGGGGAATGACCGGCGCCGGCCGGCCGGCTTGGACCCTTCCCGCCATGCCGGGATCACGCAGGTTTGGAAACCCGCACGTGCCGGTAAGGTCGTAGCACCCCGGCGGGCACAAGGCCACCGGACGACACCAAGGGGCACACATGATTCTTCGGCCGGCCGGCGGAGGCAGGGGATGTATGACCATGATCGCCATTTCGATCATCGCGTCCATCATCCTGACCGTTGTCGTCAACCTGCTGCTCGCTTCCACCCGGTAGCCTCCGGGCATCCGGAGCGCTAGAGCTTGGCGTCGCGTGTGCGGGGGTAGCCTGCTACCGTTTACGCCCGAACCGCTCCAGTGGATAGGAAGCTCGTGAACCCCGCGAACGTCGTGACCTGGGCCAGGATCGCCATGATCCCGGTTTTCGTCTACCTCATGTACCAGGCCGGCTCGTCCCGCCGGCTGTCACTGGAGCTTTGGCTTGCCGTCACGGTGTATCTGGTCGCAACCTTCAGCGACTACCTGGACGGCTACCTGGCTCGCAAGCTGGATGTCATCACCCCGATGGGTCAGTTCCTCGATCCGCTGGCCGACAAGTTCCTGGTCCTGGCCGCCCTGGTCTGCATGATGCTGTTCCGAGGCTTCCCCCTGTGGGCGACGCTCGTCATCGTGATCCGGGAGGTGGCGATCGTGGTGCTCCGGTCGGCTGCGATGAAGCGGGGCAACTCCATGCCGGCAGCCCACCACGCCAAGAACAAGACCGCCCTCCAGCTGGTGATGGTCCTCGCGTGGCTGTTCCCGCGCACCGGTTACCTGATTCCGGTCCAGAATGCGCTGCTGGTCGCCGGGGTCGCCATCACGGTCTACTCCGGGGTCCGCTACGGGATGCTCGGCCGCAAGCTGCTGACGCCCGCCGAGGGGTACCGCGCCACGTGAGAGCCGAGGTCATCACCGTGGGATCCGAGCTGCTCCTCGGCACCTACGGCAACTCCAACCTTCAACACATCTGCCGGGAGCTCGACGGCATCGGCATAGAGGTCGCCTTTGCCACCACTGTGACCGACGAGGAGGCGGCGATCGCCCAGACCATCGCGGCCGCCGTGGGGCGGACGGACGTGGTGATACTGACCGGCGGGCTCGGGCCCACCCACGACGACCTGACCCGGGAGGCCCTCGCCGGAGCCACCGTCCGGGAGCTGGTGTTCCATCCCGAGCTCGAGGAGGACTTGAAGCGCTTCTTCGCCAGGCGCGGAAGGAAGATGGGGGAGCTGAACCTGCGGCAGGCGTACCTGCCCCGCGGGGCGTCGGCGATACCGAACAGCGCAGGGACGGCTCCCGGGGTGTCCATGGAGCACAACGGGGTCCCGATCTACGCGCTTCCCGGGGTGCCGGTGGAGATGGAGACCATGCTGAGGGACCACGTGCTTCCCGGCCTCGCCCGACGTGCCGGCGGCACGGTGTTCGCCTCCCGCGTCCTCAAGGCGATAGGCCGTGGCGAGGCGGAGATGGCGGGGATGATCGTGCCGATCATCGACTCGTGCCGGGAATCCGGAGGACCCAACGTGACGATCCTGGCCTCCCGCGGCGAGGTGGCGATCCACCTCAGGGCGCCGGGGCCGGACAAACAGAGGGCGATGGAGCGGATCGCTCCGGTGGAGGCGCGCCTTCGGGAGGCGCTCGGGACCCTGGTCTACGGGCAGGACGACGACACCCTCCAGTCCGTGGTCGCCGACATGGCGAAGGAGCGCAAGCTGACGCTGGCGGTCGTCGAGTCCTTCACCGGCGGGGCGCTGTCCTCCAGGATCGTGGCCGTGCCCGGGGCCTCGCTGGTTCTGAAGGCCGGCTACGTGACCTACGCGATCGAGTCGAAGGTTCAGGAGGTGGGCGTGCCTCCTGAGATCCTCGAGGAGCACGGGGCGGTGTCCGAGCAAACCGCTCGTGCAATGGCCGAGGGGGCGCGGGCGCGGTCCGGCGCGTCCATCGGGCTCTCCACCACGGGAGAGGCCGGTCCCAACCCCGAGGAGGAACCGGTGGGCACCATGTTCATCGGGCTGGCCTGGGAGGGTGGGTCGCTGGCCCGCAAGTTCGTCGCCACGGGCACCCGTGAGGACATCCGGGAGTGGGGAAGCCGGTCGGCTCTGGACACCTTCCGTCGCTGGATGCTGGAGGGAGTGCCGGACTGAGGCTGTTCGCAGCCGTCGACGTTCCCGCGGTGCAGAGAGCGTCGGTGGAGACGGCCACGGCGCCGCTGAAGAACGCCCTCGCGGGGGCGAGATGGACCTCCCCGGAAACGTGGCACGTCACCCTGAAGTTCTTCGGCGAGGTGCCCGAGGAGCGGTTGCCGGCCCTCCGGGAAGGGATTCGCCGCGCCGCCGCCGGCGTCCCGGCGACGATGTCCCGGCTGACCGATCTCGGCGCCTTTCCATCAATGAAGCGAGCTCGGGTGCTTTGGGTCGGCATCGAAGATCCCCGGGGGTCACTCGGTGCCCTGGCGGACCGCATCGGCGCCGAGTGCGGGGTCGAGGAGGACCGGCCTCTGCATCCGCATCTGACGCTGGCCCGCCTGAAGGTCCCCGCTGCCATTGGCCCGGTGGTGGACCGGTTCCGGCCCTTCGAGCTCAACCGGGCGCCGTTCGGCATCGACAGGGTGGTTCTATTTCGAAGCTTTACGGGACGGTCGGGGTCCCGTTACGAGGAGCTGGCGGCCTGGGAGTTGTCAACAGCCGAAGGCCTATAATCACAGGTGTGTAGTTCTCTGTTGATAACTTTCTCCAAATGCTTGTGTCCGAACAGGCGTTCGATTAGGTTTCTGTCATACCCCCTGGCTAGTCTGCATCCCACCGAGCCACCGAAGGGTTAGGGCAGGCGGCTCGACTTGCGGGGATGAAGGAGGAAAAGGTTGATTGATTCGGGACGTGGCAACGGGAGCGCTGCGGACAAGACGAGGGCAATCGAGCTGACTCGGTCGCAGATCGAGAAGCAGTTCGGCAAGGGCGCCATCATGAAGTTGGGAGACCGGGTCAACGTGCCCATGGAGGTCATCCCCACCGGGTCGCTCGGGCTGGATGTGGCGCTTGGGGTCGGCGGACTTCCCCGGGGCCGGATCGTCGAGGTCTACGGCCCGGAGTCCAGCGGTAAGACCAGCCTGTGCCTCCACGTCATCGCCGAGGCCCAGAAACGGGGCGGCATCTGCGCCTTCGTGGACGCCGAGCACGCACTGGACATCGTCTACTCTCGCAACCTGGGGGTGAACGTGGACGAGTTGTTGGTCTCGCAGCCGGACACAGGTGAGCAGGCGCTCGAGATCACGGACATGCTCGTTCGCTCCGGCGCCATAGATGTGATCGTGGTGGACTCGGTGGCCGCCCTGGTGCCGAAGGCGGAGATCGAGGGCGAGATGGGGGACTCCCATATCGGTCTCCAGGCCCGCCTGATGAGTCAGGCTCTGCGCAAGCTCGCGGGCAACGTGAGTCGCTCCAACACCCTCATCATCTTCATCAACCAGCTCCGGGAGAAGGTAGGTGTGATGTTCGGGTGCTTCAGCTATGGCACACGCATCACGCTCGCCGACGGAACCCAGGAGAAGATCGGCAAGATCGTCAACCAGAAGCTTCCGGTCGAGGTCCTTTCTTACGATCCGATCGCCGGTGCTGTGGTGCCGAAGAAAGTCGTCAACTGGTTCGACAACGGCCGGACGGAGCAGTTCCTGAGCTTCTCGGTGGCCCGTCCGGGCGGCAACGGCCGGGCGCAATTCTCCTGCACCGCCAACCACAAGATCCGTACGCCGGGTGGCTGGCGGGAGGCCGGTGATCTGGTCGTGGGCGATCGAGTGCTTCAGGCCACTGCTCACTATCTCTCCGACTTCCAGTGGCATGTGATCCTCGGCGGGCTGATGGGGGATGGAGCGCTGTCCTCCTCGAGCGGGGGACACGGAACCCGCTACCGGATCGCTGGGCACGGGCCGAAGCAGGCGGAGTACTGCGACTGGAAGGCGAGCCTGCTGAGAAACATCGGCTCATCTCGTTCGACCAACGCTAAAGGTGACGTGTTCTACGACTTTCATCCGCTTCCCGAGCTGGCGGAGCTTCGCAAGGCGGTCTACGTCGACGGCAGGAAGGTCCTGAGCCACGATTATCTGAAGAACCTGACACCGCTGTCGTTAGCCATCTGGTACATGGACGACGGCTGCTTTTCCCCCATGGCGAAGGGTGTGCAGGCTCGGACTGCGGAGGGGAGCGGCAGGTCGGAAATCTGCGTGGAGGCGATGGAGCCGGCATCCCGGACGCGTCTGGTCGAGTACTTGGGCGACACCTGGAGCATCCGTCCCAAGCTGATCGACCGAGCGGGGAAGGCGGTACTCATCTTTCCTCGGTTCGAAACCGACAAGCTGCACGCCTTGATCGCTCCGTTCGTGCATCCGAGCATGCAATACAAGCTGCTGCCCCGGTTCCGCGGCCGGTTCAACGTCACGCCGGAATTTGTGGAGAAGCGCTACGAGCTTCTGCCGTTCCCGATCACCTCCATAGGCGTGAAGCCCAAGACCCGGAGCATGCACCGCTTCGACATCGAGGTTGAGGGCAACCACAACTACCTGGTGGACGGTGTGGTAGTCCACAACTCTCCGGAGGTCACCTCTGGCGGGCGGGCGCTCAAGTTCTACTCGTCGGTCCGGCTGGACATCCGCAAGATCGAGAACCTGAAGAGCGGCCAGGAGGTCGTCGGGTCACGGGTACGGGTCAAGGTAGTGAAGAGCAAGGTCAGCGCACCATTCCGGCAGACCGAGTTCGACATCCAGTACGGCCACGGCATCTCCAAGGAAGGGTCGCTGCTGGACACCGCCATCGACCTGGGGATCGTCCAGAAGTCGGGATCCTGGTACATGTACGAGGCGGACCAGATCGGCCAGGGCCGCGAGAACACGAAGGCTTTCCTGTCAGAGCACACCGACGTGTTCGACGAGATCGAGCACAAGGTCAAGGTCCAGATGGGCCTGATCCCCGCGGAGCCCGGAGACGTAGCAGGAGCGCCGAGCAACAACGGCAGCCCCACCCCGCTTCGCTAGAGTGGCGGCCACCCGGGCGGTCCTCCGGTCGGACGACGTGGAGGCGGCGATGAAACGTGCCCTTCGGTTGCTCGCGGTTCGTGCCCGCTCATGTAAAGAGATGCGCGACCGGCTTGCGGGAGCCGGGTTCGAGCCGGCGACGGTAGACGCAGTCGAGGCGAGGCTGCTCAGCGCCGGTCTGCTGGACGACTCGGCCTTCGCCGCCCAGGTGGTCCGGAGGGGCGCCGAGACCGGCCGCTCCGCCCGGCTCACCCGGCAGGACCTGCAGCGGTTCGGCGTAACCGGGGACGTTGCGGATACGAGCCTTACTGAGCTGGATCTGGCAGGTTCGGACGAGGAACGGGCTCTGGTGCTGGCGGAGAGGAAGGCAGCGTCGTGCCGGAACGTCGCCACGGACAGGGCGGTCGCCAGGGTGGTCCGCCATCTTTGCAGCAAGGGCTATGGACCTCAGCTGGCGTGGGAGGTGACCCGTAAGGTGTTCCGGGATCGCGAATTTCCCGATGATTGACCCCTCCGAAGGCCCAAGACTAAAATTAGCTAGCCGGCTGAAGAAGGTTGCGGTCAAAGCAACGGCCTAAATTGAATGTGTTTTTCCAAAGAAGTCCGCTGTCAGACAACAAAATATGGGGTTGGGGGAAGGAAGTCCGAAGACTAAAAGCCTTATAGATCTCTTAGTCCTGGTTCCCGCATCACCCCATACGAACCTCTTCCGGCCGAGCGGTGGCTCGGTTTTTTGCGTTGAGGAGGCCTAAGTGAACGAAGCATTGCTCGGACTGGTAGGCCTTCTTGTCGGAGTCGGGATCGGATTTGTCCTTTATAAGCAGGCGGCGACCCGCAGCGCGGATTCTGCGCAGGCGCGGGCTCGTGACCGTCTGATTGAAGCTGAAGAAGAGGCCGAGGGGATCAGGCGTGAGGCGCTGGTAGCCGCGAAAGAAGAGGCTGCCCGCATCCGGCAGGAGGCTGAACTAGAACTAAGAGAACGGGCGATAGACGTCCAGAAGAAGGAAGCTCGGATCATCCAGAAGGAAGAGCTCCTGGACCATACCGCCCAGAGGCTGGGCACCAAGGAACAGAGCCTGGCCGACAAGGAGGCTCAGATCGAGGCGCAGAAGCAACGCCTCGACGAACTTGCCTCCCGGCAGCGCCACGAGCTCGAGCGACTTGCGGGAATGTCCCAGCAGCAGGCAAAAGAGCTTGTGATCGCCCAGGTGGAGAACCAGGCGAAGCGGGACGCGATGAGTCTGGTTCGGGACGTGGAGGCCCGCGCCCGGGAGGAGGCGGACCGCCGGGCGCGCAAGATCGTCGCCATAGCAATCCAGCGCGTCGCCAGCGAGGAGACCTCGGAGAACTCCATCTCGGTCGTCACCTTGCCGAACGACGAGATGAAGGGCCGGATCATCGGCCGGGAGGGCCGCAACATCAGGGCGTTCGAGTCGGTCACCGGGACCTCCCTGCTCATCGACGACACACCCGAGTCGGTGGTGCTGTCCTGCTTCGATCCGATCCGCCGGGAGATAGCCAAGCTGACACTGGAGAAGCTCGTCAGCGACGGACGGATCCAGCCGGCCAGGATCGAGGAGATGTACGAGAAGTCGAAGGGCGAGGTGGAGCGGGCGATCCGCGAAGCAGGGGAGTGGGCCGCCCTGGAGGCGGGGATCAGCGATCTTCATCCCGAGATGCTGAAGGTTCTGGGCCGCCTGAACTACCGGACCTCGTACGGGCAGAACGTGCTGAAGCACCTGGTGGAGGCGTCCCACATCGCGGGCGTCATCGCCGCCGAGCTCGGGACCGACATCCAGCTGGCCAAGCGTTGCACGCTGCTCCATGACATCGGCAAGGCGATCACCCACGAAGTGGAGGGTTCGCACGCTCTGATCGGCGCCGAGCTGGCGCGCCGGCTCAAGGAGTCCCCCGCGGTCTGCCACGCCATCGAGGCGCACCACGAGGAGGTGGAGCCGCGCACGATCGAGGCCGTCATCACAATGACGGCGGATGCCATCTCGAGCGCCCGGCCCGGCGCCCGGCGGGAGACCCTGGAGACCTACGTCAAGCGGCTCGAGCGGTTGGAGACGCTCGCAGAGTCATTCCCCGGCGTGGAGAAGTGCTACGCCATGCAGGCCGGCCGAGAGGTGCGGGTGATGGTGAACCCGCACCGGATCGACGATCTCCAGGCCGAGGTGCTGGCGCGGGACATAGCCAAGAAGATCGAGGAAGAGCTGCAGTACCCCGGCCAGATCAAGGTGATGGTGATCCGGGAGCACCGGGCGGTCGAGTACGCCAAGTAGCTTCCGCCGCACCGGTTGTACCCTGGGACGATGAGCGCACCCAAGACCTACTGGATCCGCACGTTCGGGTGCCAGATGAACGAGCACGACTCCGAGCGCCTTGCCGGCCTGCTAGAGGTACAGGGCTACCGCAAGGTCGAGGAGCCGGAGCTGGCCGACGTCGCAGTCTTCAACACCTGCGCCATCAGGGAGAACGCCGACAACCGGCTCTACGGAAACCTCGGCCACATCAAAGCGGTCAAGGACGCCAAGCCCGACCTCAAGGTCGTGGTCGGTGGGTGCCTGGCGGAGAAGGACCGGGACGTGATCGTCCGCAAAGCGCCCTGGGTGGACGTGGTGATGGGCACCCGCAACATCGAGGCACTGCCGGGGCTCCTTCGCCGGGTCGAGGAGCAGGGCATCCCGGTGGTCGAGTTCTCGGAGACGCTCAACGTCTTCCCGTCTGCCCTGCCGGCCAGGCGG
>DATAAN010000199.1:0-6172 GCA_036260105.1 Actinomycetota bacterium
CGGAGTAGGCACCGAGCTCCCTGTCCAGGGGCTGGAGAACCCGATCCTCGGCGACCTGTAAAACGGACTTCCGCAGCCGTTCTGCCGCCCGCCTCCGGCGCCGGCGCGCACCTAGGCGAGCGAGCTGCCGGAAGAGGAACGCTAGAACAAGGCCCACGAGCAGCCCGCCCAGCAGAGCTATGGTCGGCCACGGAATGCCCTCGTATTGAGGCGTGGGCGGCCGGGGAATGCCGAGCCACTCCAACGCAAACAGAAGCGTCAGCCAGGCGAATCCCAGAACGGCGATTGCTGCGAGGAGGGTCTGCACCCCGCCCGCGACCGTCCACCACGCCGGCCGCCGGTCCTCTCCGAGGTCGGTGGACGACACGGCGGTATCGAGCCTCGCCTCCAGGTCGCCCTCGGCGGTCCCGACCGCCTTCTTCAGGCAGGCCGGCCAGGGCTCCGGCAGGCCGTTGGCCGCCGAGGTCGCCGCCTCCCTGAGTGCCATGTCGACCTGGGCCCGCTGCAGCGGGGTGATTCCCGGCAGCGAGGTCCGGCCACCCTCGCCCGAGCGGCGAAGGTGAAGCCGGCCGAGCGGGTCGGGCCGGAACCGCTTCACCCAGCGGCTGAACGGCCAGCCCACCGCAAGGGCGGCATCCCTCCGGTGCGACGAGGCGACGGCGTCGGCCACCGTCCCGGCCCCGGCGGCTTCGGCGAGGGCATCGACCAGTACCTCGCGCTGCCGGTTCCCGAGACCCGGCGCCTCGGGGCCGCAGTGTCCGGCCATTCGCTCGGCCAGCCGGTCCAGGTCGGCTGAGAGCCGCTGGACCGCCGCCCTCTCCTCCCTAACGCGGGCTTCGACGGTGTCCCTCAGGCCGGCGATGCCCTCGCCGGACGTGGTGGAGGTGGAGAGGACCTTGACGCCGGACAGGCCGTCCTCCTTCAGCAGGCGGTTGAGATCGGCGATGCAGGCCCGCCGGTCGGCTTCGCTCAGCTTGTCGACCTGGTTGAGGACCACGACGCTCACCGGGGCGTGGCCGGCGAGCGGCCGGAGGTAGCCCTCGTGGAGGACGGCGTCGGCGTACTTTTGCGGGTCCACCACCCAGATGAAAACATCCACCAGCTGTACGAGGCGGTCGGCCTCCAGGCGGTGCTCCACCTGGGTGGAGTCGGTGTCCGGCAGGTCCAGCAGAACCAGTCCCTGCAGCGCCGGGTCCTCCAGGCCGTGGCGGCGCGATACTCCCAGCCAGTCCAGCACCTCCGAGGCGTCGCCCCAGGTAGCAGCTTGAGCGGCCGACGTCGTCGGCCGCCGCACGCCGACCGTGGCGAGGTCCTGTCCGCAGAGCCGGTTGAACAGCGAGGACTTGCCGGAGCCGGTGGCTCCGGCGAGCGCCGCCACGGTCACGTCGGCGCCGAGCTTCATTCGTTCGGCTCCCCGCTCCAGCAGGCCCCGCGCCTCGTCGACCAGGCCGGGGTCGAAGCGGTCCCGCGCAATGTCGACCACCCGCCTGAGCGCTTCCAGCCTCTGCTCGAGGGACGGTCCGGTCTGCCGGCGGGGGAACCCCTTCACGGCCGGGCGGCCTGGACCGCCGCTAGGGCCGAGCGGAGCTGGGAGACCTGCTCGGCCGGTGGAACCTCCCGCCGCGCCGCCCTGGCGAACCGCTCGGCCTCCGAGTCCATCAGGGCCGCCAGCCTCTTCAGCAGGTCGTTGCGAGCCCGGGCGGCCAGCGTCCGGACAGCCTCCTCGCCGAAAAGGGCCTCGAGCAGGCGCTGGCTGAGGGCCGCAGTCCCGCCGGCAATGACGAGCTCCCCGCCGGTCAAGCCGCCGCTGTGGGCGAAGACGAGGAGCATCAGGGCGGCCCCGACGGCGTTTACACCGAAGGACACGGCGCGCCCTGTCGCCCTGCGTGCCGGACCCTGCTCCTTGACGAGTTGCAGCACTCCGGCTTGCCACGTCCGGATCTCGGCGTCCAGAGCCGCGGCGAATCCAGGGGAGGACCGGTCCGGGGCCACGCCGGCCGCGATAAGCGCCTCCCCCTGAGGCGAGCTTCGCCACGCCGCCAGGGTACGTTCCGCAGCCTTGTCGGCGGCCGACACGGCAACGGTCTCGATGCTCCGCTCCACCTCCGTCTGGACCTCCTGCGCCACGGGAGGCCTACCGGTCACCACGTCCCGAACGCGGTCACGCAGGCGGCCCAGCGTGCTTTGGAGGCTTCGCATGACGTCGCCCGTTCCGAGGAACTCGTGCCAGCGGGCCAGAACCTCGGAGCGCAGCAGCGATCCCCCGGCAAGCAGCTCCTCCGCCTCCTGGAGGGCCAGGGAGTAGATGCGGCGCGCATCGCCGGCCAGCTCGTCCGCCGCCGCCATCTGCGCCTCCAGCTGGCGGGCAACCTCCTCGACCCGGCCGGGCAGCGAGTCCAGGGCTCCGGTGAGGGTTTTGAGGATGGTCTGCGCCTTGGCACCGGCGTCGGCGGCCAGATCGTCCAGCCATCCTCTTACCGGCTGCAGCGCAACGGCGGGTATGAGCCCGTCCGCCAGAGCGGCCTCCGGTATGGTCAGCACCGGCGTGCCGGCAAGCCCTTCTTTGCGAAGCATCTCCTCCAGGTGGTGCGGCACCTCTTCCAGGGCCTCCTGCGGGACCCGGTTGAGCACCAATGCAAGCGCCGTGCTGCGCTCCCTGGCTCGCCGGAGGTAGCTCCAGGGCACCGCGTCGGCGTAGCGGCTGGCTGTGGTGACGAACAGCCACAGGTCCGCGGCGCCCAGAAGCTGCGCCGCCATCTCACGGTTGGCCGACACGATGGAGTCGATGTCCGGGGCATCCAGGAAAGCCATGCCTCGGGGCACGTCCGCGTCGGCCACCAGGTGAAGGCCGCCGGAGCCCGGCTCCAGCTTGCCGGTCGAGCGTGGCATGCCGGGAAGGATCCGGTCACCTTCGAACCAGCCCACCTCCTCGGGGTGGCTGACCAGGATCGGTGTGGTGGTGGTGGGCCGGAGTACGCCCGCCGTGGACACGGTCCGCCCGATCAGGCTGTTTACGATCGTCGACTTGCCGGAGCCCGTCGAGCCGCCGATCACGACGAGCAGCGGGGCGTCCAGCTGGCTGAGGCGTGGGATCAGGTAGTCGTCGATCTGCCCGGCGATCTCCCGCTGCGCAGCCCGTGCCGCTTCTGCGCCGGGCGTGCTGAGGGGAAAAGAGGCACGCCGAAGCTCGGTTCCGAGGGCGGAGACCGCGTCCAGGAGCTCCTGTGAGTTCATGCCGATTGTGTACCCACCCCGCATCCTACGGCCATCCCCCCACCCGCCTTGCCTACCTTGTCCGGTCGCAGTTCAATACAGAGATGGGAACGGCCGGACCGAAGTCGTAGAAGGCCGCTCCATGGAGTCCGCGGCGGTTCCGCTGCTGGCCGAGCTCGACCGGCTCATCGCCGAGTCGGGCCCTCTCACGTTCGACCGCTACATGCGGTGCGTCCTTTACCACCCGCAGCACGGCTACTACACCAGCCGCGTCCCGGGCAGTGGGGTGTCCTACGCGACCTCCGCCTCAATCGGCCCCTGGTTCGGTGCCGCGATCGCGCGGGAGCTCACCGCCATGTGGGAGGCGCTCGGCCGCCCGGACCCCTTCGTCGTCACCGAGTTCGGTGCCGGGCTGGCGGGTCTGGCCACCGCGGCCATCCGCTCGGCTGGCCCCCTTGCCAATGCCCTGCGGTGGCGGATCGTCGAGCAGTTCGACGCCATAGAGCAGATGCAGCGCCGCAGTCTCGGGCCGGAGGCGGAGCGGGTCGAGTGGCTGAGGGACCTGGACGGCCGGCCCCCGGTGACCGGATGCATCCTTGCCAACGAGGTGTTGGACAACTTCCCGTTCCACCGTTTCGAGAAGACCTCGTCCGGCATCGAGGAAGTCTACGTCGGCTCCCGGAACGGCGACCTGGTGGAGGTGACCGGGCCGGTGTCGGATCCGTCACTGGTCGCGCCGGTGCAGGACTTCCAGGCCAAGCTCAGCGAAGGTGACCGCTTCGAGGTGTTCACCGGCATCGACCGGTGGTGCATCCAGGTCGGCAGGACGCTGGAGCGCGGATACCTGCTGGTCGTCGACTACGGCGACGAGGAGCCCGACATCTGGCTGAGGGGAAAGCGGGGCACCCTGAAGACCTACTCGACAGACGGCCCGATGGGAACGGCTCCTCTCGAGAGGCCCGGCCACTGGGACATCACCGCCGACGTCAACTTCACGGAGCTGGACCGGCTGGCCCGCGGCGCAGGGTTCGAGTTCGAGCTGCTCACCCTGCAGCGCTTCTGGCTGGCCTCGCTCGGCCTCGCCGCCGACGCACGGCAGCTCGGGGAGGAAGCGGAACTTGCCAGGGCCTTCGGATGGGCGTCGGACGCTCGCCTGCTGGAGGAGGAGCAGAGGGGCATGATGCGGCTGCTCGACGCGGAGGGCCTCGGCGGCTGCCTGGTCTACCGTGCCTCGAAAGGAGTGAAGCAACCGTAGATCCTTGACTACACGAAGTAGCTGCGATGTAATGATTCCGTGATTACATCAGAGCCGGTTCACGGGATCAGCGCTCCAAAAGCGGCGGTGCTGGCGAACATCACCTACCGCCAGCTCGACTATTGGGCACGGCAGGGATGGGTGAAACCCTCGCTGGAGGCGGGCGTCGGCCGGCCCGGCCGGCGGATCTACGGGCCCGACGACGTGGTGAGGCTCGCGGCCCTGGGTCACTTTGGTCGTTCCGGCGCCGACGTGGGGCGGTTCGGCCCAGCTATCGCAGACCTCGAGGTGGGCGGGGTAAAAGGGGACTATCTGCTGGTGGGCACCTCGGAGGGCGCGATCGAGGTAGTCCCCGCCTCGAACCTGCGCAAACGTGTGTCGGCGCTGGGATTCTGCTGCGTCTTCGACCCGGCTGCCGTCCGGGCGGCGCTCGCCCCGGAAGGAAAGCAGGAACCGGGCGCGGGAAGGAGATCCGCATGAGCCACCTGTTCGAGGTGGCCGGCGAGGCGGCCGAACCCTACGAGGACCTCCCGGAGACGTACGCCGGCTTCCAGGCGCTGGCTGCGGCGGCGGGCGCCGACTTCAAGGAGATGGCCCGGGAGTGGATCGTCCAGGCGGGGGGCGCCATAGAGGCGGACCGGATAGCCTTCGACAGCTATCCGGCCGACGGCCTCGTGCGGGGCGCCAACGGCGCTCGCTTCATCCTGCTGGCCCGCGGGACACCGGACGACGGCCTCCGTGCCGGCCTCAGGCGAAACGACACCGTCCTCAAGATGGGATGCCGCGCCATCATGATCGCCCGCCGGACCGATCTGCCGATTCTCGTGGTGACCTCCCACCTGCCGGATCCGGCCAGCCGGGCCGGACGCATCCTGGCCGACCTGCACACCGACATCTTCGACGTGGCGGCCACCGTCGGCGACCTGGCAGGATTCCGGCGCTTCCGCCGGCACCTGACCGAGCTCCCCGCCCCCGTCGCTCCGCTGCCGTCCCCCTGGCGGCTCGACTTCTTCCGCCAGCCCGAGCTCTTCGAGGCACCCGAAGTCGATGCGTGACCGGCTCCCCGAGGACTGGCGGACCGACCTCCGGGACCGGCACGCCCTGGAGGCGGAGGTGCGCAACGAGCTGGCCGCCCACCCCGAGCTGGGCATGCTCCAGTGCTCCACCTCGTCTACCGAGCGGCTGGACTACCAGCTGCTGGGCCCGGGCGCCCGGCTGCTGGAGGTGGAGCTGAAGGCCAAGCGCCAGTCCTACCGGGGGTGGGAGCGCTACCGGCCCGAGGTTCCGGAGAGGGATTTGCTGATACTGGACGAGCTGGCTCTCCGCAAGCTCGTCGACGCCGGCCGCTACGCCTTTCTGCTGGTACGGGACATTCCCGGCGGGCGTTGGGCGGTGTGGTCGACCCACGACCTGGTGATGACCTCGAAGAAGCGGGTGAGCCGGCACCTCGCGGTGGGGACCGGCGCCCTCAAGGGCAAGGTGCTGGTCAGCTTTGCCGAGGACGCCCACCTGTTCACTGGGCTGGGGGAGGCCGTCGACTTCATCGTCGAGACGTCCCGGGAGATCGACCGCCGCTGGCGGGACATCGCCCCCTGGCCGTCGCCGCCGAGAGCCTGCTAGGGAGAAACCGGCTGAGTCACCCGACCGTTGCCTTCGCCGCGGCGGGCGGCCGCCACGCGGCCGGCCGGAGGCGGCGAATCGGCG
>DATAAN010000200.1:0-4521 GCA_036260105.1 Actinomycetota bacterium
CCGCTGAAGAAGGTGACGTAGCTCCCATCGATCTCGTAGTGGTCGGCCTCCACCTCCGAGACGTTGTATCCCTCATGGACCCGAAACTTCGGCATCCCCGCTCCTTTCCTCGGCTCCGCCGAGTCTACGGATCGGCGGTGACAATCCGGCCCAAGGCTGGTCAGGGCCACCGCTTTCCAGGACCATAGGAACCAACTTCGACATGGGGGGCGTCTCATGGCAGCCGAGTGGCCGATCATCAAGCGGGGCGACCAGGATCAGGCGGTCCGCACGCTGCAGCATCTGCTGAATCACCACGGCACGTCCCTGGAAGCGGACGGAGTCTTCGGGCCCGCTACAGAAGAGGCGGTAAAGCATTTCCAGGCGGCACGTGGGCTTGTTCGGGATGGCGTGGCCGGCCCGGCGACATGGGAAAGCCTTGTCGTGGAGCTTGCCGTCGGGGCCAGCGGAGAAGCGGTGAAGGCGCTTCAGGTTCAGCTGTACGTCCGAGGGACGCTGCCGACGGTCGACGGGGAGTACGGCGTCCGAACCGACATCGCGGTCCGAAGGTTCCAGGTCTTCCGGGGCCTCCAAGCCGACGGCGTGGTCCGGGCAGACACCTGGCAGACGCTACTCGGAACGGCTTACATCCCCATGGCGGGCGGTGAAGCGGGCTCGGCCCTCGAGGAGGGGAACGACTGGCGGTCGAAGCTTCTGGCCAAGATCCGGCCAGCCGGGCCAAACTTCAAGATGCCGGAAGGCTAGCTAAACCAGCTAGGGCCGTCGGGTAGGGGTCTTCTCCGACTCGCCGGGTTTGGCGTCGCCCTCCGCCGCGGCGCTTGGGGTGGATTGAGGGGTACCTCCCTCCCAGGGCAGGGGCGCTCTCAGATCTGCGAGCATCTTGATGCCGTCGTCGGTTTTCCCGGCCTCCCTGAAGCCGCACTTCTCGTAGAGCGCCTGCGCCGCCGTGTTGCCGTGGTCGACGTGGAGGCTGATCTGCTTGTGCCCCTGCTTTCTGGCCAGCGACATCAACGCCTGGAGCAGCTGCGTGCCCAATCCGGTGCCGCGGAAGTAGTAGACGAGCGCGATGGCCAGCTCGGGGGTTTGCTCGTCGATGAACCCGTAGCCCGGAGCGTCGGCTGTGAAGAGCCGGTACCACGCTGCACCCTGCGGTCCCCCGGCCTGGCTCGTCAGGATGAGGCCGGCATCCCCCTTGCGCATCCAGCCGTCCAGGTAGACCCAGACCGTCGGGTCGCTGAGCCCCTTCTCGAACGGAGGTCGCTCCTGCACGACGCCCTCCGGGTAGGACGCCTCGTAGAGCATCCACTTCAAGAAGGGCAGGTCCTCCGGTGTGGCGAAGCGGATCAAGGCTTCTATTCCAGCTCGGTTTCCGACTTGAGGACCCACGCCTGGCCGACTGCCCGCCACAGCTCGGCGCCGCACGATGGGCACGTCCTCTCCTCGTGCTGCACTTTGCGCAAGCCGTTGCCTGTGTCGCCGGTCGCCGGCCCGTGCGCCACCGACGGTTCGAGATCGGCTCCGCATCGAGGGCATACTTCGCTCAGTTCGGTCATCGCAGGCTCCCAGCGGTCGGCGGCGTTTCTCCGATTCTAGCCAGCCGGGGTTGTCATCCCCAGCGGCTACCATTTGGCCATGGGTTCGACCTCGGTTAAGCCGCACCTGCCTTCCTACGTCGTGGTGGGGGACGACCCTCATTTGACGGACGTGGCGGTCGACAAGCTGCTGGCCGGCCTCAACGAGTCCTCGGTAAACCAGTTCGGACCGGCGGAGGACATCGAGAGCGTTCTGCAGGCCATCGCCACCCCGTCGATGTTCGACGACCGGCGCACCATCGTCGTGCGGGAGGTGGACAAGTTCCCCGCCGAGGCACAGCGCAAGCTCATCGCCTGCCTGGAGAACCCGGTGCCCGACGCAACATTGATCCTCGTCGGCGCCAAACTGCCGTCGCAGATGGTGTCCGCCGCCCGCAGGTCGGGCCACGTCATCGAGGTCGAGAAGGGCAAGCGACAGGATCTGTTCGCCTGGCTGAAGCAGCAGGCGTCGGCCAAGGGTCTTTCTCTGTCCGGGGAGGCGATGAACGCGCTGATAGAGGCGGTGGGCGAGCAGCGGCTTGCGCTGTCGCAGGCGGTGGAGGAGCTCAGTCTGGCGAAGCCTGCCGGCACCCGCCTTACCGTCAACGATGTCACCGGCCAGTTCCAGGGCAGGGCCGACGTGAAGCTTTTTGCCTTCATCGACGCGGTGGCCCAGCGGCAGGCGTCGGTGGCGCTCGAGAACCTGCATTACCTGGTCAGCCAGGGGGAGTCGCCGTCGATGCTGTTCTGGACACTTGCGCGCCACTTCCGCCAGCTCCTGGTTGCCGCGGAGAGCTCGCCGAAGCAGGTGGCCAAGACGCTCGGCCTGCCGGAATGGAGGGCGGAGAAGCTGGTCCGCCAGGCGCGAGGGTTCGGCCAGGAAGGGCTGGTGGAGGCCTACCGGCTGCTCGCCTTGGCCGACGTAAAGATCAAGAACAGCGAAGAACCCGAGAGGCTGACCCTCGAGCGGTGGGTGGTGGCGGTGAGCCGCCGGCGCTGAGTGCTGCGCCTAGCTGTTGTTGATGCGGGAGGCCATCGAGGACTTCTTGTTCGCCGCGTTGTTGCGGTGAATGATCCCCTTGGAGACGGCCTTGTCGAGCGCCCTGGCGGCCCGGCGGAACTCGGACTGCGCCAGGTCGGCGTCTCCGCCGGCCACCGCAGCGTTGAACCGCTTGATGTAGGTCTTGAGGGCGGTGCGGTACTCGCGATTGCGAACGCGGCGCCTCTCGTTGGTCAGGATGCGCTTCTTTTGCGACTTGATGTTTGCCATTGAGCAGAAAGATCCCTTGGAAAGAAGGTGGGTTACCAGGCAGTCTAGCATCCCCCCGGGGCCTACCCGGGCCGGGCGGCTTTTGCCCGAGCTTCCCTGCTACCGTTGAGTCAGATGAAAGATCGCTCCCTTACCCGCGCCTTCAGCCTGATCGCGCACGTCGACCACGGCAAGTCCACGCTGGCCGACCGCATCCTGCAGGTGTGCAAGGCCGTGCCCGACCGTGACATGCGGGAGCAGTACCTGGACAAGATGGACCTGGAGCGGGAACGGGGCATCACCATCAAGGCGCAGGCGATCCGGCTTAACTATCCCGCTAGAGACGGCAACATCTACGAGCTGAACCTCATCGACACGCCTGGCCACGTCGACTTCTCCTACGAGGTCTCCCGGGCCCTTGCTGCTTGCGACGGCGTGATCCTGCTGGTCGACGCGGCTCAGGGCATCGAGGCGCAGACACTCGCCAACCTCTACCTGGCGCTCGACGCGGGGCTCGAGATCATCCCCGTCCTCAACAAGATCGACCTTCCGGCCGCCGACCCCGACCGGGTGGCCGAGGAGCTGGAGAACCTGATCGGCATGCCGGCCGACTCGTTCCTCCGGGTCTCCGGCAAGACCGGGCAGGGGGTGCCCGAGCTGCTGGAGGAGATCGTCCGCCGCATCCCGCCGCCGAAGGGGGAACCGGACCTCTCCGCCCGGGCACTCATCTTCGACTCCACCTATGACTCCTACCGCGGCGTCGTTTCGTTCGTCCGGGTGGTGGACGGGTCGCTGCGGGCACGGCAGAGGATAAGGATGATGGCGTCGGGCACCGTTGTGGAGTCGGAGGAGGTCGGCGTCTTCGCGCCCGGCATGACGCCGGTGAAGCTGCTGGAGGCCGGCGACGTCGGCTACGTCATCCCCGGCGTGAAGAACGTCCGGGAGGCCAAGGTCGGAGACACGATCACTGATGCCCAGCACCCGGCCACCGAGCCGCTTCCCGGCTACCGGGAGCCCAAGCCCATGGTGTGGGCCGGCCTCTACACGACGAACAACTCCCAGTACCCGCAGCTGCGGGAGTCCCTGGAGAAGCTGCAGCTGAACGACGCTGCCCTCGTCTTCGAACCGGAGACCTCGCCGGCCCTCGGCTTCGGCTTCCGGTGCGGCTTCCTCGGCCTTCTCCACATGGACATCATCCAGGAGCGGCTGGAACGCGAGTTCGATCTGGACCTGCTGGTCACCATGCCGAGCGTCGCCTACAAGGTGGTCCTCAACAACGGCGAAGAGGAGTGGGTCCACAGCCCGGCCGCCATGCCCGACCCCGGGGCCTACATGGAGATCCACGAACCCGTCGCCTCCGCCATGATCATCACGCCCGCCGAGTACGTCGGGACCATCATGGAGCTGTGCCAGAGCCGGCGGGGCGAGATGAAGAGCATCGTCCACCTGTCTAAGATGTCGGTGGAGCTGCGCTACCAGCTGCCGCTGGCCGAGATGATGGTCGACTTCTTCGACCAGCTGAAGAGCCGCACCAAGGGGTACGCGTCACTGGACTACGAACCGGTCGGATACGCCCCGGGCAACCTGGTCAAGGTGGAGATCATGCTCGCCGGCTCCCCGGTCGACGCCTTCAGTGCCATCATCCACAAGGACAACGCCTACTACTACGGCCGCAAGATGGCGGAGAAGTTGCGGGAGCTC
>DATAAN010000201.1:0-19041 GCA_036260105.1 Actinomycetota bacterium
CACCGCCTGCCTCCACCAGCCGTCTGGCAGGCCGCCGGGAAGGGACTCCCGGTCGTAGTGCGACTGCAGGTAGGGGGCGGTGGACCAGTCGCTTGAGGCGGGCCCGTCCAGCACCGGTCCCCGGCGTCCCAACATCGTCCCCGGCGCACCTAGCCAGGCCCGCATGTCCGGGGAGACGCCGCTGACCTCCAGACCGGCTTCGCAGGACTCGATCTCGTCCCAGAAGGCGGCCAGGTAGCTGCCGAGGTCCGTTTCCAGCACCGCCACGCCCAGAAGGACGGGGTATTCGCTGCCGCAGACCTCGCAGCGAAGCACAGCCTCCAGAAGCTCGGCCTTGTCTGGCGCCGACCACCAGGGCTTCACGGCGGCCGACAGAAAGAGACCGCCGGCGCAGCCGGGCGCCGGGCAGGAGAGGTGCTCCAGAGTTTCCGCGCGCATAGGCGCTCACAATAACGACGGATTCCGGACAAAAAGAAAAGGACGCTGAGCTCGAAGCCCCTCGTCCTTTCTTCGACACCAATCTCGACCGAGATCGATCTCTAAGACTCAACCGGAGCCCTCGACCGAGGGCTCGCAGATCAACCTGCTACTTGGCGTTCTTCATGATGTAGGTCATGATCGTCTGGGTAGGCGTCGCGACCTTGTGTACATCACGAAGGTGAGTTGCCACCGCACGCATCAGCTCTTCTTTCGAACCAGCCTTCGCGCGCCATCTGCAGGTGTCTGCACCAACGTCTGCTCAGCTAACCTCCGGAGGCATGAGGACCCCTTTCTCTCGACTGGCACCATCCTCTCAGAAATCTTTATTTATGGGAAATCAAAATTCAGCTTATTCCTGCTGCGGCCGGCGGATCGGTTCGGCAGTGGCGGAGCAGGGAATGTTGCCACTACTGCAGGCAGAGCAATAAGGAGACGAAGATAGCGATCCCACCCCCGGATGACCTCCTGGAGCTGACCGCAGAGCTGGTCGGCATCCCGTCGGTGAGCCACAACGAGCGCGAGATCACGGACCACATCGAGAGCCGGCTGGCTGAAACGGCGGGTTGGCTGAAGGTGGAGCGTCTGGAGAACAACCTGGTGGCACGCACCTCCCTGGGCCACGACAGCCGCATCGTGCTGGCAGGCCACTCCGACACCGTGCCGGCGAACCAGAACGAAGAAGCCCGGATCGAGGGTGACACGTTATGGGGACTGGGTTCCTGCGACATGAAGAGCGGCCTGGCGGCGATCCTGAAGCTGGCCCTCACGGTACCCGAGCCGGCAATCGACGTGACGTACGTCTTCTACGCCTGCGAGGAGGTGACGAGCGGGGAGAACGGTCTGGAGCTCCTCTTCAACCAGCGGCCGGATCTGCTGGAAGGTGACGCTGCAGTCTTGGCCGAGCCCACGGCGGCGGCGGTGGAGGCAGGATGCCAGGGCATCCTGCAGGTCGAGGCGGTCACTACCGGCCGGCGCGCACACACCGCACGAGGCTGGCTCGGCGTCAACGCGATTCACCGGATGGTGCCGGTCCTGCAGGCGGTCGCCGGCTACGAGGGTCGGCGCGTGATCCTGGACGGCTGCCACTTCCGGGAGGGGCTACAGGCGGTCAGGTTTTCCGCCGGTATTGCCGACAACGTGGTTCCCGATCGCGCGGTGCTGCGGGTAAACCACCGCTTTGCCCCCGACCGCACGGCCGAGCAGGCGGCGGAGCACCTCAGGGAGCTGCTGGCGGGCGCCGACGAGGTGCGGGTGGTCGAGTCGGCTCCCGCCGCCGCACCGGGGCTGGGGCATCCCCTGATCCAGGCTCTCCTGGCCGAGGCAGGCGGGACCTACACCGGCAAGCTCGGATGGACCGACGTGGCGAGGTTCGCCGCTCGCGGAGTTCCTGCGGTCAACTTCGGGCCGGGTGATCCGGTGGTGGCTCACACGCAGGAGGAGAGGGTCAGCCGGAGCGACCTGGAGCGCGTCTACGCGGCCTTGCGCAACCTGTTGCTGAGCGGGCCGGCGTAGCCGGTCCGAGCGGCAGCCGAAGGCGGGTTGTTCGGTATGGTCTTTTCGCAGCGCCGGCACAACGATGGGTCGTTTGCGTCCGGCGGAGGGCGCACCTGAAGGAGAGAGCTTGCGGCACCTCGTCGCTTCGAACAAACCGTCCAGAAAGCAGGGGCCGGCTCGGGAAACCAAACCCGGCGAGCCCCCACCCACGCCCGGGGAACGGCCTTCTCGGCCGGCCGAAGGCCCGGCGGGGCGGCGGAGCCGGACGTTGGGGGCTCTGGCGGAAAGGGCTCCGCACCTGATTGCCGCCTTCTACCTGCTGGCCGCGGTGGCCCTGTTCTTCAGTAACCCGCCCGGCGCCTCGCCGGACGAGACGGCGCACTACCTGAGGGCGATGGGGGTGGGGAGAGGCCAGCTTGTCCTCGAGAGGCCGGACCAGAAGCCGGTGGTGCCACCCGAGCTGACCCGGCAGGTGACGTGGATGTGGATGCAGGGCGGGGTCGTGAGCATTCCGGCGCGGCTTTCGACCGCTCCGTTCGAGTGCTGGGCGCACGTGAGCTTCGTCGGATCGTGCAGGCAAAGCCCACCCCCGACCGACAGGCCCTCGGAGTTCTCGACCTATGTCGGCGCCTACCCCCCTTACCCCTACCTTGTCTCCGGTGCCCTGATGAGGCTGGCGAACGACTCGACGACAGCTCTTCAGTTGGGCCGCCTCGGGATTATGTTGATCTCGCTGCCGCTGCTCGCAGCGGCGGCTTTCGCCGCCTACCAGCGGCCGGCGGGACGATGGCTGCTCGGTCTGCTCGTCACCGTGAGCCCCATGGTGCTGATCAACGCGGCATCGCTCTCGAGCAGTGGGGTGGAGATCAGCGCCGCAGTCTGCTTCTTCACCTGCCTGCTCCGCCTCGTTCGGGGTGACCAATCGGCGCAAGCTGCCGGGCGGCCCGCTCCCTGGGTTTGGGTTGCAGCCGGAGTGAGCGGCCTGGTGCTGGCGGTGTCCCGGGATCTCGGACCGGCCTGGGTCCTGCTGCATCTTGGGCTGGTCGGTGTCTACGCCGGCTACGGCCGGGTCAAGGCGGCGTGGGAGGCCAGGTCAAGGGCGGCCGTCGTGGCGGCCGGCTTGCTCGCCTTGTCGTTGGCAATCGGCCTGGTTTGGCGGATGACCGAGTCGGTATCTCCCGACCTTTCGCGATTCCGCGTCCCCGACATCGACGGAGAGCTGGCGTTAGGGTTTCTCCGTCAGGCGGTCGGAGTCTTCGGCCCTCTCGACGCCTTCATGCCGGATTGGGCCTACCTTGTGTGGGGCGTCATATCGGCGTTGCTGGTGGGTTCGGCCCTCCTCGCGGGGTCCTGGAACGAGAGGCTCGCTTTGCTTTTTGCAGTGGTGACCGCGGTCGTGGTGACCTACGCGTTGGAGGGGGCGCAGAACATCTACGGATTCGGAGCTCAAAGCAGGCACGTTCTGCCTGCGGTTGTGTGCATACCGTTGCTGGCCGGAGAGGTCGTGGCGCGAAGGGGGCGCCCGCGGTGGCTCTTAGGCCGTGCCGTCGCTCCGGTGTTCGCAGTCGCAGCTGCGGCCGTTCATCTCACCGCCTGGCATACTCTGGGGCGCAGGTTCGCCGTAGGATCCGAGGGCCCGCCGCTTTTCTTCTGGGACCCGCTTTGGTCTCCTCCCGGAGGTTGGCTCCTCTGGGCTGCCGTTACCTCGCTTGCGTGTGCCATTCTGGTGCTGCCCTTCGTCGCAGGTTCAAGAAAGGAGACCCGTCATCGATTCGGATAGCTCGAACGACGAGAGCAGAGCTCCCGCGTCGAAGAACGGCAGCGACCCCAAGCCGTCGAACGGACAACCGGTATCCAAGGTCGTGATTCTGGGCGCCGGACCGGCTGGCCTCACGGCGGCGTGGGAGCTGGT
Organism: Actinomycetota bacterium; assembly: GCA_036260105.1. Lineage (GTDB taxonomy): Bacteria > Actinomycetota > CADDZG01 > JAHWKV01 > JAHWKV01 > JAJCYE01. Next base: position 3,887 of record DATAAN010000201.1, read on the forward strand.
GCACAACGGCGTCAAGGTCGAGGTGCTGGAGGCCGACCCGGAGAAGGTGGGGGGCATTGCCCGCACCGCCTCATACAAGGACTTCCGCTTCGACATCGGCGGCCACCGGTTCTTCACGAAGGCGAACGAGGTCACCAAGGTATGGCACGACATCCTTCCTCCGGAAGACTGGCGAACCGTTCCCCGCCTCTCCCGCATCTACTACCGGGGCAAGTTCTTCGCCTACCCCCTTAAGCCGTTCGACGCCCTCAGCAAGTTGGGTGTCTTCAAGACGACGGCGTGTGTGGCCAGCTATGCGAAGGCCAAGGTAAGGCCGCGAAAGCCCGAGCGGTCGCTGGAGGACTGGGTCATCAACCGGTTCGGCGTCCTGCTGTACCGCATCTTCTTCAAGACGTACACCGAGAAGGTCTGGGGCATTCCCTGCGACGAGATATCGGCCGACTGGGCCGCCCAGCGAATCAAAGGCCTGTCCCTCATATCTGCGGTCAAGTCGGCGTTCTCCCGGAAGTCCAAGAGCTCGGACGGAGAGGTGATCAAGACCCTCATCGAGGAGTTCGAGTACCCCCGGCTCGGCCCCGGCATGATGTGGGAGGTAGCCGCGGAGAAGATCACCAAGAAGGGCGCGACGCTGCGCATGGCGGCGCCCGTCACGGCCGTCCGCCACTCCGAGGGAGCGGTGAGAGACGTCGAGTACAGAGTCGACGGGGAGACCCACCGTTCGAGCGGATCGCACTTCATCTCCACGCTCCCGATTCGGGAGCTGGTCGGGATGCTGGATCCGCCGGCACCCGAGGAAGTGGTGAAGGCGGCCAACGGCCTCCGCTACAGGGACTTTTTGACCGTCGTCCTGGTGGTGAACCGGGCTGAGCTCTTCCCCGACAACTGGATCTACATTCACGAGCCGACCGTCCGCCTGGGCCGGATCCAGAACTTCAAGAACTGGAGCCCGGAGATGGTGCCGGACCTCTCCAAGAGCTCGCTCGGCTTGGAGTACTTCTGCAACGAGGGGGACGACCTTTGGACCATGTCGGACGAGGAGCTCATCGCCCTGGGCAAGAAGGAGGTCGACGAGCTCGGGCTCGCCAAGGCGTCCGAGGTGGAGGACGGAACAGTAGTCCGGATGAAAAAGGCGTACCCGGTCTACGACGACTATTACCAGGACAACGTGTTGACCGTTCGCAAGTACCTCGACGAGGCTATGCCGAACCTGCAGTTGGTTGGCCGGAACGGGATGCACAAGTACAACAACCAGGACCACTCGATGATGACAGCGTTGCTCGCGGCGAGGAATCTGCTCGGTGAGGAATGGGATCCGTGGAACGTCAACACGGATGCCGAGTATCACGAGGAGGTTCGCGACAATCACGACACCGCCGGAAGAATGGTTCCGCAGAAGATTAGTTCGGGTAACTAAGCAGTCCCTCGGAGGTAGCAGTCGGGTGCTCCAGCAGATGGGTGCCGTAGCAGGACGATTGGAGTGACCGATAAGGTGGCCCGGGCTTTGGTTACCGGCGGGGCGGGATTCTTCGGCACCGTTCTCAAACACCGGCTGCTCGACGAAGGATTCGATGTCCTCAGCGTCGACTTTTGTCGCGACGCCACAGTTCGGGACGGCTTCTCTTCGGTCGTCGGAGACATCGCCGAGCCGGACGTACTGACCGGCATATTCCGGCGCGAGAAGTTCGATGTGGTATTCCACTGCGCCGCTCTGCTGGCCCACGACGTCAAGGACAAGCGGGCTCTGTGGCGGAGCAACGTCGAAGGCACCCGCATGCTCGCCGAGGCCACACGCCGCGCCGGCATCACCCAGGTCGTCTTCATCTCGTCCAACTGCCTGTGGGCGGAGAACCTGCACCGACCGGTCACCGAGCAGGACCAGCCGAAGCCGGCAGAGGTCTACGGCAAGTCGAAGTGGGAGGGCGAGAAGATCCTGCTCAGCCATAGCGGCGACTTCCACACCACGGTGCTTCGCAGCCCCACGATCATCTCGCCCGGCCGGCTCGGCCTTCTGAGCCTGTTGTTCGACTTCATCCGGGAAGACCGCAAGGTGTGGGTGGTGGGGGACGGCGGAAACGTCTACCAGTGGGTGTACGCCCCTGACGTGGCCGACGCCTGCCTGCTGGCGTACAAGAACGACTCCAGCGGAGTCTTCAACGTCGGGTCGAACGACGTCCGGCCGATGCGGGAGGTTTACGAGTACGTCATCGAAAAGGCGGCGTCTGGTTCCCGGGTAGCCTCGCTGCCTCGCCGGACGACCCTGGCAGCCATGGCGATCGCCAACGCGCTGGGCATGTCGCCGCTCGGGCCTTACCAGAGACGGATGATCGCCGAGGACTTCGTGTTCGACACCTCCAAGATCAACCAGGCCCTCGGGTGGGAGCCGTCCCACACGAACGAGGAGATGCTTTACCTGGCGTACGAGCACTACCACGCCAACTTCGACGAGATCAGCAAGCGGACGGACGTCTCAGCCCACAACCGCCGAGCAAAGATGGGCGTGATCCGCCTGCTGAAATGGCTGTCGTAGAAGAGTTCTCACCCACAACACCCGAGGTCATCCCGGCCGGCCGGCAGCGCGAGTGGGGACGGCTCGCCGCCAGCGGAGCGTTCATCGCCTACGCAGGGCTCATTGCCGTCGTGATTGCCCACCACGAGCCCTGGTTCGACGAGGCGCAGGCATGGCTTATCGCCCGGGAGAGCTCGTTTAGGGAGCTCTTGGAGGTCTTGCCCTACGAGGGCCAGCCCGGGCTCTGGCACCTGCTGCTCATGCTGCCGTCCAGAACGCTTCCCTACGAGACGCTGAACTGGATCTCCGGCCTGCTGGGTGCCCTCGGCATACTGCTGTTCCTCCGCAAGGCGCCTTTCCCGACGCCGGTGAAGTTGCTGGTGCCGTTCACCTACTTCCTCTTCTACCAGTACGGCGTGGTGGCCAGGAACTACGCCCTGATGCCTCTCGTGATGTTTGCCCTGGCCGCCGTCTACCAGAAGCGCCATCGCCGGCCGGCTTCCTTCGGCTCCCTGCTCTTTGTGATGGCGAACACCAGCACCCACGGTTTCGTCATAGCCGCGTGCTTCTTGGGCATCTTCGCCGTCGAAGCCTTGGCGGAGGCACGCCGGACCGGCTGGAGGGCGCGCCGGTCCGACGTGTTGACGGTGGGCCTGGTCGGCCTGGCCATGGCAGCCCTGGCATACGCGATGGTGCCACCCGCCGACCGCACCTCCGGTGGAGACGTCATGGTGGTCCAGAGCCTCTGGGACTTCATCCGGGTCATCACCGGGATGTTGAAGGGTTCGCTGGCCGGCGAGCTGAGGATGCTGCCCCTGGTGCTCCTGCCCAGCCTATGGTTCTTCTACCGCCGGAAGGTGCTGACGCTTTACGTTCTGCCGACCACGGTGCTTTTGCTGTTCTTCGCTTTCGTCTACCGGGCGCCCTGGCACGAAGGCGTTCTCTTCCTCGTCTGGCTCTTCGCTCTCTGGGTTGGGTATCAGTCGGAGGCCCCGGAGGACCTGATCGACCAGAGGAGTCGCAAGATGGCTCTGGCGGCCCTGGTGGTGGTCTGCATCGTGCAGATCGGCTGGTCGGCGCAAGCCTCGCTGGCCGATTTCAGGAACCCCTACTCCGGCAGCAAGGAGCTGGCCGCGTACCTCAAGCACGTCGGCGCCGAGGACAAAACCGTGTACGGCGTCCACTGGGCGTCGATCGCGGTCAACGCATACTTCGACGAGAACCTCTTCGCCAACTACAACCCGCCGGGCAAGCCCGCCTACTGGATGTGGTCCGAGCGGAACCACATGGTTCAGGACTTCGAGATGATCGAGGCCCTGCAGCCCGACTACATCGTCTTCCCGGTCAAGGTGTCCGGAATGGAGGAGGAGGCAGAGGAGTCGCTCGTGAGCTACCGCCAGAAAGCTGTCTTCTGGGGACAGCTGTACTGGAAAGGCACAATCCACGAGCCGGACGTCTACATCCTGTATCAGCGCAAGTCTTGAAGCCGACCGGCTCGCCGGCCCCCACGACCTGCGTCCCTTACGATTCCCGGTCTTTCCTCGATAACTCCGTAACAGGAGACAGGAGACTTTTTGATGGATTACAAGCTCGAGCTGGTGCTTCTGCCCGTGTCGGACGTGGACCGGGCCAAGGATTTCTACGCGAACAAAGCCGGCTTCAATGTCGATGTCGACTTCTCGCCTAGTGAGGAGTTCCGTGTCGTCCAGCTCACTCCGCCCGGCTCGGCCTGCTCCATAACGATAGGCAAGGGCCTGACCGATGCGGCCCCGGGCGCGGTGAGGGGAACCCATCTCGTGGTCGACGACATCGAGGCCGCACGGGCCGAGCTCACCGGCCGGGGGGTTCAGGTCGGCGAGATCCGCCACATGTCGGACGGCCAGTGGACGCCAGGGGTGGATCCCGAACACAAGGACTACAACTCCTTCGCCGACTTCGCCGACCCGGACGGCAACACCTGGGTGCTGCAGGAGGTCCGGGCCGGCAAGCCGCAGTAGAGGGCAAGCGCTACCTCCTGCGCAGCCGCTCCAGCTTCTCGGTGTACTCGTCGCCGGTAAGCTCCCCGCGGGCATAGCGGTCTGCGAGCAACTGGCGGGCGCCGTCCAGCGCCGCCTGCTGCGGCCGCCGCCGGGCGAAGAACCAGATCCCCAACCCGACCAGCGTGATCCACAGGAGCGGGAGCGCAGGGCCGAACCACCACCCACCCGGGCCCCAGCCGCCGTAGTGGCCCGCCGTTCCAGACAGGACGACCAACAGTCCGCTTCCATCCATCGCTAAGCTCCTTTCCGTCGCGGACGATGTATCGACTATGCGGCGGCCCGAGCGGTTTGAAATCCGATGGTGGGCTGAATTCGGGGTGCTACCGGAGGAGTACGCCGGCCGAGATCGCTACTTCGGGAGCGCTATCCGACGTTCTCCGGGGACTGCGAGGAAACGTCATCGGGAGTCGCGCTTCCCACGGTCAGGACCCGTACCGTCAGCGGTTCACGCCGACCCTTGAGGCGCAGCTCCCGCCGTTCGAGGCCCGAGATGTCCAGCCCGGCAGCCGCGCATGCGTCCTCGCTCACCAGGATCTCACCCGCCGCGGCCATCGAGGCAAGCCGCGCAGTTGCGTTGACCGGGTCGCCCAGTGCGGTGATGTCCGTGACGCCGTCGTTGGATCCGACCACGCCGACGAATGCAGTGCCGACGTGGACCCCGGCGCCGACCGGAACCCAGGGCTCGCGGCCCGCCGTGTTGCCGGTCGCCTCGAGCAGATCCCGGGCTGCTGCCACTGCTTTGGAGGCGTGGTCGGGACCGGCGTAGCCGGGTACGAACAGGCCGATCACCTCGTCTCCGACGAACCGGTCGACCAGCGCCGACCGGCGCACCAGCACGCGGGTCGCCGCCTGGTAGAACCGGTTCAGCACCCCGGCGAACTCCGACGGCCCCATCTTCTCGGCTAGGCTCGTGGAGCCGCGGATGTCGGCGAAGAGCATGCTGATCTCGGCCTCGGCTCCTCCCACCGGCGTCTTGGCCAGGCAGTCGCCGCAGAAGTTCGGGTTCTTCCCGGACGGACCCTTGCCGGCCAGCTTGCCGACCACGGCGCCCGGCCCGGCGAACGGCGCATTGCACAGCTTGCAGCGGGGGTCCCTCGGAAGAAGGCCGTAGAAGTTCCGGCCTCGCCTCAGCCCCGGGTGCTCCCCGCTGAGAACCGCCCTCCAGTAAGCCTCGATCTCCTCGGGGCCGAGGTCCCGGTTGAGGTGGCGCAGCTCCGCCCTCCGGTCGGCGAGGGTGCCGGCGACCAGCAGCACCGTCCCCCCCCAGATGAGCGGAAGGATGTTGCGCTGGAGGGTGTGTCCGAACAGGTGCAGGAAGATCGACAGGGTACCCAAGCCGCCCAGGATCAGGCCCGCGGGGTGGTGGTGGCGCCGGTAGCCTCTGGTCAGCAGCAGCAGGTTCAGCGGGGCGACGACCCACAGAGCCTGGTGGATGACGAAGCTCACGGCCGACAGGCCGGCGGCCGCGAATATCGGTGCGATGACGGGGGAGGCGCCGCAGAAGACAAAGGACGGAGCAGTGACCGAACGGGTCACGTTTTCTGCCCTGATCGACACCCTTCAGCTCCTGGATACCGGCCGCGGTGCAGGTATACCGGGAGACCTGCCGGAGTTCAAGCCCGGGCGGCGCCGGCGAGGCGGTCAGGCGGAGTAGATGTGTGAGCTGCGGTGGTCGATCCTGACCTCTCCCCAGCGCTGGAGGTAGCTCTCCTTCAGAAGGTCAACGTGCTGGGCGGAGTAGGTGGTGGTTGCTCGCCGCCACACTCCGGAGGTCTCCCGAACCCATACTTCCCACTTGTCGTTCATGCGAACTGCCCTATTCCGTGCGGCTCGGCCGCTTGAAGTGTTCGTCTGTCGGGCGCCTGGCCGGTCCGTCGTCCGGCTCCCGGAATATGGATCGGCCGGAAGGGCGACAGATTTAAGGACAGGTCTTGTTCTGGACCGACATTCCTAAGTGTTCGAGAAAGCGATCAGCGCATGGTGGTGCGCCAGTCGCCCCGGGCGAGGTAGATCCCCGCGACGGCGAGGACCGCGAAGACAGCGAAGTTGGCCCAGAGACGGGGATGGCCGAAGTCGACCTGGTCGCCGAACCGCACCAGCTGAACGGCAACGGCGGGCAGGAGCAGGATCAGCACCGGCGATGCGATCCGAACGCGGTCCCGGTCGTTCTCCCGGGCGATCGACAGAAGGAGCGTGCCGAGCACCAGCACCCATCCCGACAGCACCCGGGCCGTAAGGGGCGTCAACGGGAACGGGAAGGAAGAGGTCAGGTACGCGGGCGAGACGAAGCCCACCACGGCATCGAGCGCAAGCAGCCCGCCGAGGACCAAAAAGAGGCTTCGCAGCGGCCTGGGCAGAGGCCGGCTGACCGGTTGCTCCGTCGAGAGGCGCTGCTGGTACAGGTACATGATGGCGAGCAGTGGCGGCGGCAGGATGTAGCTGGCGAACCAGATGTTGAAGCGCAGCGTGCCGATGAAGAACAGATCCCAGTGAAGAAACGTTGCGAGAAGCTCTGCGGTGGTGAAGGCGATGGCCGCCGGGATGATGACCCGGATCATCTCCCAGCGGCGGGCCAAAAACTGCAGGACAAGCGTCGGGGCGAAGGCGAAGTAGAGCCCCCCGAGCACGGCCGCCATGGCGAGCGACCTGATCTCCCAGGCAAACCTCGTCGCCGTCTCCTCAGGGAAGAGCCCGATCGTCGCCAGCGATGCAAGGCCGAAGAAGACCTCCAAGCCCAGGACCGCTCGGAAGATCGGCGCGATAGGCGTTCCTGCGGCCGTCTGCGTTTCAGGCATGTCTGAATGACCTGGTCGATACGAACAAAAGAAAGGCCGAAGCCACTGCGAAGAGGCCGAACCAGAGCTGATCGGGCCGTTCGGACCCGGAGAATAGCTCCCGGTGGAGAGCCGAGGCAATGAGCACGCCCCACGCGAACACCGTCATGGTCACCGCCCCGGTTCGCAGCGCCCGCCAGCTCGGACTGCGGCTGAGCAGAAGGCTCCCGAGCCCGAAGGACAGGAAGGGGGCAAAGTAGAGCTGGGCCAGCTCGCGGGTGATGGCCCACGGCCAGACGTCCACCATGGTGCGGGGCACAGCGAACAGCGCGGCTGCCAGCAGCGTCAGCAGCACCCCCTGAGCCAGGAAGAACGCGCGCACCCCGGCCGTAAGTACGGATGCCTCCCGGGAGCCGAAGACCTCGTCCCGATGCACCCAAGTCAGCCACAGCGCTCCGAACGGGTAGACGCCGTAGGCGATAAACCAGATCCAGGTCGTCACCCGGCCGAAGTTGAACAAGCCGGTGTGCAGCATGGAGACGACAAAGATGCCGGTAGTCCAGACCGCGGTCATTACCGGCACGACCGCAATGTGGCGCCACCGGTCGTGCCGGAAGCCCAGGAAGAGCATGACCGCCGCCGAGAGGTACATGGCCCCCAGGAATCGGGCATGCAGTGGCGGAATGGGGAAGGGGATCGACTTTTGGATGGCGGGCAGGAAGTAGCCCCAGAAGCCGATCCACAGCGCCGACAGCCCGACCACGGCGAAGTACGCCTTCTCCGGCCGGCTCACCCCGGCGGAGGTTGCTACCGGTGACGGAGCTTGTGGCCGTTTGCCCATAGCAAGCCGGAATTGTAGTGATCTGCCGGGCGCCATGCTGGCGCGTCGCACTGGTGAGGTTCTCCTGGTCGGTAATCGCTCAGTCGGGCAGCAGCGGGACGGCCAGGTCTTCGCCCCGGTCGAGAAGCACGCCGCGGGTTATCGCCTTGGACCCGAACTTGTCCTTGACGCGGTCCACCGCGGTATCCGCCGCAGAAACCTGCGGGGGTTGGTAGGGAAGCCCGAGCTGCCCCGGGTCGGCGCCGTCCAGGTTGGTGAGGCTGACCCCGATGAGTGTGATGCCGCGGCTGCGGATGAGCGGCATGGCGGCAGCGAGCAATCCACGGGCGGCGGCCAGGATCGCACTCGTCCGGGCGGTCGGTTCGGCGAGCGTGTGGGATCGGGTCGCCCGGGAGAAGTCGTCGAACCGCAGCCTCAACACGACCGTGCGGCAGGACCGATTGGCCGAGCGAAGCCTCCGGCCCAGCCGGTCGACCAGCGCCACCAGGTCGGCGTCGAGGGAGGCCGCCGAGAAGGGCCGGCGTCCGAGCGCCCTTTGGGCACCGATCGACCGCCGGCGCGGCCGCGCCTGCACCGGCCGGGGGTCACGGTTGTGCGAGAGGGCGTAGATGTGCCGGCCGGCTGCCTGGCCCAGGATCTCTACGAGTGCCGCCTCGCTCAATCGCGCCACCTGCGCCACGGTGCCGATGCCGCGGTCCCGGAGCTTGGTCGCCGTAACCTGACCCACGCCCCACAGCCGCTCGACCGGCAGTGGGTGAAGGAAGTCGAGCTCACCCTCGACCGGCACCACCAGCAGTCCGTCCGGTTTTGCAACGCCGCTTGCGACCTTGGCCAGGAACTTTGTCCGGGCTACTCCGACCGTTACCGGTATGCCAACCTTCTCGCGAACCTCCCGGCGCAGCTTCACCGCAATCTCCTCCGGCGCGCCGGAGATTCGCCGCAGGCCGCCGACCTCCAGAAACGCTTCGTCGATGGACAGACCCTCGACGAACGGGGTCGTCAGGCGGAAGACCTCGAACATTGCCTTGCTTGCCCTGCTGTACGCGTCCATGCGAGGCGGCACCACCACCGCATCGGGACACAGCCGCCGAGCCACTGCACCGCCCATCGGCGTGTAGACGCCGCGCGCCTTGGCCTCGTAGCTGGCGGCCAGCACCACGCCGCCCCCGACTATGACGGGCCTGCCCCGGAGCGCGGGGTTGTCGCGCTGTTCAACCGACGCGTAGAACGAGTCGGCGTCGGCATGCAGGATCGTCGCCTCACCTCGCATCGAACACATGTTCGCACGGTGTGGCGTCGGGTACAAGACTTGCGCCGGACGGTATTGACCATCGCCCGATGCGGTGATGAACTCACGCACCAGCGACGGTCAAAGGAGCCACAGATGCGTACGCCCGTATTCGAGCTGCACATTAGACCGATGTTCCGATCCATCGACCGCGAGCACATGATGAATCTGTTCGGCGACTGGTTCGACCTCTGGAGCTGCGACGTTCTGCAGGAGCACATCGACCGCGTGATCGAGAGCCTCGAGGCGGACTTCGGAATGCCCCCAGTGGGCAAAGGCGGTCCGTGGCCTCCGGAGTGGATTGCGCTCCTGCGGCGCTGGAAGCAGACCGGTTTCAAGCGGCTGAAGCTGGGCTCCGGCAGCTACGAGGTGTTCCGCACGGAGGACGTCGTCGAGCTGGTGGCGAGCTTCACGCTTCCTGCTCCCGGGTGGGCCGGATGGCTGGAGCTGGAGTCGAGAACCGAGGACTCGAGAACCTACGCGCTGTACTTCGAGGAGCCGGACGAGCCGCAGGAAGGTTCTGGAGAGCAGGTCGACGTATCGGAGCAGTTCACCGGCGTGGACAAGCTGTTCGTCCGTGACGCGCAGGGGCTTTCCCAGGTCGAGATCCCATCCTGAGGATCGGTCAGCCTCACCCGCGGAGAGGGGCGCGAGCCCGGAAGCGGGCGAAAGCCTCCTCGTAGCGGAAGTCGGAACCGGGTTCGATCACCATCCCGACTGCGGGGCTCGGAGTCTGTGCCGGCATTCCGATCCCCATTGCCGCAAGCCTGGCTGCCCCCTGCGAGGAGGCGTCGGGCTGGGCGACGACGGCCAGGGGGAGGCGAAGGACGTCGGCGAGCATCCGCTGCCACGAAGGGTGGCGGCTGCCACCTCCCACCAGTCTTGCCTCCGCGGCCGGGTGCCCCGCCTCCCGTAGCGCATCTACCGCCTGCCGGACGGCAAAGGCCACGCCTTCCAGAACCGCCCGGACCAGGTGCGCCCGTGTGTGCTCCAGACCGAGCCCCAGCCACCCTCCCCGCAGCGTCGAGTCGACGTAGGGCGTCCGCTCGCCGGACAGGTGGGGGAGAAAGGTCAAGCCGGCCGAGCCGGGAGGAGCTTCCTCTGCCAGGCGGTACGCCTCTTCCCACCCAATGCCGAGCCAGCGCCACGCCCGCTCGAAGGCCAGCCCGGCGTTCTGCACCGCTCCCATCGCGTACCAGGAGTTCGGCATCACACTGCGGAACAGGTGCGTTGTGCCGGACGGGTCCACCTGAGGCGACTCGACCGCCGCCACCACCTGGGCGCCGGTCCCCACCGAGATCTGAATGGTCCCCCGGGGAAGGGTCGCGGTGCCGAACAGGGCGCAGGCGGTGTCGGCGCCGCCGTGGACTACGGGAGTGCCCGGTTGTATCGAGCAGCCGGCGCGTTGCCTCACCCTCCCGGCCACGTCGGCGGAGCGGCGGACCGCCGGCGCCAGCCGTCGAGGGATTCCCAGCAGTGCGAACGCGTCGTCGCACCAGCGGTCGGCGGGAACGTCCCAGAGCAGGGTGGCTGAGGCGTCGCTGGGCTCGGTAGCCACCTCGCCGGTCAAGGCGGCTCTCAGCCAGTCCTTGGGCTGCAGCGCCCAAGCGGCCTCCTCCACGCCGGCCGGTTCCTTCCGGACCAGCCAGGCGAGGGAAGGGCCGGCCATGCCGGCGACGAGGGGGTTGGCAAGCCGTCTCCTCAGCTCAGCGGGGGATTCCCGCAGCCTCTCGGCTTCCTCGCGCGAGCGGGTGTCGGCCCACAGAACCGCGGGGCGGAGCGGCGCTCCGTCCTCGCGGCACAGCACGACCCCGTGCATCTGACCCGACAGCCCAACGCCGGCAATGCGGGGTCGGCCGCAACGACCGAGGCACTCGTCCACGGCTGCGTCGGCCGCCCTCTGCCACTCTTCGGGTGACGCCTCCGCCCAGCCGGCCCGCGGAGCCGAAACAGCAACGGGGACCGAGGCGCGGCCGAGAACCTCCAGCCCTTCGGCAGAGAACGCGACGGCTTTGACGGATCCCGTGCCGAGGTCAACGGCGAGGACAGCGCCGCCGGACCCGCTGCTCATGTAGCGGCCGAACCGAGTCCTTCCTCCACGAACTTGCGGGCGGAGACCGCAAGGTCCATGCCGTCATCCCAGAGGTTGCGCCAGACGGCGAGGGTGTTCGAGAGGAGCGGCGAGACGACCGCCGAGGAGAAGCTCTCGAAGGCGATCGGCCCGTCGTACCCCGTCTCCGCGACAACGGCGAAGAGGTCGTCGAAGTTGACCGACCCGGTACCCAGATATCCGCGGTGGCTTTCCCCGACGTGCAGGTAGCCGAGGCGGTCGCCGCACCGCAGGACGGCGTCGCGCATGCTCCGCTCCTCGATGTTCATGTGGTACGTGTCGAGGTGGACGTAGACGTTGTCCGATCCGACCTCCTCGAGGAAGGCCATCGCCTCCTCCGCCGTGTTCATCAGGTTGGTCTCGTACCGGTTCACCGCCTCCAGGCATACCTCCACGCCGGCCGGCCGGGCGGCGTCGGCAAGCCGGCGGATCGCCGATACGGAGTTGGCCCGGTTCTTCTCCGCAGCCGGCGCCGGGTACTTCGTGAGTGCCCCGTAGAGAACTCCGGTGAGGTGAGTGGCGCCCACGCTGGACGCGAACTCCAGCGCGGATGCCAGCCGCTCCTCTCCCCGCCTGACGGTTGCAGGGTCGGCGCTCGACACGTCCGTTTCCAGGGTCAGGCCGAGCGAGCACGCCGCCTGCAGGCCGTGCTCCTCCAGCGCCTTCCGGGTCTCCCCCGCGTCCATCGACTCCGGCTCCAGCGCCGGAATCTCGATCAGCCCGTACCCGGCCTCAGCCGTCTTCGCCGCCGCGTACCGGCACTCCTCCGGAGACCACCCGCCCACCCACACCATGGCGTGCAGGCCGAGCCTCCTCACTTCGCCGCCGCCTGGCCGTCCACGTCGGGGCCCTTGGCGCCGGTGATGAAGGCGACGAGGTCCTGTCCGGTCGTATCCGAGGTGCGCATGCCGGCGGTCACCCGGCCCCGCCGCATCACCCATACCTGCTGTGAGATGCGCATCACCTGCTCGAAGTTGTGGCTGATCACGATGACGGCCAGCCCGTCGGCCCGGAGCCGCTCGATGAGCTCCTCGACTCGTGCGGTCTCCCGGACTCCGAGAGCCGCCGTCGGCTCGTCCATGATCACGATCTTGCTTCCCCAGCCGGCCGCCCGGGCGATCGACACCGCCTGGCGCTGGCCGCCGGAGAGGCGGCGCACCCGAGCCTTCACGGTAGGGATGTGCACCTGAAGCCGGGATAGCATCTCCTCAGCCTCGTCGCGCATGGTCGCCTTGTCCAGGAACTTGAACGGCCCGGCGCCTTTGGTCCGTTCACGGTTGAGGAACAGGTTCTCCCAGATCGTCAGGTCCTCGACGAGAGCGAGGTCCTGGTACACGGTCTCGATCCCGGCCTGCCGGGCGTCCTCGGGAAAGCGGAACTGAGTCGGCTTGCCGTTGATCCGCACCTCCCCGGAATCCGGCGGATGGACCCCGCTGATGCACTTGATGAGCGTCGACTTGCCGGCGCCGTTGTCGCCGACGATGGCGGTCACCTCGCCCGCCCGGGCGTGTATGGAGGCGTTCCACAGAGCCACCACGTTCCCGAAGGCCTTGGAGACCTCGGCAACCTCCAGGGTGACGTTGCCGGTCGACGTTTCGGCGGCCTGCGTTGCCGTCTGGTTCATGTCTGCCACCTGGTCAAAAGAGCCGACAGGATAACGACCGATCCCACGGCGATCGGCTGGTAGAACTGCGAGACGCCGAGAAGGGTGAGCCCGTTTACGAGCGCAGTCAGCAGCACCGCCCCGACCACCGGCCCCACCACCGTCCCCCGCCCGCCGAAGAGGCTCACTCCGCCGAGCACCACGGCGGCGACCGAGCTGAGGAGTAGAGCCGTCGCCGCCACCGGCTCGGCCGCTCCCACCCTGGCGGTCAGCATGACGCCCGCCAGGCCGCCGAGTAGCCCGGAGATGGTGTAGGCCGCGATCTTGATCCGCGCCACGTTGATCCCCATCGCCCGCGCCACCTCGGCGCTGCCGCCGGTTGCGAGCAGGTGGGTGCCGAACCTGGTGTGGAACAGCAGCACGTGGGCCAGCACCGCGACGACAACCGCCAGAAGCACCATGTACCTCAGCGGTCCCGCCGCTCCTGCAGCGAGGTCGAGCAGGAGCGGGTCCTGCACCTGCACCGGCCGGCCGTCGGACAGCACCAGCGCCGCCCCGGAGGCGACGCTGAGCATGCCCAGGGTGACGATGAAGTCGGTGATCTTGCCCTTGGCGATGATCACCCCGTTCAGCAGCCCGGCGGCCAGGCCGGCCAACAGGCCGGCCAGCACCGCAGCTCCGATGCCCCACCGGTTGCCGAAGGCCCAACCCAGCACGACGCTGGCGAAGGTGACCACCGAGCCGAGCGAAAGGTCGATGCCGGCGGTGACGATGACGTAGGTCTGGCCCACGGTGAGGACGATCAGGATCGCACTGGCCACCAGGATGGCGTCGATGTTGCCCGGCGTCAGGAAGACGTCGGACAGGGTGCCGAAGATCAGAACCAGCACCACGAGCGCAACGACTACCGCCCAGTTGGCCCAGAACGAAGGATCCTTCAGGTAGTCGACCAGGCCGGTGCGCGAGCGCAGGTTGGCGCCTGCATCGGCATCCGGCGGAGCGGTCGCTACGTCGGCCGAGGGCGCCTGCTGGCTCACTCGACCATCTCCGCGAACGGATCTTCGTAGTCCTCGACCGGCCTCGGGAACCTCTCCAGCGCCTGGTCGACGTTCTCCGAGGTGACCACCTGGACCGGAGCGTCCACGTTCTCGGGCAGGTCCTCGCCCCGGGCGGCGGCTACGCAGGCCTCCATACCCATCTCGCCGATGGTGTACGGATACTGCGACACGGTTGCGTGCATGTCGCCGGCCTTGATCGAGTTGAGGGCGTCCTCGATTCCGTCGACGCCGATGACCGTGATGTCGTCCCGGTTGGCGTTCCTGAGCGCCTGCACGATGCCGAGCGCCATCACGTCGTTGGCTGCGAAGAATCCCTTGAGGTTGGCCCGGCTGCGGAGGATGTCGGTGGAGACGGTAAGGGCCCGCTCCCTCTCCCAGTCGGCAGCCGCCGTCTGCACGATCTGCAGCCCCTCCCCCGCCCCTTCCGTGAAGCCGTCGAGCCGGGCCGCGCTGGTGGCGTCACCCGCGACGCCGCCGATCATGGCGATCTCGGCGCCGAGGAGATGCAGCAGGCGACCGACGGCGGTGAGATCGCCATGATCGGCGGCGTCGCCGGTGACGCGACCAGCGCCGCCCGGCTCGACGGCTTTACCGAAGGGGCGGGGCAGAACCTGCAGATCGTGCAGACGGCAGCCGCCGACTGGGAGAGGGAGCGGGCTCTAACCGTCTCAACCGACATCCTCCGCAGCCGGCCGAACCTCAAGGGCTTCTTCGCCGCCAACGACGTGATGGCGCTCGGCATCGTGCAGGCGCTCAGGAACGCAAACCGGGATGACATCACGGTCATCGGCGTCGACGGCATCGAGGACGCTCTTAACTCCATCAAGGCCGGGGACATGCACGCCACCGTGTCGCAGTACCCGTACACGATCGGCGAGATGGGCCTGGAGGCCTGCGTAGCCGCCGCCAACGGTGAAGACCTTCCGGAGCAGGTGG
>DATAAN010000202.1:0-7336 GCA_036260105.1 Actinomycetota bacterium
TTCTGGAACAAGGAGGCCGGGACCGCGTATCTCCCGTACGACGATGTGCGGAAGGCGGATAATCCAGACGAGACGTTGCTCGGCTTCTTCGAGTCCACCTACCAGGCGGGGGCCCGAACGGCCGGCTGGGACATCGACGGATTCAAGGCGAAAGGCGGTTAGCGAGATGAAGGTCCGGGACGGAAAGCTTGTCGTGCTGGCTGTGCTGCTCGCCGTCACCGGCGCGTGCGGTGGGGACGACCCATCGCCCGCTCCGACCACCGGCACCCCCACCTCCTCGCCCGACACCGGCCAAACCGCCAGCCCCTCCCCCGACGCCGGCCAAACCGCCAGCCCCTCTCCGAGCCCCGGTCAAACCACCGGCGGATCCCCGGGCGCCGACCCTCTGGTGCTTTCGCAAGGCAGGACGGACAACGGAATCAGCTGGCAGCTCAGGGTGCAGACTGGGCGGCCGGTGTGTGTGCAGCTCCGGCGGACCGATCAGGCCGGCGACTTCCTGGTATGCGATGAGGACTCGGAGCAGGACTTCAACGGCGACGAGCGCCTGCGGTACGCCTTCGGCGGCCTGAACCCGGACCAGGTGCCCAAGTTCGTCATCGGCATCACCGACCCGGCGGTGCGCAAGGTGAGGATCGACCTGCCGGAGGGCACTTCGCCCGAGGTCGACACGGTCGCCTCATCGCAGGTTCGTGACAGGCGCTTCTTCGTCGTGGAGCTGCCCTCCGAGCCGGCTCAGGAGGTCCAGGCGGTACGGGGCCTGGACGCTCAGGGCAGGACGGTCGCCGGCTTCCGGCTCGGCCCTCCCGGCGAGGCGCCCTCGCCGCTGCCGACCGGCTGACCGCCGGCTAGCTACTTCTTGTCGCGCCCCATCCTGGAGACGCCGGATCCGCCGAAGTTCTTGAGGATGACCCCGTCGGTGCGCTGCATGTCCTTGCCGCACCGGGGGCACGACTCCGTCTGGCCGGTGTCTTCCTCCATCATGTCCAGCCCGCAGTCTTCGCACCTGTAGTTCGCCATCTTGCCCTCCTGTCAGGTTGTCTTCGAATTCTGCCACCTCGCAGGCGGCCGGCTCTAGAACGCCTCGCCGTCGACTATGGATTCCACCGCCTGCGCCACGGTAGCCGCGATCGGCAACACGCCATCCACCTCGGCGACGCTCAGCACCTGGGCGGCGGCGGAGCCCTCGGGGGCCACCAGCCGCAGCTGCAGGCGCCGAGCTTCCAGCCGGCGGTTGAGCTGAAGAAGCATCCCGATAGCGCTGCTGTCCAGGAACTGAACGTGCGAGAGGTCCAGCACGAGGCCGATCTTGTCGTTTCCGAGCTGCTTCAGCAGGTGGGCCGCTACCTCCTGGGAGTTGGAGATGTCGAGCTCATCCGGAGGCCGGACCACAGCCACGGCGTTTTCGTCCGGCCAGGAGTCTCCGAACTCGCCGAACTCCGCTGGACCGGCCGGCTGGTGCTCCGGCAGCGGCTGGCCCAGCACCCGTTGCATCTTCACGCGGGTGCCGCTCGAATCTGAGTCGATGGAGATGGAGGAGACGAGAGCCCGGATGAGCTTCAGGCCTCGGCCTCCTATGCGGGCACGCTGTATGCGCCACGAGCCGTGGTCCTTGACTCCGACCGAGACCACGGAGGCCTCCTTGCCGGCTTCCACCTCGAAGGTTCCCTCGCCGGCGCCGTAGGCGTGCAGCACCGAATTTGCGGCCGCCTCGGTGACCGCTAGGACCAGGTCCTGCTGCTCGTCCTGGCTGGCTCCCCGATTGGCAAGCCACCGTGAGAACAGCCGCCGCAGATGAAGCAGGCTTTCGGGCTCCGCCGGCCCACGGAAGGTGAAGTCGTCGGTGCGGACCGGGCCGACGGCCATGGTGAGCAGGGCGGTGTCGTCCTGAAGTGTCTCGCCGCTGTTCATGGAGGCGAGGATCTTCGATGTCAGCTCCTCAAGGTCCCCGGTGGAACGCACCGCATCCGAGGCAGCCGCCGCCAGTTTGTCGAGCCCCTCGTCGATGGGGCTGGTCCGCCGTTCCACCAGCCCGTCGGTGTAGAAAAGCACGATGGTCCCGGGCTGCAGCGCCTCCGTCGCCTCCGCGAACGTGAGATCCGGTATGCCGAGCGGTGCCGAGCGGCCGCCGGCAAGGAACGACGCCTCGCCGTTGGGGGCGACGATGAGCGGCGGCGGATGGCCGGCCGAGGAGTAGGTCAGGACGCCGGTGTCCCGGTCGAACACGGCGTATACCAGGGTCGCCATCTCGGCGTCCAGGAAGTTGTCGACCAGTTCGGAGATCCGCCGCAGCACCACTGCGGGCGACGGATTCTGCAGCGCGTAGGCCCTCAAGGCGGTCCGAAGCTGCCCCATCATGGCGGCTGCCTTCAATCCCCGCCCCACGATGTCCCCCACCACCAGCCCCAGGGAACCGCCGGGAAGCGCGAAGGCGTCGTAGAAATCGCCACCGACCTCCAGGCCTTCACTTCCCGGCAGGTAGCGGACCGCCAGGCCGACGCCCGGAACGTCGGGCAATCCCGTGGGAAGCAGGCTTCGCTGGAGCGTCTGGGCGATGTGCTGCTGCTCGTGCAGCTGGCGGCGCTCGTCCTCGGCCTGGCGCAGAGCGGTCTCGATCCGCCGGCGCTCCGTGATGTCGACGACGCTGGCTCGTGCCAGCCGCTTGCCGGCGCTCGGCAGGTAGAACGTCCGGATCTCGCAGAGGATCTCCCGACCGGAGGCGTGAAGAAGCAGCCACTCGAGCAGCGGCGCCTCACCGGCGAGGATCTGCTCCAGCAGCCCGTCGGCCAGCTCGGATACGGTGCGACCGTCGGGCTGGACCGGAGCGACGATCTCCCGCACCCGGGTGCCGAACAGCTCGGTGCGGGGCCGTCCCAGCAGCTCCTCGGCGGCACGGTTCACCTCGACGAAGGTGCCGGTGTCCAGGTCCATCACGAAGATGGCCTCCGGCGCCTGCTCGACCAGGCCGCGATACCGTTCCTCGCTTTCTCGCAGCCGGTCCTCGGCTAACTTCTGCTCGGTGATGTCCTGGGCCGCGCCGTAGAGTCGGACGGCGCCGGAAGGGCCCATCACCGCTTTGGCTCTTCCTCTGATCCACCGCATCTCGCCGTCCGGCCGGACTATCCGGTGGTCGACGTCGTAGGGCGTCCCGTTCTGCATCGCCTCGGCGACCTTCTCCTTGAGGACCTCCCGGTCCTCCGGGTGCTGCAGTTCCAGGTACTTCCGGTAGGCCAGCTTGGCGTCCTGCTTCTCCAGCCCGTAGATCCGGAACAGCTCGTCGGACCAGGTGATCTCGTCTTTGACGATGTCCCAGCTCCAGGAGCCGACGTGGGCAAGCGACTCGGCCTCGTTCAGAAGCCGCTCCCGCTCCGCCAGGAAGGCCTGCGACTGGGAGCGGATGGCGACCTCCGTCTCCAGAGCGTCCTTTGCCGAGGTGAGGGCCGCAGTGCGCTCCTGGACCGCCGCCTCCAGCTTCTGCGCTTGATCCTTCAGGACCTCCGCCGCCCGGTGGCGGATGCTCCAGGACGCGGCCAGCACGAAGGAGGTCAGCGCGGCCGTGGCGTTCAGCAGCTGGAGCGAGAGCATCCGCTCCGACAGGCTCCCCCCGACGAGCGGATCCGTGCCGGCCACGCTGGCTGCCACAGCGAAGCCCGTCACGACGAGTGTCGCCATCGCCGCCCCGATGATTCCGAACCGAAGCGCCGCCCACGCCAGAAGGGGGAACAGCAGGTAACGGATAGGTAGGTCGGCCCGGAAGACCTGACCGGCGGTCAGGACGAGGGCGGCGCTGAGGCAGGCAACCTCCAGCTTCCGAAGCGGCGCCGTGAGCGCAGGCCGGTCCTTCGTTCGGAAGCTGAGGATGAGCGGCGCGAACACCAGGACGCCGAGCGCGTCGCCCGCCCACCATACCGACCAGGTGCCGGCCACCTCACTGCGGTCGATCACGTCGGATGCGTACAGCACCCCCGTGCCGATGCTTGCGCTCACCGTCATGGAGGCCAGTGCGCCGAGAAAGACGAGCGCGAGCGCGTCGCTCTTCTGGCGGAACTGGGGGTCGAACTTCACCCGCTTGAGCAGCGTGGCCGCCAGCAGCGGTGCCAGGGTGTTGCCGGCCGCCAGCCCAAGAGCGGCCAGCGGCGTGGGGGTGCGGGCGAGATTGACGGCGAAGGCGGCAGCCGTGACCCAGGGCCAGAGTTTGCGGCCCCAGAACAGAAGGCAGACCAGGGCGATCCCGGAGGGTGGCCAGATCGGCGTTACCACGTTCTCGACCAAAGCGACCCGCAGGCTGACCACGGCGGCCAGCCAGTAGCTGAACGCCAGGATCACGCCTCGGCGGGTGGGGGAGAGGGAGCCGTTCATGCCGGAAAAAGTTTGATTCGAAGGACCCGCAAACTCAAGCGGAGCGGATCTGCCGCCACCAGCGGCGCCATATCGCCAGACCGCAGACGGCCGGAGGCCGCTCGGTCTCATAATCGACAAGCATGAAGCGGCCCCGCGCTGAGCTTTCCGGGCGGAACGTCAGGTGGGTCGACCGGGCGGTCGACGCGGTGGTCGCCGCCTTTGCCACGGGCGCTGCGGTGGTGCTGCACGCGGAGGTCGCCGCCGGATCGCCTCCCGGACCGCTGGCCACCGTCGGCGTGGCCGCTGCCGCCGTCCATGGGGCCTCGACCCTGTTCCGGCGCAGCCACCCGGTCGCCGTTTTGGTGGTCCTGTTGCTGAGCGCCCTGGTCACCGTGCTGCTCGGCTTTCCCGCCTACATGCTCGGTCCCGCCGTCCTGTTCGCCATGTACAGCGCCGGGACGCAGCTCCCAAGGCGCAGCTCGGCGGCAGCTGCAGCAGCCGTCACCACGTCGGTGGCGCTCCTGGTGGCAGCGGGACCGGCCTACCCAGGGCCTGCGTCCACCGTCTTCTACGCCGTGCTGGCTGCGGCCGCCTGGTGGCTCGGAACCGTAGTGCGGAGATCCCGAACGGCGGCCGAGGAGCATGCCCGCCGGGCCGACGAGCTCGCCGCCACCCGGGAGGAACTCGCCCGCTACGCAGTGTCGGAGGAGCGCCGCCGCATCGCTCGCGAGCTGCACGACGTCGTGGCCCACTCGATGACCGTTGTCGCGATGCACGCGGGGACGGGGCGTATGGTCGCCGGCAAGGACCCTTCGGCCGCCGTCACGGCTTTGGCCACAGTCGAGCGGCTGAGCCGGGAGGCGCTGCAGGACATGCGCCGGCTGGTAGGCCTGCTGCGGGCCGGCGGCGAGGAGGACGACGGTCTGGCGCCGGCCCCCGGCCTCGCCGACCTGCACCGGCTGGTGGCCGAGGTCGTCGGCACCGGCATGGCGGTCGAGGTCAAGACGTCCGGGGACCTGGATACCGTCCCGCCCGGTCCGGCGCTGGCCGCCTACCGGATCGTCCAGGAGGCTCTGACCAATGCAGTGCGGCACAGCGGCGCCGCGAGGGCGGAGCTGGTGGTCGAGCTGGACGAGTCCGAGCTGCGGATCAGCATCACCAACGGTCCCCCGGAGGCGTCGATCGCCACCGGCGGCGACGGGGGCGGGATGGGGATGGTCGGCATGCGGGAAAGGGTGGCGCTCTACGACGGGACGCTGACCGCCGGGCCCTTGCCCGATGGAGGCTACCGGGTGGAGGCCCGCATCCCGATCGACCGGGCAGTCCGATGATCCGGGTGGCGATAGCCGACGACCAGGCCCTGGTGCGGGCCGGCTTGCGGACTCTGCTCGAGCATGCCGACGACTTCGAGCTGGCCGGTGAGGCGTCCGACGGCATGCAGGCGGTGGAGCTTGCCCGCACCGCCCGGCCCGACGTCATGGTGATGGACGTCCGCATGCCCCGCTGCGACGGCATCGAAGCCACCCGCCGGATCACCTCCGACCCGGCCTGTGCGGAGGTGAAGATCCTGGTGCTCACGACGTTCGACGTCGACGACAACGTCTTTGCGGCTCTCCGGGCCGGCGCCAGCGGCTTTTTGCTGAAGGATGCGGCGCCCGAGGAGATCCTCGCCGCCATCCGGGTCGTCGCCGACGGTGACGCGCTGCTCTCGCCTTCGGTCACCCGCCGGCTGATCACCGAGTTCGTCAGCCGCCCGCACAAGGTTCCCGACGGCTCGGCCCGGCTCCTGGACCGGCTGACCGAGCGCGAGAGGGAGGTGCTGGCCCTGGTCGCCAAGGGGCTTTCCAACAAAGATATCGCCGAGAAGGAGTACCTCAGCTACGCCACGGTGAAGACCCACATCTCCCGCATCCTGACCAAGCTGAACATGCGGGACCGGGCTCAGCTGGTGGTCTTCGCCTACGAGTCCGGTCTGGTGACACCCGGCTCCGCTTAGCCCCGAATACATCCGGGGATGTAGGCAGGTGCACTCCCGGGACCGATGATTCGCCGGGTCCGCTCCCGTAGCTTCGGCGGTGACGAGCTTCCAACGGGAGGGACCATGGCAGCGATTGAAGTGAACCACCTGACCAAGCGATTCGGAGACGTGACGGCGGTCTCCGACCTCAGCTTCTCGGTGGAGGAAGGAACCATCACCGGCTTCGTCGGTCCGAACGGCGCCGGCAAGTCGACCACCCTGCGGGCGATCCTAGGCCTGATCTCCGCCGACTCCGGGGAGGCGCTGATCGATGGGGTGCCGTACCGGCGGCTGGTCAACCCGCCGGCGAAGGTGGGCGCCGTCCTGGAGACGGGCGCCTTCCATCCCGGGCGGCGGGCTCGGGACCACCTGCGGGTGCTCGCCTCCGCCGCCGGAGTGTCGACGAGGCGGGTCGACGAGACCCTGGAGGCGGTCGGCCTGGCCGGTGCGGCGGCCCGGCGGGTCGGCGGCTTCTCGCTCGGCATGCGGCAGCGCCTGGGCCTGGCCGGCGCCATGCTGGCCCAGCCGGAGATCCTGGTCCTCGACGAGCCGGCCAACGGGCTCGACCCGGCCGGCGTGCGCTGGCTCCGGGACACCCTGCGCAACCACGCCGAGGCGGGCGGCACGGTGCTGCTCTCCAGCCACGTGATCGCCGAACTGGCCCTGTCCGCCGACCACCTGGTGATCGTGAAGAAGGGTCACCTGGTGACGCAGGGCACCGTCGACAGCCTGATGTCGACCTCTGCCGGCGCGGTGGTCGTGCGGACGCCCGACCGGGACCTTCTGCTCAAGTCTCTGTCGGAGGCCGGCATGACCGCAGTCGAGGGTGAGGAGGGCGAGGTTCTGGTTACCGGCTCGACCCCCGAGGCGGTCGGCAAGGTGGTGGCGGCTAGCGGAGTGGTGGTCTACGAGATGCATCTGAACCGGCCCCAGCTGGAGGACGTGATCCTCGAGCTGACCGGAGGAGGGGAAAGGCGATGA
>DATAAN010000203.1:0-18095 GCA_036260105.1 Actinomycetota bacterium
GTGGCGGTCTGAGCTACGACCGGCGCAACGGCCCTCTCCGGAGGGGCTCCCGCCCCGGCGGCTGGTGTGGGCGCTCCCGCCGGGGGGGCGACGGGATCGCGTAGGTGACCAGCTGCTGCTCGCCCAGCTCGAACTCCTCACCGTGGTGGCTCATCAGCAGGGGCTTTCCGGATTTGACCGAATAGGTCGCCTTGTCCGGTAGCACAACGACGGAGATCTGGCGGCTCTTGTAGCAGAGGTTGAACGCCAGCCGCGTGATCCCGCTCGGCAGCCGGGGCGCGAATGCTAAAGCCTTTCCCCCGACTCTCAGGCCCCCGAAGCCCGCCACCAGGACGTTCCACGTTCCGGCCATCGACGCCAGGTGGACTCCGTCGCTGGTGTTGTGGTGCAGGTTCGACATGTCGACCAGGGCCGCCTCCGCCAGATAGTCGTAAGCCAGCTCCAGGTGTCCGAGCTCGGCGGCGATCACCCCCTGGCAGGCCGCCGAGAGCGAGGAGTCCCGAACTGTGATCCGCTCGTAGTAGGCGAAGTCGCGCTCCTTCTGTTCTTCGTCGGTGAAGTAGTCGTGCCTGAGGTGCATGGCCAGCACCAGATCGGCCTGCTTCACCACCTGCTTGCGGTACAGGTCGAAGTAGGGATAGTGCAGCAGCAGCGGGTAACGCGACGGATCGGTTTCGTTGAAGTCCCACATCTGGTGCAGCGTGTATCCCTCGGCCTGCGGGTGGACCCGCAGCTTCTCGTCGTAGGGGATGTACATGGCTGCGGCCGCCGCCCGCCAGGCACCGGGCTCGTCCTCCTGTATCCGCAGGGTACGGACGAGGTCCATGTGGCGCTCGACGGCGTCCGCGGCAGCCCGAAGGTTGTGCTGGGCCATCAGGTTCGTGTAGACGTTGTTGTCGGCCAGGGCGTCGTACTCGTCGGGACCGGTTATGCCGTCGATGCGGAAGCGCCCGTCCCGGTCGTAGTGGCCGAGCCCCCGCCAGAGGCGGGCGGTCTCCACGAGCAGCTCGACCCCGACGTCCCGCTCGAAACGCTCGTCTTCGGTGGCGTCGATATACCTGGTGACGGCGTAGGCGATGTCCGCGTTGATGTGGAAGGCAGCAGTGCTCGCCGGCCAGTAGCCGGAGCACTCCTCTCCGCCGATGGTGCGCCAGGGGAAGGCGGCACCCTCCAGGCCGAGATGCTGAGCTCGCTCCTTCGCAGCTTCCAAGGTCCGGTGCCTCCAGCGGAGGGCGTCGCCCGCGGCGTGGGGCATGGTGTAGGTGAGGACCGGCACAGCGAAGATCTCGGTGTCCCAGAACTGGTGGCCCTCGTAACCCACGCCGGTAAGACCCTTTGCCGGGATCGGCCGACGCTCGGCGCGGGCGCCCGCCTGAAGCAGGTGGAACAGTCCGAGACGCACCGCCTGCTGCACCTGAGGGTCGCCGTCGATCTCCACGTCGGCGTCCTCCCAGTAGTTGTCGAGATATCTGCGCTGCTCCTCGACGAGCCCGTCCCAGCCGGTGTGCTTGGCCGCGGTTAGAGCCGCGGTTACCTGGTCGAAAAGGGCCTGTCGGGATCGGGTCGCCGACCACCCGTACGCCAGGAACTTGATGATGCACAGCTTCTGACCCGGCTTGAGGACGCTGGTGAAGGTGACCCGCGCCATGTCCTCTGCGACGTCGACCTCCACGTCGGTGTTGTGGGGGCCGTCGTAGACGTGGTCGATCGCGGCCGCCAGCCGGAGCTGGCTGCGTTTGGTGTGGTGCACGAGCGCTGCGCCGGTCTCCCAGCTGGAGAACTGATCGGACTCCAGCGGAGAGTCGAGGATTTGGGAGACACGCGGATCCTTGCGCGTCGGAGGCAGCGGCTCGTTCGCCACCAGCTCGGACTGGATCACCACGCGGGCGTCCCGGTCGACGGCCTCGACCTCGTAGTTGATGGCGGCGACCGCCCGCTGGGTTAGCGACACCAGGCGGGTCGTGCGGATACGCGCCCGCTGGCCGGCCGGGGAGACCCAGTCGACCTCCCGGTAAAGCGTGCCCGCCTTCAGGTCGAGCACCCGCTCGTGCTTTTCCAGCTCGCCGTACCGGATGTCGAAGGGCTCGTCGTCCACCAGCAGCCGGATGATCTTGCCGTTGGTGACGTTGATGATGGACTGCCCCGACTCGGGATCGCCGTATCCCGGTTCGGCGCTGGGCAGGGGGCGGTACTCGTAGAATGAGTTGAGGTAGGTACCCGGCAGCCCGTACGGCTCACCCTCGTCCAGGTTGGCCCGCAGCCCGAGGTGTCCGTTGGCCAGGGCGAAGAGCGACTCGGTCTCAGCCAGGGCGTTCAGGTTGAGGATCGACTCACGTACGCTCCACGGTTCGACCTGAAACTCGGGCGTCGGCGTCACTGTCCCTCCAGCAGCTCGGCGAGATCCTTCACCACCACGTCGGCCCCTTTATTTTGCAGCGCCTCCGCCTGGTTCGCTCGGTCAACGCCCACCACGAATCCGAACCCTCCAGCCCGCCCGGCCTGGACGCCGGCCAGGGCATCCTCGAACACGGCGGCCGCCTCCGGCGGCACGCCCACGGCCTCGGCTGCCCTCAGGAAGGTGTCGGGGAACGGTTTGCCCCGAAGGCCCTCCCTCTCGGCGACGTTACCGTCGACCACCGTGTCGAACCGGCCGGCCAGTCCGCTGGCTTCCAGCACGGCGCTCGTGTTGGTGCTCGCCGACACCACTGCCCTCTTTAGCCCGGCTCGGATGACGGCCTCGAGGTAGCGGCGAGAGCCCTGGAACGCCTCGACTCCTTTTTCGCGCATGAGCTGGTGGACCAGCTCGTTCTTGCGGTTTCCGAGCCCCCGAATCGTCTCAGCTGCCGGCGGGTCTGCCGAAGACCCTTCCGGCAGCGAGATGCCCCGGGACTCGAGGAAGGAGCGGACCCCGTCTGCCCTGGGCTTTCCGTCGATGTACCGGAGGTAGTCGGGCATCTCGAACGATACGAATTCGCTCCCCGAGGCACCGGCTCGCGATAGCAGGTACTCGTCGAACATCTGCTTCCACGCCGCGAAGTGGAGAGCGGCGGTGTGAGTCAGGACTCCGTCCAGGTCGAAGAGGCAGGCGGTGATGCCCTCCGGCAAGCCGAGGTCGCGGCTCATGGGGCGGGCAGACAGGTGGTCGACTGGATCAGCAGAACGGGAAGCAGTCCTGGAAGACCTGCTTGTTGCGTTTGGACGGATCCACCGCGTCCTGGACCGAGCGCTTCGGCGGCGGGGGATCGGGCCGGCTGGCGCGGCTGCCGCCGTCGTCATCGTCCCGAGGAGGCGCCGGCGCAAAGTTGCGGTTGCCGCCGCCGCTCACGCCCTCCGAGCCCGACCTGGACACCGACCTCTCGTCGACCGGAACCGGCCTGCCGCTGCTTGCCAGCGTAGCGTGCGGCGTACCGAGCTTCGGAATCACGATCTGCCCGCCGAGCTTCGGCCTGTGGAACCCAGACGCCGGCACTCCCTGCAGAGCGCCGTCCATGAACTTCTTCCAGATCTGCGCCGGGAAGGAGCCGCCGGTGACCTGGATGCCGCGTACGCGCTGCATCTCCGGGATCGTGCCGTCGGGAAGCGGCGCGTACCCCATCCACACGATGGCGGTGAGCTCCGGTGTGTAGCCGGCGAACCAGGCGTTGGCGAAGTTTTGCGTCGTCCCGGTCTTGCCGGCCGCCGGGCGGCCCTTGAGCCGTGCCTTGGTTCCGGTGCCGGACAGGATGTTTCGTTCGAGCACGTAGTTGACGCTGTCGGCCACGTTGGGGTCGAGCGCCCTCTCGACGGCCGGCTGCTTCTCGACGATCACCTCGCCGTCCGGGTGCGTGATCTTGGTGACCACCAGGGTCTCGGGCCGGTTTCCCCTCTGAGCGAAGGTCGTGTAGGCCCGGGCCATCTCCAGAGGCGTGACGTCGGTCGTCCCGAGCGCCAGGGCGCAGCCGGCGTCGTAAGCCGGGATCTTGATCCCCGTCCTCTCGGCGACCTCCATGAACTTGGTCGGGCTGACCACGTCGTCCATGAGCTGGGCGTAGACGGTGTTGACCGAGGCCAGCGTGGCCTGGGTGACGTCCATCGCGCCGTAGCTGGAGTTGCCGTAGTTGGAAACCTCCCACGGCTTGCCGTCGGCGTTCTTGCAGGTCGGGCTGTCCAGCTGGATCGGCGATGCGCCGGAGAAGGTGGAGGCGAGCGATTTGCCCATGTCCAGGAAGGCGGCCAGAGCAAACGGCTTGAACGCCGAACCTGCCTGCCGTCCGCCGCCGGTGCCGTTGACGTCCACCGCGAAGTTGAAGCCGCGGTTCCGGTCGATGCTGTCGACGACCCGCCCGCCGACCATCGCGCGCACCCGTCCCTGGCCGTCCATCGCCACGAGCGCGGTCTCCGGGTCGTCCGGGCGGTCGAGGGTGGAGCGGACGGCCGCCTCGGCGGCGTCTTGAGCCTTGAGGTCCAAAGTGGTGTGGATCTGCAGCCCGCCGGCCAGGATCTGCTCGTCGGTCAGGGCGAAATCGCGCTTGAGGATCCGCCTGACGTACTCCACGAAGTAGCCGGCCCTCGGCGAGTCGATCTCGATCGACATGCCGGGCTTGAACTGTGCCACCAGGTCCTCGCCTTTGGCGGCATCCGCCTCCGCCCTGCCCAGGTACCCTCCGGCGACCATGGCGTCGAGCACCCGGTTGCGCAGCTGAACCGCCGCCTCGGGGTTGCGGTCGATCTGGTAGCGCTCGGGCGAACGGATGGTTCCCGCCAGGAAGGCCGCCTGACCAGGGGTCAGCTCGGCGGCGGAAATTTTGAAGTAGGTCCTGGCGGCCGCCTCGGCGCCGTAGGCGCCACGGCCGAAGTACACGGTGTTGAGGTAGCGTTCGAGGATCTCCTCCTTGGGCATGTGGCGCTCGAGCTGCATCGCCCAGTAGATCTCCTTCACCTTCCGGGAGTAGGTGCGGTCCCGTCCGATGCTGGGAATGGTGTTGCGGGCCAGCTGCTGGGTGATCGTCGAGCCGCCCTGCTTGATCTGCCCGCCCTCGAAGTTGGCGCGGGCCGCCCGGATGACACCTTTGAGGCTCATGCCGTTGTGCTCGTAGAACTCGCGGTCCTCGACCGCCACGGTGGCCACGCGAAGATGGGGTGATATCTGCCCTATCGGGACGATGGTCCGGTTCTCCTCGCCGTGCAGGGTGGCGATAACCTGGCCGTCGTGGGCGAGCATCTTTGAGGACTGGGCTGGACGGGTCATCTCCGGAAGGGGCACGTTGACCAGCTGGTGGACACCGTAGAGTCCGCCGATGGCCATGAACGCGCCAACCGCCATCCAGGGCCACTTGCGGCCGATCCGAAAAACCAACGCCGACTTGAGTCGCATGTTCATCGAATCTAGCCCTTGCCCCCCATGGTAGTCGAGTCGTACCCGAGCCCCTTTGCTGAGAAACCAAGGAAAATTCGTTGATGCAATTGAATTCCTTATTGGACGGCGCAACCCTGAACCGGGCCGTCCTGGCGAGGCAGTGCCTCCTTCAAAGATCGTCCGATTCCATTCCCCGCGTGCTGGAGCAGATGGGCGGCCTGCAGGCTCAGTACGCGCCCAGCAGCTACGTCGGCTTGTGGTCCCGGCGAGCCGGGATGGAACGCGCGCAGCTGGACCGGGCGCTCGAGGATCGGGCGGTCGTTCAGGGCACCCTTATGAGGGTGACGATCCACCTCGTCTCGCAGGAGGACTACTGGCCTTTCGCCGTCGCCGTGCGCCGGGCTCGGCAGCAGGCGTGGCTCCGTTTGCTCCGGGGCAGGCGGACCGAGGGTGAGCTGGAGGCCCTCGCCGAGCGCGCCCGGGAGCTGTTGGCCGGCGGCCCCGTGAAGAGGCACGACGCGCTGCGGGAGCTCGGTGGTATCGACAACGGAACGTGGATCGGCATCGGACTGTGGGCCGACATGGTGCGCGTGCCGCCATCGGGCACCTGGGACCACCGCAGGGCGGATCTCTACGCGCTTGCCGAGACCTGGATCGGACCGCCGCAGGTATCCGAGGACGACGCGATCCACCACACGATTCGTCGCTACCTGAACGCTTTCGGCCCGGCGTACCCCGGGGACCTGGCAAGCTGGAGCGGTCTGGCGGCGTCCGAGCTCGCTGCCCGCTTGAGGGAGATGGAGCTCGCCGTCTACCGGGATGACTCCGGCCGAGAGCTGTTCGACCTGCCGGACGCCCCGCTGCCCGAGGGGGCCACTCCGGCGCCGGTTCGGTTCCTTCCCACCTGGGACGCCAGCCTGTTGGTGCACTGCCGGCGTTCAGGCATCCTGCCGGAGGAGTACAGGCCCCGGGTGTTTCAGACCAAGACCCCCCACTCGGTCGGCACCTTCACCGTCGACGGGAGGGTCGCAGGCACGTGGAAGACGGACGGGAAACGCATCGTCACATCCCCGTTTGCCCCTTTGGACAAGGCGTCGGAGATGGCCGTCGAGGATGAAGCGGAGGGACTGGAGGCATTCGTCGCTTAGTTACAAGGTCTGCCCTTGGGGGATTATTGGGGGATGGAGAACCTCATGGGCAGCCTTCTAGTGGCCAACGGATCGCTTCTCGACCCGAACTTCCGGCGGACGGTGGTCGTCATCACCGAGCACAACGAGGAGGGTGCCGTCGGCCTGGTGCTGAACCGGCCGGCGCCGGTCACCGTCGCGGAGGCCGCCCCCATGCTCTCGTCTCTGGTGGAGCCGGGATCTCCGATCTACATCGGCGGGCCGGTGCAGCCGGAGGCCGCCATCGTGCTTGCGGACTTCGAAACCTTCCCGTTCGACGGCAGGATCGTGATCGGATCCATCGGGCTGCTGTCCACGTTCAGCGGGGAGACCGAGCCGGCCATCAAGCGGGCCCGGGTGTTCGCGGGCTACGCCGGCTGGGGGCCCGGCCAGCTGGAGGCGGAGGCGGACGAGGATGCCTGGATCATCGAAGACGCGTTCCCCGACGACATATTCACCTCGGAGCCGCACCGCCTGTGGAGCAGGGTGCTGGCCCGGAAGGGCGGAAGCTTCAAGCTGCTGGCCCTCATGCCGGACGACCCGTCCAACAACTAGAAGCCCCGCTTGGCGTACCTCTCGTAATTCAGCCTGAAGAGGGCGACGACGTCGTCGATGTCCTCCGGCCCGTTGATCCACCGGCTGACCCAGCCGCTCTGCGGCAGGACGTGGTGGGGGACCGCCCGGCCGGCAGCCACCAGCTCGTCACGCAGCCGGCGCGGGAACGGAAGATCGGCCAGCCGCTCGCCGTGCAGATGCCCGATCTCGACCTTGCCGAGGTGAAACTCCGTCCCGCCGAAACGGTGAGGTGAAGCGACGACGCCGGGCCAGCTGGCGACCCGCTCGGTAATCGCTTGATGGATGCCCGGATGACGGACATCTGCGCCTGCTGCCTGAACCATCGCCGCCTCCTTCTCTCTGCCCGAGGGTACGACTTAAAGACGGCTTGAAGTCAAGCTAGCCCGAGGCCTCCAGCTGCTCGCTCAGCTCCAGCCAACGGCTCTCGAGGTCCGACATCCGTGCTTGCAGCGCTTTCATCTCGTCGACGAGAACCTGGAGCCCCAGGTAGTCGGCCTGGTCGTGGGCAGCGATTCGCTCGTTGACCTCCCCGATTTGGCCCGGCAGCTTGGCGAGCTTTCGCTCGATGGAGGCGATCTCCTTGCGGACTTCCCGCTCGACTCTCACGTCGACGTTGCGCCGGCGGGGGGTGGGCGGGGGCGGCTGGCCCCGGCTCTGCCTCAGGAGATCGAGATACTGGTCGACGCCACCGGGCATGTGGAGCAGGCGGCCGTCCAGGATGGCGTACTGCTGGTCGGTCACCCGCTCCATCAGGTATCGGTCGTGCGAGGCGACCAGAAGCGTGCCGGGCCAGTAGTCGAGCAGGTCCTCCATGGCCGCCAGCATGTCGGTGTCGAGGTCGTTGGTCGGCTCGTCGAGCAGCAGGACGTTCGGTTCGTTCAGAAGGATCAGAAGCAGCTGGAGGCGGCGCTTCTGGCCCCCGGACAGCTTGCCCACGGGGTTCGACAGCTGGGCGGCCTTGAACCCGAGGCGCTCGAGCAGCTGAGCCGGCGTCATCTCCTTCCCGCCGGCCACGTACGTGTGCCTCTCCCGCTTCAAGATGTCGCTGACCCGCTCGTCCGACAGCTCATCCAGCGCAGCGGGAGACTGGGTGAGGGTGGCGATTCGAACCGTGCTGCCCCGCTTGACGACGCCCGAAGTCGGTTCGATCGCTCCGGTGATGACGTTCAACAGCGTCGACTTTCCGGCCCCGTTGACTCCCAGGATGCCGGTTCGCTCGCCGGGCTTGATCAGCCACTCGACGTTGCGCAGCACCTGCTTACCGTCGAAGGAGACCGAGACGTCGAGCAGGTTGACCACCTCCCGGCCAAGCCGGCTGGTGGCCATTCGCATCAGCTCCACGTTGTCCCGGGGTGGCGGTTCGTGCGCGATGAGCGCGTTCGCTGCCTCGACCCGAAACTTCGCTTTGGTGGTCCGAGCCGGGGCGCCGCGGCGGAGCCACGCCAGCTCTTTCCGCATAAGGTTCTGCCGCTTCGCCTCGGTCACCGCGGCCATCCGGTCCCTCTCCACCCGCTGGAGGATGTATGCGGCGTAGCCGCCCTCGAACGGCTCGACCCTGCGGTCGTGAACCTCCCAGGTGGTAGTGCAGACCTCGTCGAGAAACCACCGGTCGTGCGTGACGACCGCCAGGCCCCCGTCCGAGGCAGCCCATCGACGCTTGAGATGCTCGGCCAGCCAGGTGATGCCCGCGATGTCGAGATGGTTGGTCGGCTCGTCGAGGAACAGGACGTCGGCATCGGTCGCCAGCACCCTCGCCAGGGACACCCGCCGCCGCTGCCCGCCGCTCAGCTCGGAAACCGGGGTGTCCCACTCGAAGGTGGCGACCAGACCCTCCAGGATGTCGCGGATGCGAGGATCGCCGGCCCACACGTGATCCGGAACTTCTCCGACGATCGCCCTGCCCACGGTGAGCGACGGATCAAGAGCGTCCGCCTGGTCCAGCATGGCTGTGGTGACGCCCCGGCGGCGGGTGACCCGTCCGCTGTTCGGCTGCAGGCGACCCGCCAAAAGGAGCAGCAGCGTCGACTTGCCGTCGCCGTTGCGTCCTACGATGCCGATGCGGTCGCCTTCGTTGATCCCCAGAGTGACGGAGTCGAAGACGACGCCGTTCTGGAACTCGTGGTGGAGGGCCTCGGCTCCCAACAGATGTGCCACGCCCTGATGCTAACGCCGCCCGATGGGGCGAACCGGTTCGTCAGCCGGCAGGGAATTGTGGCTAAATGACCGTCCTCAATGGAAGCCAGGAGAGGCGATGAAGCGAAGACTCCGGCGACGCCGGGCGGGCGAGGCGCCCAGGCAGGACCTGCTCGGCGAAGCGTGGGCCGCGCTCCGGAGCAGCGTGCTGGACAGCGCCGGCGCTCTGGCCCCCTCCATCCGTCACGAAATCTACGGCGGACTGCCGGTAAAAGGCGCAATGGGGCCGTTCCTGGATGCAGTCCGACGCAACCCGACGGGACTGGGCCGACCCGACGTGGACACCGTCAAAGCCGCCGGCCACTCGGAGGACGAGATCTTCGAGGCGACGCTCGCCGCAGCGCTGGGCGAGGCGGACCGAGTGCTTCAGGCGGGTCTTCGGGTCCTCCCGGAGCCGTGATGTACCTTGAGGCGCTGGAGTCCGGGCACCGGGCTCGCGCTCGTGTTGCTCTGTGGCTAGCGCAGGTCGTCGGCGGCTCTCCCATAGATGACGTGGGAAAGACCTGCCTGTACCGGCCGGAGATCTTCGGCCGGAGTTTTCTGCGCCTGGTGAGGCAGCTTCTTCGGGGACCTTCCGAGTGGTCGGTGGGGGAGCGGGAACTCTTCGCCGCTTTTGTGTCCCGGCTCAACCGATGTTCGTACTGCGCCGAGGTCCACTCACGGGTCGCCGCCACCCGCCTCGGCGAGGCAGTTGCGCTGCCGGCCTTTGACAGCTGGAGAGAGTCGGACTACGAGCCGCGCGTAAAGGCGGTCTTCTACCTGCTGGAGCGCCTGACGTTGTGCCCGCAGGAGTTGACAACTAGCGACGTCGATAGCGTCCGGCTGGAGGGAGTGTCGGACGCCGCGCTAACCGATGCCATTTATATAGCGGCCGTCTTCAACCTGGTGAACCGGCTGGCGGATGCTCTGGGGTTCTCGTGGAGGTCGGAGTCGGAAGCCGACAAGGCGGCCAGGGTATTGAGCCGGCTTGGCTACCGTTTGCCGCCCTTCATGCTGAAGTGAAGCCCTACTCCCAGGGCGTCGCACCCGGCCCGGTGGCGCGGTGCCGCAGCGCCTCCAGGGCGACCGACTTGCCGACCGGCGTAAGCGCCATCTTCACGTTGAAGTCGTCCGGCTCGAACAAACCCATCTCGCCGATGGGCAGCACCGTCGGGTCCAGAGCCTTCATGAGGCTGGCCTCGCTCGGCGGCAGGCCGGTCCCGGCTTCCCGGTAGTTCGCCTCGGTGGCCGCCTGCCGGATCGTCGAGATCACCTCGGCGAGCGTCGAATCCTTGTCGACGAGCACGGCGAACATGACTTCTGCCGCCAGGCGGTGGTACGGGTTGCCGGCGACCAGCGTCCTTGGGAAGGTCCTCCAGTTGGACACCGGATCCTGCAGGAACGCAGTGCCGCTCTTCGTCAGCACCAGCCGTCCCTTCAACTTGCGCGTGAGTCCCATGCGAGCGGCAATCTCCAGCAGCCGGCCCTTGTCCTCGGCCACCGTTTCTCCGGCCTCGAGAGCCTTCAGCATCTCCGTAAGAGGCGGGTACGGATCCGTCGTCCCCTCAGGCAGCTCGGCCGGGTAGAGCAGCCGGTTCGCCAGGTCGGATAGCAACTTCATGCGAGTCTCGCTTGGCTCCACCTTGATCCAGTTCTGGATCCTCTCCGTGTTCATCACGTCCAGCGGCGTCTGCCCGTAGAGCTGGAAGTTCGGGGTGTTGAGATACGTGCGCACGAGCTTCCGCTGCTTGCGCTTCCAATCCGGCGCCCCAGGAACCAACTCGCCTGAGGCGATCGCCAGCTCCAGGTAGTCCTGAACCCAGGAGAGAGCCCTCGCCTCCTCGATCCCCATCGCGGCGCCCCACTTGAACTCCGGCAGGTCGGGAGGGTAGATACCGGACGCCAGGTTGGCCTCGCGAAATGCGTAGAGCCCGACCTGCGGGTTCTCGGAGTATGCGGCGTGCACCTTCTGGGTGGTCTCCGAGCGGCAGATCTCGGCGTAGCGCGAAAGCTCCAGCAGGTCGAGAACGGTGGCGAGGGCGTTGGTGATGGCCGCCCGCCCCTCCGGCGTCGGGCGGAGCTTGATGGGGAGGTCGTACCAAAGAAAGCGCTGCACCCGCTCCTGCGTGATGCGGCCCGCGCCGCCTCCGCCGGTCACCCAGGTCAGGGCGGTCCCGGCAAGGCTGGCGGCGGTGGGATCTCCGGCCGCCATGGTGGCCAGCGCCTGGACGATATTCGGGTCGGTCTCAGCCATGACGCAGAAGGGTTCTCGAGATCACAAGAGAAGATACCCGTCCGGCGGCCTCAGCTACCGCCCGACTTGGCGTCCTTCAGGTACTCGAAGTGCATGCCGTCGGGCACGACCCACCTGCCGCCCCAAGTGAAGCCCCACTCCTCGAGCAGGCTAACCAGCCGTGGATCCATCGTCGGCTCGGCCCCGTAGGGGTTGCTTGCGACGTTGAAGTCGAACGCGATTCCCCACGAGTGGTGCGACAGCCCCGAGTGAGGGTCGCTGTTGAGAAAGCGGGGGGCCAAGCAGCCGCCGAAGTCCCGCCGCCGGACGAGATTGCTCAGCCCTTCATCGACCACCGCCTGAAACGCCCCTCGGATCTGCGGGATCACCTTGTTGTGGCAGCGGGCGGTACCGAGGAGCGGGATGGTGAAGTTGGAGGTGTTCTCCTGAACCCACTCGGGGTCGATGACTATCGACCGTCCCGACCCTCGCCGGCCGGCGAACTCGCCGAACTGCTTCTTGATGGTGGACTGCGGCAGGATCGTCCCGCCGGGCCGGAATACGGGCGCCTCGCCCGGTGCCCGGAACCCCAGGCGCGCCCCTTCGGGAAGCATCCCCCGCAGCTCCTGCTCCGCCTCCTCCTGGCTGGTTCCTCGCTCCAGCTCGAGCAGAACGTACTTCAGGTCGTCGATCCCCAGCCGGGAAGCCGTGTCGAGCGACAGAACGACCTCATGGCTGGCCACCAGATCATCGGGCACCACGCCGGTTACCGGTATCGTCGTTCGGCCGAAGGTGAGGGACCCGGTCGATTCGATGCCACGGAACGTCGCTCCGGTGGCGCCGAGCAGGGCGCCTCCCTCCGCCAGCCCCTGGAAGGCGGAACGGTGCTCCTCCGGCACGAAAACCGAGTAGTCCTGAGGGACCACGACGAGAACCTCGACCGGGACCTGGAACCCGGATGGCGCCGACCTGGTCGCACCGTCCGGACCCCAGGAGTTGAGCCATCCGACGCCGTTGCGTGCGGTCGCCACGGCGCCGATGCCCTCCGCTTCCCGCGCGGCCTCTGCCAGCTCCGGGAGCAGGTCGTCCCTGGTCCACGCCAATAGGATCGGTGCCTTGGGGTTGCCGAGAACCGGGTCCTGGCCCAGGAAGTAGTTGGCGCCGGCGGCAACGAGGACCGCTGCGACGAGGAGGGTGATCAGCCGGCGTAGGCGATACCGGGCCCGGGACGAAGGACGCCTCGCGGCGCGGCGGGTCCGGGAGTCCAGGGCCATACCCAATACTAGAAGGCTCGGAACGCGATTCGTTACAGCCGCTCGACCAGGCGGGCAACCTCCTCGGTGAGCCGGTCCAGGTCGATGTCGAACTCCTTCAGCACCTGTCTGGCGGTGTTGTCCCTGGTCAAGAGGCCCAAGAGGATGTGCTCGGTGCCGATGTAGTTGTGGCGCTTCTCCGAGGACTCGGCGATCGCCCTCTCCAGGGCGTCACGGGCCTCCGAAGCAAACGGCAGGTGTCCGGGCGGGGCGCCCTCCGAAGCGGCGGTCCGCTCCGCGACCCGCAGCCTCGCCGCCTCCAGCGTCACCCCGAGCGGCCGCAACGTGCTGAGAGCCACGCCGGTCTCCTCCCGCAGCAGGCCCAGCAGCAGGTGCTCGGCCCCTATGTGATCGTGGCGGAGTCCGATGGCTTCGTCCTGCGCCAGGACGATCACCTGACGAGCCGCCGGAGTGAACTTCTGTGGCCGGAAGGCACTGCGAATCTTCGAGATGAGCCCTCGGGAGGGCGCCGGGGTACGGGACAGCTCCTTCTCCTCGAGGCCTGCCACCAGCTCGGTCAGCTGGTGAGGCACGTCGTCGGCCTTTCCCACTCCGGTGAACCGCTGCTGCGCCCCCTGCTTGGTGACTCCAAGCTGCTGGCCGATCTGCGCCCAGGAGAGGCCTGCTTTGCGCGCCTGCTGTACGAAGTGGTCGAGAAGCTGGTCGTTCAGCGCGGCCAGCTGCTGGGAGAGGTTCGACGCGGCCGCCAGCCGGTCCAGCTCGCTTCCTCCGTTGGTGGAGGTCTCCACCAGCCCGATCAGGTCGTCCAGCGACGGGGAGTCTTTCAACATGCGTCAAATGTAGGTTGACGCTAGCCTTCGGTCAAGACTAATTGTCGCCAGTGGTCCCCGATCGGCCGGCTTGGACCGCTGAACCGGATGGTTCAGGCGTTGCCGTGCTGGCGTGCTCCGCCGAGCTCCTTCATGAGCTGGTGACAGCGCCTTGCCCTCTCCTCGTCCTGCTGCTGGCACTGGCGGATGAAGTCGGCGACGTCCTGGTGGTCGTGGGCGTCCTGGAGGTACTTCTCGTACGCCTCCCGGGCTTTGAGGGCGTGGTACTGGATGCTGATCATGTCGTAGAAGATGTCGTCGGTGGGGGCGTGCTCGGTGCTCATTCGAACCCTCCTGTTCTGGAACTGACGTCCTTGGTTTGCCACCTACCCACGCCCGCCGCCTTCCGAACCTATCCAGCGAAACGCCGGAGGGCGATGCTAGGATTCGCGCCGATACCACCCACCTAGGTGCGGGACAGCCCGGAATGAACACGACTCCACGAGCGCACGCCGGCGGCAGGTTCCTGTCCGTCTTGGTGGTGAGCGTCCTCGTCGCTTCGCTTGTGGCTT
This sequence comes from Actinomycetota bacterium, assembly GCA_036260105.1. Classification (GTDB taxonomy): domain Bacteria; phylum Actinomycetota; class CADDZG01; order JAHWKV01; family JAHWKV01; genus JAJCYE01. The sequence continues at coordinate 14,138 of DATAAN010000203.1, forward strand.
TCTCCGCCTCTCCAGCCTCCGCCGTCTCCCTGAGCGTCAGCCCGAGGCAGGGCCCGCCCGGAACGAAGGTCACCATCAGCGTCAGCGGGATCTCATCTCCCTGCCAGGTGTTCTTCGACAACACGGAGATCCTTGGCCCGGGCGGCTGCCAGCCCGGAGGTGGTGTTACGACCACCTTCACCATCCCGGCCAACACCTCATTCGGCACCCACCATTTCCGGGCGGTGGAGGGCCCGAATCAGGTGTCGATCACCTTCACGGTAGGCAACCCCCCGCCGCCTCCTCCGCCGCCCAGGCCTCCGGCGCCACCCCCCGCCCCGCCTCCGGCACCGCCTCCTCCGGCGCCGCGCCCGCCGGCCCCGCCGGCCCCGGCGCCGCGCCCGCCTGCTCCCGCCCCCCGCCCGCCGGCTCCGGCCCCGCGTCCACCGGTTGCGCCGCCGGCTCCAGCACCGGTGTCTCCTCCTGCGGCGAGTCCTACTCCAACCGTTGGGGCCACGCCCAGTCCCACCGCTTCGCCGACTGCTACGGCAAGCCCGACGGCTTCCCCCACACCGACCGGTGTAGCTGGCTGCCTGCAGCCTGCATCGGTGCAATCGATGTCTATAGCTCCGGCCTCGGGCCGGGCGGGCAGCACCGCCACCGTGGTCATCAGCTGGGCTCCGACGGCAGCGACCGACTGCTCCGGTAGCGAGGCCGAGGTTCGCGTAAACGGGGAACCGGCCAGCGATCCTATTCCCGTATCGGCAGAGCCGAGCCGTGTCGAGGTCGACATCCCGGAGGACGTCGAGGCGGACATCCCGATCAGCCTGGTATCGGTGGACGAGGACGCCCGGGTGCTGGCGAGCAGCCAGTTCACCGTCGAGGGCGGCGAAGAGGACGAAGAGGTCTCCTCATGGCTGCTGGTCGCCGCCGGCCTCGTCGCCACGCTGATCGCCTTAGCGATTCAGCGCATCTACAGCCGAAGAAGGGCTCGCTACGGGCGAAGGTAATCCCGTTTCGGTTTGAATAGATCTGCCGTGAACGACAAGCCCCGCTACGCGATAGTCCGCCAGCCGGCCGACTCGTTCATCCGCGCGGTCTCCAGCCACAAGGAGCGGGACAAGATCGACCCGGTGAAGGCGCGCCGGCAGTTCGAGAATTACCGCTACGTCCTCGAGGACCTGGTCGGGGAGATCGTCGAGCTACCCAAGCAGGAGCTCTACCCGGACTCCTGCTTCACGCAGGACATGGCAGTGGTGGTCGACGGCCACGCTCTGATTGCCCGCACCGGCACCCCGACGCGCCGGGGCGAGGAGAAAAGCATCACAAAGGCGATCACGCCTCTCGTCGAGTCGGTGACAACGATCCCACCGCCCGGCACGCTGGAGGGCGGCGATGTGCTCAGGCTCGGCAGGAGGCTGCTGGTCGGCCAGTCCTGGCGAACCACTGCATCGGCGATCGACTTTCTGGCCGAGTGGGCAAAGCGCCTTGGCTACAAGGTCGTTCCGGTTCCGGTGCCCGCCGGGGTCCTCCACCTCGGGACGGGCGTGTCCGTCATCAACGAGGGCCTGGTCATGGGGCTGCCTCAGATGCTCCAGCACGAGGCGTTCGACCACGTGAGCACGCTGCCCGTGCACGACGACCCGCTTGCCGCCTGCAACGTCCTGACGATCGACCACCACGTGATCGCCTCAGGTGAGTACAAGACCCACGACGAACTGGAAAAGGAGGGCTGCACGGTCCACCGGGTGGACCTCATCGACTTCATCCGGGCCGACGCCGGCCCGACCTGCCTGGCCCTGCTGATCGACTAGCGCTCCCGGCTGGCCGCAATGCCCGGGGACTCGTCGCCCGCGAGCAGGGTCTGTGTCGGGTATGGGATCTTGATGCCGACCTGACGGTGGCGGTCGTGAAGCAGCTTCACGAATGGTGCTTCACCAGGTACTGCTCGGCCGGCTCGCCGGCCCGCAGGATGACGGCGGCCACCTCTTCCGTCCCCGCTCGACCGCCTCCAGGTCGCTGTCGTAGCTGATTCCGACCGGGACAATCACCGACATCTCGGACGCCGGCTGGTAGTAGTTAGTCACGATCGCCGACGCCAGGCGTGCGTTCGGCACCACGATCATGTTGTTGCCCAGGCTGCGTAGCGACGTATTCCGCCAGTTGATGTCGGCGACGTAGCCCTCCTCCCCCGAGTCGAGCCGGACGTAGTGCCAGGGCAGCACCTTTCGCGAGGCAATCACATGAAGCCCGGCGAACAGGTTGGCCAGGATGTCCTGCAGGGCGAGCGCCACCGCGAGCCCTCCAACGCCGAGCGCGGTGACCAGTGGGCCGACCGAGCCGCCCAGCGTCTGCAGCGTGACGAGCAGGCCCAGTGCCACCACGATCCGATCACCTTGGCGATGTTGTCGGCGCTTCCTTCCTGATGGGGCTCATGACGCGAACCGTCAGATTCAGTGGGAGAAGCGGATGGGACGAAGTTCCGGCGGTCGGTCGCCGACCTCCAGGCACCCTAGCAAAGGCTCGTAGGCTGTCAACAATCCTGCCTGGGCCGGCTCGGGCTCGGGCCGGTACCCCCGTGCTTTAATGGAGAAGTCGGACGTCGTTTGGAGGTTCTTCTGGCCGAGAAAGGCAAGACCGCCACTGAGCCCGCGACCTCCGGAAACTCCAACGGCTCGGGCGAGTCGAGAGTAGCCTCCAAATCGCCGGGCAAAGCCCTTTCGGCGACAAAAGCGGCTGCCCGGAACGCTTCGAAAACCCTTTCCAAGCCGGCGCACCGGACCAAGCCTCCGGCCAAGCCGGCCCCCTCAGCCAACGGGGCCCCAAAAGTAATCCCCGAGGAGCTGGCGGGCGAGCCGAAGCCGCAGGGTGTCAAGGGGGTCTTCTACCGTTTCCGGCCCCAGATTTCGCCGCCGCCCATTCCGCGGGAGATCCTCGACATCGTGCGCAAAGTCAAGGAGGAGCATCCCAAGACGGACACCCGCGGCCTGGTCCGGGCGTACGAAATCGCCCACCTGGTGCACGAAGGGCAGTTCCGGAAGTCGGGAGAGCCCTTCATCCAGCACCCGATCGGAGTAGCCCGCATCCTGGCGGAGCAGGGGATGGACGCCACCACGATCATCGCCGCCTTCCTTCACGACTCGGTCGAGGACACGTCGCTGGAGTTGCAGGAGCTGAGGACCATCTTCGGTGACGAGGTTGCCGACATCATCGACGGCCTCACCAAGATCGACCGCATCAAGTTCCGCAGCAAGGAGCAGGAGAGGGCGGAGAACCTGCGGAAGATGATCGTCGCCATGGCCAAGGACATGCGCGTGCTGATCATCAAGCTGGCCGACCGGCTGCACAACATGCGCACCATCGCCCCACTGTCGCCGGAGCGCCAGGAGGTCATGGCGACCGAGACGCTGGAGATCTACACCCCGCTCGCCAACCGCCTCGGCATGGCCGAGGTGCGAGCGGAGCTGGAGGACCTGGCCTTCAAGACCCTGCAGCCCAAGGTCTACGACGAGATCGCCAACCTCGTCTCCAAGCGGGCGCCGGCCCGCGAGGAGTACCTGGAGGAGGTCATCGAACAGGTGGCGGACAAGATGAAGGACGTCCACATCAAGGCCGAAGTCAGCGGCCGGCCTAAGACCTACTACTCCATTTACGACAAGATGACCAACCGCGGCCGGGAGTTCGACGAGATCTTCGACCTGGTCGGCGTTCGGGTCCTGGTGGACGACCTCAAAGACTGCTACGGCGCGGTCGGCGCGATCCACTCGCTGTGGAAGCCGATTCCAGGGCGATTCAAGGACTACATCGCCATGCCGAAATTCAACCTCTACCAGTCGCTCCACACGACCGTCGTCGGTCCGCAAGGCAAGCTCCTCGAAGTACAGATCCGCACGCGCGAGATGCACCGCCGCGCTGAGTACGGGATCGCGGCGCACTGGGGCTACAAGGAGAACGCGAGCCCCGCCGACGTCTCATGGTT
>DATAAN010000204.1:0-7273 GCA_036260105.1 Actinomycetota bacterium
GACCCTAAAGGCGTCGACGGGGTCTTCGGGAAGGGGACCGAAGATGCGGTGAGGCTCCTACAGACGAGACACGGGCTTCCCGCGGACGGCATAGTCGGTCCGAAAACCTGGGCCGCTTTGGGCGCCGGGTCCGAGAACCCGGCCGACCAAGGAGGCCGTAGGCTGAGCGCCAGGGGCGCCGAGTTCATCGCCCGGTTCGAGGGGTGCCGCCTGAACCTGTACGACGACCCGGCGGGTCACTGCACGATCGGGGTGGGCCACCTGGTTCATCGAGGACGCACGGACGGCTCAGAGCCCGCAGAGTTCAGAAACGGCATCACGCGTGAGCGGGCCCTCGAGATGCTTCAGCAGGATGCCGAGTCGGCTGCAAAAGCCGTGGAGGCAAGCGTGAAGGTACCGCTGAGCCAGAGTGAGCTCGACGCCCTGATCAGCTTCGTGTTCAACATCGGAGCCGGAGCGTTTCGGAGCTCGACCTTGCTCACAAAGCTGAACGCCGGTGATCGGTCCGCCGTTCCGGCCGAGCTGACCCGCTGGACGAAAGCCGGAGGCAAGGTCCTTCCTGGACTTGTCGCGCGGCGCGAGGCGGAGGGACAGCTCTTCTCGACCGGCCGGTACCCGTAATCGAGCCCTACCTTCAACCCTTAGAACAGGCCAGGCGTCACGGCGACAGGCGCCCGGCGGCCGTGCTTCTTCGGCTTCCGGGAAGCTGGATCAGCTAGCCTTCCGGCCCGCGGCCGGTCAGCCGTTCGTAGTCTTCCCAGGTGTCGAGGTCCGAGGGGACGTCTCCGTCGAACTGAACTCGCACCAACGACTCGGGGTGCTTCTTGAGGATCTCCCTCGCCCCCTGGTCTCCCTCTATCGCCTCGAGCTCCGGCCAGAGCTCCCGGTCGAAGAGGGTCGGGTGGTTCGGCTTGCCACCGAACGACGCCTGAACGATCTTGGCACCGGTCGCGAAGTACATCTCGACGACCGTCCTTACCATCAGGCCGGTCACTGCCGGCTGGTCGCCGAGGGTCACCACCACCGCACGAGAGCTCTCGTCAGCGGCTCGCAGCCCTGCTTTGAGCGACGTCGCCTGCCCCTCGGCGTAGTCGGGGTTCACCACGACTCGAGTGCCGGCACCGAGCTCCAGCGCCGCCTGCACCTCGTCGGAACGGTGGCCCAGGACGACCACGATGTCGAAGAGCCCCGACGCCTCCATCGCATCCACGGCGTGCTGGAGAAGCGGCCGTCCGTTGAAGTCGAGCAGCTGCTTGGGCTCTCCCAGGCGCGACGACGTTCCAGCCGCCAGGACGATTCCCGTCACGAGGCCTATCACCGTGTCCTCCAAATAAAAGGACGGCCCTCAAAGGGCCGTCCTTTTGAAACGATGCTCAGGGTTGTTACTTGCCGCCGCCGAACAGCCGCTTCATGCCGACCTTGGTGGCGCCGGCTGCGATGCCCAGGCCGCTGGCCGCCTTCGGAGTGGCCCCGCCCTTGCCCTGGATGGCGTTGGACAGGCACTTTGCGAACTGGTTCATGAGTACGGTGGTGACGTCGGCCATCATTCCACGACCGTACTGAGCCACCGCGCCGGACATCGTGATGTCCTGCGTGATCTTGACGGTAGTGGAGCTGCCGCTGCCCTGGAGAACTGCGGTGACGTTGGCCTCAGCCTGACCCTTGCCCTTCTCCTCGCCGCCGACGCCCTTCATGACGATCGTGTGAGAGCCGGGGTTGCGGGAGATCACCTTCAGGGTGCCCTTGAAGGACAGGGAGACCGGACCCATCTTGATCTTGACGCGACCCTCGTAGTTGTTCTGGTCCACGACCCGGGTCAGCTCTGCGCCGGGCAGACAGGGAGCAACCTTCATGGGGTCATTGAAGTAGTTCCATACGTCCTCAACCCCCGCAGGAACCGTGAAGTCGTTCTGAAGCTGAATACCCAAACTGCCACCTGACCTTTCGTTCTCTCCGAACCAGAGTTCTCTGGACGGTAGTCTAGTGCCAATGAGACCGCGAAATCCAAGCGCGGCCATTGAAGCTCGTGCTGCGGAGACCCTTTACGCCCCTACCGAAGCCGGTTCCCGGGGATGGGTCGGACCTTCCCTATGCTTGAGGAAACCGGCATTGCGACCGGACCTCACCGCCATGATCTCCGCAATCACCGCCCAGGCTATCTCGTCCGGACCTTCTGCGCCAACGTCCAGGCCAGCCGGGCCGTGGATCTTGGCTTCGTCTTGTTCCGACGGGTAGACTCCCTCCTTCGCCAGGTCCGGCAACAGGCGTCGCAGGCGCGTCTTGGGACCGAGCATGCCGATGTAGAAGACGTCGGTACCGAGGAGCGCCTTCAGGTAGTCCTGATCCCGCACGTAGTTGTGGCTCATGACTATCGCCGCGGTAAGGTGGTCCACGCCTGACGCCGCCACGAGATCGATGGCTTTGGGGAGGTGCACGAACCGAGTCGCCTCCGGGAACCGCTCCTTGTTGAGCAGGTTCTCCCGGTCGTCGGCGATCACGGTTTCCCAGCCGATCGCGCCGGCGAGCCGCACCAGCGGGATGACGTCCTCCCCGGCGCCGGCGATCAACAGCCGGATCGGTGGCTCCATGGGCTCGACGAACGCGGATGCCTCGCCCTTGCCGGGAACCTCGAGAGTCTGGCGGCTCGCCTTGCGGTTACGGATGGCCTGGAGTGCGGTGCCGGCCCCGACTGCGTCCAGATCCGGGTCCCCGAGCCCGCCCTCCGTCCGGCCGTCCGGGTGTACCAGCAGCCGGGCGCCCGGGTCGATGCCCGGGATCGTCGATGTCAGGACCGTCACCAGGCCGATCACCCTCCGCTCCTGGAGAGCGAGCTTCAGCGAGCCGATTACCTCCGCTGCGTGGTCTGGGGGCTCCACGAAGACCTCAAGTGCGCCGTTGCAGCCGAGGCCCCATCCCCACACAGCCTCGTCGTCCGCTGTCAGGTCGAAGTCGATGAGGCGGGCGCCCTTGCCGGCCATGACCTCCCTGGCCTCGCGCCGGATGTCGTTGTCCAGGCAGCCGCCGCTTATGTTGCCGATCAGGTCGCCGCTCTCGGCGACCAGAAGGCGGGCTCCCGGCCGGCGGTAGGTGGATCCCCTGGACGCCACCACCGTCGCCAGTGCCATCTTCTCGCCCTTGGCGCGCAGCGTCTCGATCGCGCTCAGGACGTCAACGATCTCGCTCAACGTCTCCGCTCCTCTCCCCAAACGGACAACGGCTAAAGCAGGTATGGAACCGCCGGTCGAAATTCACTGTCGCGCTACCGGACGGAAGCCCCTCAGGCTTCTTGCTTGACCTTCAGGTACTCCTGAGGGTTGTTCTGGAACAGCTTGCGGCACGCCGGACAGCAGAAGTAGTAGGTCTGGCCTTCGTGATCGGCGGTGTACCGGGCGCCCTTAACCGTCACGGTCATGTTGCAGACCGGATCGACTGCCTCCTCCAGTGCCGACGAATAGGCCGAGCCATCGGACGGCGACGTACCCGAGGATCCCTTAGAGTCGGTCTGCGAAGCGGACTCCGGCTCCTGGGTCGCATGATCGTGGCCCGCGTGGTGCCTGTGGCCGTCCGCGTGCGAGTGACCGTCGTGACCGGGGTGTGCCATCGGCGCTTCCTGAGCCTGGCGAGCCGCAGCCTTCTCGGCCCCACCGTGCATGGCTCCGGTCGACCCTGCGCGGTTGTTTCCGGCGGCGGCCTTCAGCTGGACGATCTCGGCGATCACCGCCACCGCCATCTCCTCGTGCTTGATACGGCCGAGGTCGAGGCCGGCCGGCGCCTTGATGCGGGCCAGCTGCTCCTCTGGCACGCCGTTTTCCCTCAGGTAGTCCATAACGGTACCGGCACGCTTCTTTGAGGCGACGAGGCCGATGTAGGCGGCGTCGGTGGCAAGGGCTGCTTCCAACGCGTCCTCGTCGTAGTGGCCGAGTGTCGCTACAACGACGTAGGAACCGGCGTTCACGCCGTTTCCCTTCAAATCCAGTGAGTTCCAAACCTGGTCGGCAACCGAGTGGTCGCTCAGAGACCCTCCCTCGTCGTCGACGATGACGGTCCGCCAGCCGAGGCCGTTCGCGAGAGTCGCCATGGTGTCGACCACCGGTGACCGACCGACGATGACGAGCTGGGGGGTGGGGAGGTGCGGTTCGATGTAGATCTCCAGAGCTCCCTCGCTGGCGCACGTCGTCGGGAAGGCCAGCAGCCCGTCACGGGCTCGGGTCTCGAGATCTTCAGGGGCGCCGATCAGCATCAGGCGCGGCTCGCCGTCGGCCATCGCCTTGAGCGACTGGCGGACGACAAGAGGTTCGGTGCAGGCTCCGGCCACCCAGCCGCTGACGTCACCGTTGGCGGTGACCAGAGCCTTGTAGCCGACCTTGCCCGAGGAAGGAGCACGCCTCCAAACCACGGTGGCGAGGGCAAACGCCTCGCCACCGTGGTGGAACTCGTGTGCAAGTTCCAGGAGGTCTTTAGCCATTACGGCTAGTTTCCTACTTTTCCGGACTTAGTCCTGGCCCGGAAGCGGCGGGTAACCCGCCACGTCCTTGCGGTAGTGGATTGCTTCCCACACCCGCCCGGACAGACACGGCATGTCGATGTTGCGCACGCCCAGGTGGACGAGTGCGTCGATAACCGCGTTCACGAAGGCAGCCGGACCACCGACGCAGGTGGACTCACCGATGCCCTTGCACCCGATCGGGTGGTGAGGCGACGGCGTGACTACCTCGAACAGCTCCATGTGGGGAGCCTCCCAGGCGGTCGGCAGCAGGTAGTCCATGTAGTTGGCACCGATGCAGTTGCCGTCCTTGTCGTAGGTGATGAACTGCATGTTCGACATGGCGAATGCCTCGATCATGCCACCGTGGATCTGCCCCTCGACGATCATCGGGTTGATCCGCACGCCGCAGTCGTCAACCAGGACGAGCCGAAGCACGTCCCAGACGCCGGTGTCGGGGTCGATCTCGATGGCCGCCATGTACGTGGCCGACGGCCAGGTCATGTTGGGCGGGTCGTAGTAAGCGTTGTTCTCGAGGCCCGGCTCCATGCCGTCAGGCATGTTGGTGTAAGCAGCCATGGCGCACTGCTGGATGGTCACGCCGCGCTCCGGAGCGGAACCGACGTAGAACCGACCCAACTCCCACTCGATGTCTTCCTCAGACACCTCGAGGAGGTGTGCAGCGAGCTTCTTCGCCTTCGCACGGATCTTCCGGGCAACCATTGCGGTAGCCGCACCGGCGGTCGGAGTGGAGCGGGAAGCGTAGGTGCCCATTCCGAACGGGGTGTTGTCGGTGTCGCCGTGCTGCACCAGGATGTCGCGAGCCGGGATGCCGGTCTCGTGGGCAACGATCTGAGCGAACGTCGTCTCGTGGCCCTGACCCTGGGTCTTGGAACCGATCTTCAGCACTGCCTTGCCGGTCGGGTGAACCCGCAGCTCGGCAGAGTCGAACATCTTGATGCCGATGATGTCGTACTCACGGGAGTTGCCGGCGCCCACAGGCTCGGTGAAGCAGGAGGTGCCCAGGCCCAGGAGACGTCCCTGGTTCCGTGCGGTCTCCTTTTCACGCATGAAGGCGTGGTAGCCGATCTGCTCCATGGCGATGTCCAGGGCGGCCTCGTAGTCGCCCGAGTCCATCAGGAACCCGAATGCCGTCCGGTACGGGAACTCGTCCGGCTTCACGAAGTTCAAGCGGCGGAACTCCGTCGGGTCCATGCCCATGTCGTAGGCGGCGTTCTGGATGAACCGCTCCTGGTAGAACAGCGCCTCGGTGATCCGGAAGGAGCAGCGGTATGCCACACCTCCAGGTGCCTTGTTGGTGTAGTGACCCTGTGCCGTCAGGTAGGCGACGGGGATCTTGTAAGCGCCGGTCACGGAGTGGAACAGGCCGATCTTGAACTTGGTCGGCTGTGCGTCCGAGAAGAAGCCACCGTTGTCGGTGTCGGCGTGGTAACGGGCGGCCAGGATTCGGCCGTCGTTGGTCAGCGCCAGCTCGCCGTGGATGTACATGTCACGGGCGTAACCGGTGGAGATCAGGTTGCCGGTGTTGTCCTCGATCCACTTGACCGGACGGCCGATGACCACGGAGGCCAGGGTCGCGCAGACGTAGCCGGGGTACACGGGCACCTTGTTGCCGAAGCCACCACCAAGGTCCGGGGAGATGACCCGGATCTTGTGCTCGGGGAGCTCTGCCACGATGGCGACCGCGGTACGGATGATGTGCGGGGCCTGGGTGGTCAGGTAGATGGTCAGCTTTTCCGTCTCGGGCTTGTAGTCGGCGATGCAACCACAGCACTCGATCGGGCAGGGGTTGGAGCGGGGGTAGAACAGGTCCAGCTTGGAGATCTTGTCCGCCTTGGCGAACGCAGCGTCCGTACCGGCCTTGTCACCGACGTTCCAGGTGTAGCAGATGTTGTCCTTCTGGCCTTCCTTGTCGTCACGGATGAGGGGGGCGCCCGGAGCGACCGCCTGCATCGGGTTGACGATGACGGGAAGCGGGTCGTAGTCGACGTCGATCAGCTCGCAGGCGTCCTTAGCGATGTAAGGGTCGTCTGCGACGACGAAGGCTACTTCCTGGCCCTGGAAACGGACCTTGTCCGTTGCCAGGACTGCCTGCGTGTCGTACGACAGCGTCGGCATCCAAGCCAGGTTGTGCTGCGCGGCGAACTCACCGGTGATGACCAGGTGAACGCCGGGAACCATCCATGCCCGGGAGTAATCGATCGAGTTGATCCGGGCGTGAGCCAGCGGGCTGCGGAGCAGCTCACCGTGAAGCATTCCGGTCAGCTTGAAGTCGTCGACAAAGTTGCCCTTGCCTACGATGAGCCGACCGTCTTCGACACGACGTCGACTGGCGCCTAAGCCACCAATCTCTATCTCGTCTACTGCCATGAGTCGTCTTCCTTTCCGGCCCTTTGTAGGACCGCAGCGAAACGAGCTTTGGCCGGGGGGAGTCCATGGCGGGCTGCCGCGAGGAGAAACTATGCGGAAATGAGCCACAGAAGCCCGAAGGCCTTCTGAAGATATGGCTCCTAAGTGCTACAGAGCTGCCGGAGGCGCTTGCGGATTGGCTTTACGTTGCCCGCACAGCGGTGCTACTACTCCGGACACGCCACCTGCCGGGGTGAGGTTCTGTCCCGTCAGAACCGTCCCCTCAGGTTTGGCGCTTCTTTGGTGCTCAATGCTGCGAAACGTATTTTCGCCCTCTTCGGGAAGTCGAGAGCGACGCCGGTAACACTCCCTTCGTCGCCTTCCGCCCGAAGAGATTTCCCTGCTTGTCCAGGCCTGTAA
>DATAAN010000205.1:0-7382 GCA_036260105.1 Actinomycetota bacterium
CCGGGGGCCCCACGGCTCTGAATATTACGTGGGGCCTGCGCAAGAGTCCTCCCGGGCCGCTGGAGACTCTGGCAACCAGCTGCGTCCTCGTCTTGACCGTTCACCTGTGTTACGGCACCGGTTTCCTGCGCGGTCTGGCGACTCGCTCTCAGGCCTGCTTCGACCAGAGGGCGGTCTGGTCCGAGGCGGAGCCGCCGGTGGCCGGCCCCCACACGCCTGCACTGGAGTTAAGCCCCGATCTCGCCTGATCCGCCCGATCCGGAGGTTCCACTCCGGGCGCCCGGCCTCGGGCTCGCCGGACGCCTTGCCTCGGCTCTCGACCTCAAGGTCCTCGTAGAGGTCGCCTCCCGGCCGTCCGACGCTCTGGAGGACGCGGGGGAGCTGTTCGGCGACATCGTCCGCGTAGCGCCCGGGAACGACCTCCCGGACGAGGCCGCACTTCGGGACGCCCTTTGGTGGCTGGCGGCTCGGGAGGCGGGCGAGGACCCTCTCCGGCTCATCGAGGACCTGGGCCGGGTCCGGCCCCTCGGCAGTCGCAGCGCCCTGGTCGTGGAGGACATCACCCCCTACTCCACGGGCGCCGGCGCAGACCTCATGGACCTGCTGGCTGCTCTAAAGCGTCTGAGCCCGAGCCACCGGCTTCTGTTTAGGGGCCGCTCGCTCTACTACTTTCCCGAGGTGGCCGATGCCGCGGTGCGCGATGCCACCGGCCGGCGCAGCATCGACTGGACCGACACCCGGTACCGCTCGGAGGAGATCTCGGCCGCCGAGGCCAAAGTGCACGCCAAGGACAAGGTGATCGAAGAGCTCTCCAAGGAGCTGGACCAGACCAGCCGGGACCGAGCCGACAAGGAGGAGTTCATCAGCCGCCTCTCGGGGGAGCTGCCGCTGATGCAGACGCTGATCTTCGTGGATGCCAAGCTCCGCCGCTACGTCGGCGCCGCCCTCTGGCCCGTCCGCCTGGTGATGAGGCTGCTGCTCAAGGTCCTGCGGGCCGTCTTCGCGATCCGGCTGAACCATGAGGCGCAGTACCCGCCCCGTCCGCTTCCTGCTGCGGAGGAGTACCAGCCGGCCTCCCCACCGGCGAACCCTCCTCTGATCTCGATCGTCACGCCGTCGTTCAACCAGGCCGGCTTCCTTCCCTACACCATCGCCAGCGTGCTGGGGCAGGGTTACCCCCGCCTGGAGTACGTCGTGCAGGACGGCGGCTCGCATGACGGGACGGTTGAGGTGCTGGAGGAGATTGCGTCTTCGCTGACCTACTGGGAAAGCCGGCCCGACGGCGGGCAGGCCAACGCCGTCAACCTCGGGATGCGCAGGGTGGGCGGTGACATCCTCGCCTGGCTGAACTCCGACGACCTGCTGCTTCCGGGGGCGCTTGCCTACGTCGCCCGCTACTTCGACGAGCACCCCGAGGTCGACGTCGTCTACGGTCAGCGCATTCTGATCGACCGCTTCGGCCACGACATCGGCCGCTGGGTGCTCCCGCCGCACGACCCCGAGGTGGTCCGGTGGGCTGACTACGTCCCGCAGGAGACGCTGTTCTGGCGGCGGCGAATCTGGGAGGCAGCCGGCGGCTGCCTGGATGAGGACTTCCACTTCGCCCTCGACTGGGACCTGCTCCTCCGCTTCGCCGGCGCCGGCGCACGCATGGCCCGGCTTCCTCGCTTCGTGGGGGCCTTCCGTATCCACGACCTCCAGAAGAACCTCACCATCGGTCACGTCCACAGCCGGGAAGTGCGCAAGCTCATCACCCGCACCCACGGGCGGGACATGCCGGCGCGGGAGATCCACCGGCACATGAAGCCCTTCTTCCGGCGCCACGTGCTGTGCGACCGGCTGTTCCGGCTTGGGCTGCTGCGCTACGGCATCAGGACCCGCTTCCGCAGGCGGGGCTTCGGAACAGGCATCTGAGCCGGCCGGCACCTGTGTCAAGCCGGAGACCAGACGTTATTGTCGGAGCATGGATCTACGGGGGGAGCGCGTTCTGGTGACCGGTGGAACCGGCTTCCTCGGCAGCCACGTGGCGGAGGAGTTGCGGCGTGCGGGAGCCGAGGTCTCGGCGCTCGGGCGCTCGGACGGGGACCTGACCCAGCGGGGCGTGGCGGCCCGGCTGCTGGGGGAGATCCGGCCCTCGGCGGTCGTCCACCTGGCGGCGCGGGTCGGCGGCATCGGGGCGAACCGGGAAGCCGCAGGGGCGTTCTTCTACGAGAACGCCATCATGGGGATCGAGCTCATCGAGGCCTGCCGACTGGCCGGCGTGGCGAAGGTTCTGGTGGCCGGCACGGTCTGCGCCTACCCGAAGCTGGCCGAGCTGCCGTTCTCAGAGGACCGTCTGTGGGACGGCTACCCGGAGGAGACCAACGCCCCTTACGGGCTGGCGAAGAAGATGCTGTTGGTGCAGGCGCAGGCCAACCGGCAGCAGTACGGGCAGAACGTGATCTACCTGCTTCCGGTCAACCTGTACGGCCCCCGGGACAACTTCGACCTGGGGACGGGCCACGTCATCCCTTCGATGATCCGGCGATTCACCGAGGCAGGCCAGGCCGGCGCCCGCGAGGTCGTGCTTTGGGGCGACGGCAGCCCAACCCGTGAGTTCCTGTACGTCGAGGATGCCGCCCGGGCGTTCCGGAAGGCGTTGGAGAGCTACGACGCCCCCGACCCGGTAAACATCGGTTCGGGCGAGGAGATCTCCATCCGGCAGCTGGCGGAGCTCGTATCGGAGCTCTGCGGATACTCCGGGGAGATCCTCTGGGACACCGGCAAGCCGAACGGCCAGCCGCGCCGGCGGCTATCGACGGACCGGGCGCTGCAGGCCTTCGGCTGGAAGGCGGAGATGGACCTGCGGGAGGGCCTCCAAAAGACGATCTCCTGGTACCACGCCGAGCTGGCGACGGCGCCCGGAGCCGTCCGGTAGCCGCCCGAACCGGAGGAACGCCGGCTTGAGAGGTGCGGAGGAAGTAATCGGCAACGCCGATCCGACCGGCGCGGACCTCGCCGTCCCACCAAGGCCGCGCCGGCGTCCCCGGCCGCTCCGCAAGCTGCTCGGCGACTTCTGGCAGTCACGTGAGCTGCTGAGGAACCTGGTCGCCCGGGACCTCAAGATCCGTTACAAGGACTCCATCCTGGGCTTCGCCTGGTCGATGGTCACGCCGCTGGCGACCGTTCTGGTCTTCGGCTTCATCTTCACCCGCGTTTTCGAGGTGACCAACACGGCCGACTTCTCGCTTTTCTTCCTGGCCGGCTTCCTGCCGTGGCAGTTCCTGAGCGGGTCCATCGCCGAGTCGGTCGGAGCCATTGTCGGCAACGGACCCCTCATGCGCCAGGTCAACTTCCCCCGGGAGTACCTGCCACTGTCGAAGGTCTCGTCGCAGGCGATCCACTTCGTGCTCTCGCTCGGCGTGCTGTCGGTCTACGCCCTGGTCCGCGGATACAACTTCTTCCCGTTCCTGCCGGTTCTGGCGCTGGCAATCCTGTTCCACGCCCTGTTCGTCGCCGGCATGTCGATGGCGTTCGCTGCGGCCAACGTGGCGTTCCGGGACCTCCAGGAGCTCGTGCCGGTGATGCTGTTGCTCTGGTTCTACGGCTCCCCGCTCTTCTACCGGCTTGAGATGGTGCCGGCCGAGTGGAGGTGGCTGATCCTCCTCAACCCGATGACGTGGTTCCTGGACCTGTACCGACACGTCTTCTACTACCTGGTCGTGCCGCCCACCAAGGTCATGGCCGTGGCCGCTTTCCTCGGCGTCGCCAGCACCGCCGTGGGCTACCTGCTGTTCGTGCGGCTGGCGCGCACCTTCTCCAAGGAGCTGTGACGATGGACGGCCAGGGCGTCTGCCGGCCCGGCCAGATCCGGGTGCGCGACCTCTGGGAGGTCTTCCGGGTCTACCACTCCCGCCCCATGGGCGTGAAGGAGAAGCTCACCCGGGCGCAGAAGGTCGTCTTCGAGGACTTCTGGGCTCTCAAGGGGGTCACCTTCTCGCTCGAGCCGGGGGAGTCGCTGGCGATCATCGGCCCGAACGGCTCGGGCAAGTCGACTCTTCTCAAGTGCCTCGCCGGCACCCTGACCCCGGATCGCGGCTCGATCGACATCGGCGGCAAGGTGGCGGGCCTGCTGGAGCTCGGCGCCGGGTTTCATCCGGACCTCAGCGGCAAGGAGAACATCTACCTCAACGGCTCGATCCTCGGCATGAGGCGGAAAGAGATCGACGCGCTCTACGAGCGGATCGTCGAGTTCTCCGGGGTCGGCGAGTTCATCGAGAACCCGGTGCGCAACTTCTCCTCGGGCATGTACGTCCGGCTCGGCTTCGCCATCGCCATCCAGGTGGACCCGGATGTCCTCCTGCTGGACGAGGTGCTGGCCGTGGGAGACGCCGAGTTCCAGGCCAAGTGCTTCGAGAAGCTTTCCGAGACGCGGCGCCGGGGCCGCACGGTCCTGCTGGTCACCCATGACACCCAGTCCGCCATGCGGCTGTGCGAGCGGGCGATCCTGCTGGACGAGGGGAGGGTCGTGGCGGAAGGGCCGTGCCGGGAGGTCGTCGCTCTCTACCAGCAGCGGGTGATAGCGCAGCGGGACGCCGAGCCCGTCTCGACGGTGCCGGCGCAGCCGGCCAGCCGGTGGGGCACCGGGGAGGCGACAATATCGTCCGTCGAGCTGCTGGACGGCTCGGGGATGCAGGTCGACCGCATCGCCGCAGGAGAAGAGGTGGCACTTCGGATGGTTTTCGACTTCAAGGAGCGGGTGGAGTACCCCATCGCCGGATTCCTGCTGACCACGGACGAGGGGGCGGAGGTCTTCGGCACCAACACCCTGTCCAGGCGCATCGAGACGGCGGTCTTCGAGGCGGGCGACCGTGCCGAGGTCGTCTTCCGCCAGAAGCTGGACCTGCTGCCGGGCCGGTACATGTTCTCCGTTGCGCTGGCGGCGTCGGACGGCTCCGAGCCGATCGACTACTGGCGGGACTGCCTGTATTTCCGCATCCGGGGTGCCAGCGGGGACAAGGGGATCGTCGACCTTGGAACCACCATCGAGCTCTCGCGGCTCTCTGCCGAACCCGAGCTTCAGCGTCCTCCCCAGGTCTTGAAGGGGTAGTAGGCGAAGAAAGCGGCCACCACTCCGGCCGCGAACCAAGGCCTCAACTTCACCGCGAGCGCGGAGGCGGAAAACGCCTGGGCTACCGCGACGTAGACCGCAGGAAGCACTATCACCATGTAGTAGATGTGGCCGGCCGATGTCCGCCGGACGAAGTAGATCGCCAGCAGCAGGCCCCAGATGCCGAGGAACCACGCGAGCGGCAGGAGCTGGCCGTCCTTCCGGCGGCGCCATGCGAGGTACGTGGTGTAAGCCAGCGAGGGGATCGCCACCGCGAGAATCACCGGGTTTACCAGCGCCTGGAAGTGGATGGAGTCGGTGGTCCACAGCCCGAGTTGTGACCAGCTCCTCACCTCCCCCCGCGTGCTCGGGGCCTTGTAGTACGGGATGCCCTTCTGGTTCACGAGCCACTCCCATGGCGAAGAGTGCGGCGCCAGGTACAGGTCCTGGTCCTCCTGGCGGATGACCGGCCCGACCGGCTGCTGGGCCGCAGTAGCCAGCCTGAACGTGCTGCCGGTGGCCTGCGGCCCCATGTCGATGATGGAGTTGTCGATGCCTGAGTCCTGTATCGACGTAACCATCACCCTCGTGTGCTCGACGGGGTTCCGGAAGTTGGTGAACCTCAGGTCCAGAAGCCACAGGACGGCGAGATAAGAGGCGACCGAGGTGACCGCCGTGAGTGCCACGACGCCGACTCTCCTCGGCAGCGCCTTCTTCAGCCGCTCACCGGCGCTCAGCTTGCTCAGCGGCCGGGAGCTCATCTGCTGGGCTGCTCTGAACAGTTCGAAGATCGCCAGCACGACGAGCAGGAAAAGGGCGACGAGCTTGACGCAGGCGCCCACCCCAAGGACCACCCCGGCCAGCCCAGGCCGGCCGTTCAGGTAGACGGCGCAGCCGGCGAGCATGAAGACGAGCACCAGGATCTCCAGCGTGCCGATGCGCCCGTGGACGAAGAACATCGTGTCGGCCGCCATGAGTGCGGAGGCGCCGAGGGCCACCCAGGAGCCGAAGCCGGCCGAGCGGGCCAGCCAGTAGATCGCTGCGATGGCGTAGGTGCCGAACAGGATGCTGGCAAACCGCCACCCCAGCGGGTTGTCGCCGAGGCTCCGGACGCCCATGGCGATCAGCAGCTTGCCGAGAGGCGGGTGGGCGAAGTTGGGATCCAGGCCGGCCGGGGAGGCGGCGTAGATCTGGTCCGCCGCAAGCCGGATCCCGAGCATCCGCCTGGCCGCGTTCACGTAGTAGTTCTCGTCGAACAGCAGTACGCGCGGCGTCGATATCCAGGCCAGCCGGGTTACGAGGCTCGCGACGCCGACGCACAGCAGGAGGTAGAGGGGCGCCCTCGGCGACGAAAGCGACTGCCTGACGGCGTCCGGCAGGCCGCCGGTGCGGCGGAGTCCCGATGGTGCCGCGCCTGCGGCCGGGGCCCTTAGCTCGGGCAAGGCGCTACGGCGCCGGCGGAGCGGGCGGTGGCGGCACCGCCGGCCTCATTTCCGGCGGGATCCGGGCGGCGAGAGCCGGATCCAGCTCCACCGCTCGTGCGAACTCAGCCCGGCCCTCGTCCGGACGGTTGAGCTTTTGAACCAACAGGAAGCCGAGGTTGAGGTGTGCGGGTCCGCTGTCCGGATATTTCTCGATGATGCGCCGGTAGGTGCCCTCGGCGTCCTCGTTCCGACCGACCGTCTCCTCCAGGATGGCCAGGTTGAACAGCGCCGGAAGGAAGTCGGGATCCGTCTCGAGGCTCTTGCGGTAGAGGGACTCCGCCTCTTCAAGCCTCCCTTCCCTCTGCGCAGCTACTCCGAGATTGAAGTTCGCCAGCTTGTTCCCGGGATCAGAGCCGAGGACATCCCGGTAAAGGCGTTCGGCTTCGTCCGTACGGCCCGCCTTCTGGGCCGCGACGCCCTGCTCCACCTTGTCCTGGACCGAGTCGTCCCGGCGGGGGGTGAGCCAGATCGCCAGGAGCACCGCGGCGACTGCCCCGACTATCAGCAGGGTATTGCCGCGAGACAGCTTCCTCCCGGGAACATCGGCGCCGGGCCTCTCCTCTGCGGCCTCATCGTCCTCATCATCGCCTTTCGTGGGGCCGACCAGCGCGGCTGCGAGCTTCTCGGAAGCCTCGTCGGGCAGAAAGATCTTTTCCCGCGTGGCCGCCGACTCGGTGGGCGGCGCGCTCGAAGTCCCGGTCTTGGGGGCGGGCGCCTGCCGTGCCGCTGCACCGGCCGCGACCGCGGTGGACGCCTGTCCGGCGCTCCTACCTTTGCCTGTGGGCTGGCCGGCAGTCTCGGCCCGGGGT
>DATAAN010000206.1:0-4626 GCA_036260105.1 Actinomycetota bacterium
GGGAGGGCCCCGGGACCCTTCTGGATCGCCGCCACCTGTGGCGCCGACGCACCGGCGTCGAGCACCCGCACCCGGTTGCTCCAGGCTCTGATGAAGGGCCGGGGGACCTCGCTCGAAGCAGTGCCTTTGGCAGGCAGGGGGTCCAACCGGCTGGCAAGCCTGGCTGGAGCGGATGCCCTCATGGAGGTGCCTGCCGGTGCCCCCCTTGCTCGAGGCTCCGGCTGCCGCATTCTGTGGCTCAGAAGCGACTGAAAGTGGTTTGCCGGTCCCGGACGCGGGAATAACGGACCGGCAATGAGATCCCACCGTCGAGCCGTGACCGCTTTGCTTCTCGTAGGCCTCTTCTGGGGGTCGCTGGCCGGAACGGCCTCCGCGGCCCCGATAATCCAGCTTGACGTCCTCGGCCTGCTCGGCCTCCGGCAGCCCGTGCAGGCACCGGCACTTGCGCCGGTCCCGCCACCACCCGCGGCCGACCCGGCCCTGGCCGCGGCACCAGGCGTGCCGCCCGACTCGGGCGCCGGCCGGCGGGTCGTCTACTCGGTTGGCACGCAGAGGGTCTGGCTGGTGAACGAGGACGAGTCGCTGCACGGCTCCTGGCTGGTCTCCGGGCGGGCGGGTGAGCCCGGACCCGGCAGCTACGCCGTCTTCTCCCGTTCCCGCCACGCCCGGGCCAAAGCGGCGGGAGTGACTATGGAGTTCATGGTCAGGTTCGCCCGCACCCCCGGCCTCCCCATCGGCTTCCACTCGATCCCGGTCAACCGCAGGGGCCGGCAGATCCAGACGGTGGACGAGCTCGGCTCCTACCAGAGCCTCGGCTGCGTTCGGCAGCGCTACGAGGATGCGGTCGTCATGTGGGACTTCGCCCAGATCGGCACGCCGGTCATAGTACTGCCCTAGCCGCCGGGCCCGAGCCTGGGTGCACGGTACGTCCGGTAGGATGTCTGCAGGCGTATCTCCAAGTCGGCTGGGAGGCACCATGTCTGAAGAAACGACGCTGGAAGAGCGCGAGGAAGAGGTCGTCGAGGAAGGCACCGACACCAAACCCGTCGCTCCCGGATCCAAGATCAAGGCCAAGCCCGTCCGCGGCGACGTGCAGGTCGACTTCACCAACCCGGAGCGGGAGACGCTCAAGCCTCGGCTCAGCAAGAACCAGAAGGTCTTCACCAACGGGTTCAAGATCCCCGGATTCAGCGGCTACACCGACGTGCCGGGAAAGGTCTGCGTCGACTGCGGCTGGCGGGGGATGAAGTTCTCCACCAAGTGCGCCAAGTGCGGCGGGGAGCTCGCCCCGGAGGAGAGCAGCTAGCGGCGGGGCTCCCAGGAGAACCGCCTGACGGCCACCAACAGCCCCAGAGCTCCCCACAACACCAGCACCCCGAGGGAGGCAAGCCGGAACGCGGAACCGCCCGGCGGCGGAAAGAACACCTGCTGCATAGCCTCACTGAAGTGCCTCACCGGAAAGATCTTGCCCAGCGTGTCGAGCCACGCCGGGGGGTCCTGCAGCGGGATGAAGACGTCCGAGACGAACAGCAGCGGCAGGATCGTCGCGTTCACGATGGCCGGCGCCGAGTCAGCGTTCGGCACGAAGGTCGTGATCGCCATGCCCAAGGCTGCGAAGCACGCCGCCCCCACCGCCAGCGTGATCAGAAACGCCGGCACGGAGGACAGCGGAAGCTCGGCGTCGTAGAGCAGGATCCCGAAGACGAGGCAGATGATCACCAGCAGGACCGCGATGGCCACGGCGTGCAGCATGCGGGCCGCCAGGTATGCCCATCCGGGCAGCGGCGTGCCTTTGACCCTCTTCAGGATCCCCAGGTCCCTGGCGAAGGTGAGGCTCATGGCGATATTCGTGTAGCAGGCGGTGATCACGGAGAACGCAGCGATGCCGGCGATGTAGAAGGTGGCGACGCTGATCGTGTTGCCGTTGATCTCGATGTCCGCAGACCCGAACAGGGTCGTGAAGATCACCAGAAACAGCAGCGGGAAGGCAAAGGTGAAGAAGGCGGCCGCCGGGTTGCGCCAGAATGCCTTGTTGGTGAACCTCAGCTGGCGCAGGACCAGTGCCGCGCCGCTCAAGACGGCACCTCCGCCTCTTGCCCCTCCGCACCTTCGCTGCCTATCCCCGTAAGCTGCAGGTAGACGTCCTCGAGGCTCGGCCGCGTGACCTCCAGACCCTCCAAAGTGACGTCGTGCGCCATGGCCCAGCCGGTGAGCTCGTGCAGGAAGTACACCGGGTTGGCAGTTGAAAACTCCAGGAAGTCTCCAGCCTCCCTGGCCGTGGCGCGCACGAGCTTCGGAAGCTCGGCGCCGTCGGCGAGCTTGAACCGGATGACCGTGGCTTCCAGGTCTCGGCCGGCCAGGGTGTCGGGCGGCCCCTGCGCGATGATCCGGCCCTGGGAGATGATCGCCACCCGATCCGCCAGGTACTGAGCCTCGTCCATGAAGTGGGTCGTCAGGAAAATCGTCTTGCCGGTGGAGGCCAGGTTCTTGACCATCTCCCACGCGCTGCGCCGGGCGCTCGGGTCGAAGCCGGTGGTGGGCTCGTCTAGAAAGAGAAGGTCCGGATCCCCGGCGAGGCCTATCCCCACGTCGAGCCGCCTCTGCTGCCCTCCGGACAGCTTGGTCACCCGGACATCCGCTTTCTCGGTGAGCCCGACGAGTTCCAGGATCTCGGCGACCGGCCTGGGATGCGGGTAGTAGCCGCCGAAAAGCTCCAGCGTCTCGGCGACGGTCAGGTAGGGATCCGTGCCGGTTGACTGCAGGACCACACCGATGCGCGCTTTGAACGCGGGATCGGCGCTCTGAGGGTCGGACCCGAGCACCAGCACCTCGCCGGCGTCACGGGAGCGGTAGCCCTCGAGGATTTCGACGGTGGTCGTCTTGCCGGCGCCGTTGGGTCCGAGCAGTGCGAAGACCTCACCCTGGGCCACCTCGAGGTCGATGCCCCGGACGGCTTCGACGCCGCCGTAGGACTTGCGCAGCCCCGTGATGGAAATAGCCGGATCGGCCGTGATCATCCCTCCGCCGCTCAGAAGACCAGTTCCCCAAGTGTAACCACGGTTGGAAAGGCCACGACCCCGGTGAGGTGCAGACCTGGACAGCGCGCGGCCGTCCCGGTTAGGTCGTACAGAACGAAGACGCAAGAAACTGGCCTCCCTTTCGGGAGGCCAGTTTCACCGTCTAGTGGCAGGTCAACGGACACGCGGAGACGCATGGCTCAGCACAGCTTTCAAGCATCCGTCGGACTTGAAGTCGGAGGCGTTGGTACGCTGGCGTACCGTTTAGCCTTGGGAAGTCGAGGTGCGTTCGGTGAGGATCGCGAGAGTCTCGATAAAGGAAGGCCGGCGGAGGAGAGTGGCGACGTTTCTGTTTGCAACCCTTCTCGCCGGCCCGATCGCCGTCGTGGAGAACGGCAATCGGTTGGCCGGACCTACCTGGCCTTGGCGATCGCCATCCCCAGGAAGATGCCGACGATAAGGCTGACGCTACCGATAACCATGGTCGCCATGTTGGCCGCCTGAAGTGCCGCCTGCGTCGCCTGAGCGCCGGCCATGGTTGCGGCCTGTCCGGCCTGGGATGCCTCCAGTGCGTGCACTCGGTCGAGAATCTCGTCTTGGTCTGGCAATGATTCCTCCTTGCGTAGGTCTTCTTCTTGGTCGTTCATGTGCCTCCTCTTTGTTACCTGTGGCCTTAGAACCTAACCACTGGCGCCGACCGGAAAACGGCTTGCCCGGGCAGCCTGGGCTCCAACCGCAAGACTTATCCAGGGATTAGGTAGGCCTTATCGGCCTCCCGTCACGGTTGCCATACCAGGAATTGGGTAAGAAGCTCGCTGGTCCGAAAACGGGCCTTTTGTGGCGGAGCATCGACCATGGTCTCGCCTTGGATCGACAGCTTCCAGGTGGAGGAACACTTATGCGGAAGCTACTTGTCTCATGCGCCCTTGCGGTCGTAATGACGCTCGGCATCGGCGGAGCGGCATTCGCCCAGACCGGCGGAGGCGGCACCGGTACGAACCAGAACACCGCCGAGACGGACGGCGACGACGACAGCGGCAAGCTCGGGCTTCTCGGGCTGATAGGCCTCGCAGGGCTGGCGGGACGGGCTCGGCGCGATGATCGCGACCGCGACTATCGCTCGTCGGCCCGCTGATTGGAGGTCGAGATGGCAGCGGCAGAGCGTGATAGCGATTCAATGGCGACGTTGACTCCGGATTCGGCAGACGCTGATGGGATCTACGACCGGGAGGTCGAGTACACCACCGAGACTCGTCCGTCCTTCGCCACAAGCGAGTTCTGGGTCCTTCTAGTTCTTTCTGTAGTCCTGGTCTTTTTCGCCTACGACAGCGGCGACGACAGTTACACCCGAGATGAAGGCTGGAGGTACGTCACCGGCATAGGGATCGCCTATCTGATCAGCCGGGGTCTCGCCAAAGCCGGTTCCTACGAGTCCTTCATCCGGCGTCGTCCGAGGTAGGAGCGGCACCACAGCACGGTTTACCAACGAAGTAGATCAGCGCCCGCCCAGCTCACTCGGGCGGGCGTTCTTCACGAAGTCGGTGGGCCGGTGCGGAGCGCCTGAGGCGGCTGATTTGTTCGGCAAAGGCTTGTTTTCCACCACTTCGGG
>DATAAN010000207.1:0-6860 GCA_036260105.1 Actinomycetota bacterium
CAACTGTCTCGGCGACCTGATGGTTGACGGCGTCCTCCGTGTAGAGCGCCGCCAGCGCTTCGGGATCTCCGCGGTTGAACGCGTCCACCCAGGTTCGGACGATTTCGCGAGGCGAACGGCCGCTCGACATGGTGTCGAGCATAGGGGCGAGCCGGTCAGCGTGCGCTCAGCCGCCCTTTACCTCTGCGACTCTAGCCTTCACCAGCTGCTCGACGAGATCGAATGGGAAGGCTCCGCCGGCGGGAAACCGTATCGTCCCTTTGTCGTTGTTCTCGTACCTGCCGTTCTTGGGAAGGACCGCCTCCATGGCCTCCGTCAGGGGGTAAAGGCTGTAGTGGTTCTTCCAGGCGGCGTACCAGAGCAAGCCCTTGCCGCCCAGCTTGAATCCGGGCATGCCGTACCCGAAACCGTCCTCCACGTCCGGTGCGATGGCATGGACGGTCTCGCGGATTCGCTCGAGCACCTCGCGCTTCTCCCGCGGCAGAGCCGCCAGATACTCGTCGGCGCTGGCCGGTTTCACGACCGGAGTTCGGGGTTACGGTTGGCCGGCTCGAACAGCTCGATCGGATTTCCGGAGGGATCCTCGAGGATGACCTGTCTGCCGCCCATGCCGCTCACCACTTCGTTCCGGAAGCGAGCTCCGCTCTCCCTCAGGCGAACTACCGTGGCGTCGAGGTCCTCCACCTGGAGAGTGAAGCGGTTCCAGCCTCCCGGCTCCGGCTTGGTGCCGTCGGGCATCGACCGGCCGCCGCCTCCCATGTTGTTGGGTGCATTGATGGCGAGCCGCAGCGGGCCCCGTGACAGCATGGCAAACGGCGCGGCGGGCCGCATCTCCAGCTTGAAGTCGAGCTGGGTGGTGTAGAAGTCGACTGCGGCGTCGACGTCGTCGACGATGTAGCGAACCAGCACCGATTCCATCCCGCAAGCTTAGTCCGGACCAGCCGGAGCTCAGGGGCCCGAGAAGCCGATCGGCACGCCTCCCGGTGCGCGAACGAGCGCGATGGTGACTCCCTCCATCACCCGCTCCGGCGGGAGGACCGGATCGGCGCCGGCCTGGACCGCCTTGTCGAACGCCGCACGGCAGTCCGGCACGTGGACATGCGGGATGCTGCCGGGGACCTCCTCCGGGTTGGTGTGCCGGATTCCGCCGCCGCCCTGGTCCGAGTAGGCGAAGAGGTGGTAGTCGCCTGCCGGCGTTGGGAAGCTTGCCGTGAAGGTCCACCCGAGGACGTCGGCGCACCACTGCTTGGTCGCTTCCGGGTCGGCGCTGGCGATGTCGGTGTGGGTGATCCAGCCGTAGAGGCCGGGGGTCGGCTCGTGCCGCAGCTCAGCCGCTGACGAATCGCTCTGTGTCACGATTTCCTCCCTTCTAGGCGTTGGCCGGCCGTCACCACTGGAGTGGCGCCCTAACCGGCATCAGTCCCTTGCGAACTTCATGTGCACCACGTTTTCGGTGGCTATCGTTCTTACAAGCTCGAGACCGTGCAGATCATGACCGACATTATCGAACAGCCGCTCCCCACCCCCCAGAAGGACGGGCACGATATGAAGCTCCATCTCGTCTACGAGCCCCGCTGCGAGATACTGTTGCGCCACATTCGCCCCGCCGGCGAGTGAGACATCGGATTCCCCCGCTGCCTCGAGCGCGCGATCGAGGGCATTGTGGATCCCCTCGGTCACGAAGAAGAACGTCGTGCCTCCCTCGAGCTCGAGCGGTTGCCGCGGGTAGTTCGTGACGACGAAGACGGGATGGTGGAAAGGAGGGTTGTCTCCCCACCACCCTCTCCAAGGGACGTCTTCAGACCAGGGCCCCGGGTGACCCCCGAACATGTTGCGGCCCATGATCGTGGCCGCGATGTTGGCCACGCTCTCTTCGACGACGCGAGAGCTCTCATTCTGCTCGCCACCTTCCAAGCCGTGCTGTTCCCGCCACGGTTCCAGGGCAATGACCCACTCGTGTAAGCGCTCTCCGCCCGCTCCCAGCGGTTGGTCAACGCTCTGATTGGGACCCGCCACATATCCGTCCAGAGACATGGAGATGCGGAATCGCAGCTTCGACACTGTCGCCTCCTTAAGCGCTCAAAAAGATCAGGTGCCTAGAGTTAACCCCGAGACAGTCCCAGCCCGCGCAGACGGCGTTCACCTGCCGCTGCTAGTCGTCGTCGGGCGAGTCGAGGACCAGGGAGAGCCCGATGCCGAGCATCCACACGTCTTTGCTCATCGCAATTCCCTGGTGGCTCGGCCAGATGCTGCCGGGCTTCCGAAGCGCCGGAGAGTTGGCGTAGACCTTCAGCAGGGCGCCGGAAAAGGCGGTCAGTCCCAGGCCGGCCAGGCGAGCCGGAAATAATGGCAGCAGCAGGGCCGTGCCCAGGGAGATCTCGCACGCTGCAAGCAGCTTCAGGAACTGGGCCGGCCGCATCCCCTTGAATTGAGGAAATGCGGTGATGGCGGCTCCGTGGAGGAAGCCGGCGGTCTGCTCGTCGCCGTTCCACTTCTCCAGGCCCGAGTGAAGGATGTACGCGCCGGTCGTGACCCGCATTGGCAGGTGTTGAAGCTTCAAGTTTTCCCCTTCCCCTAGATCCTGGGACTTAGGTTACTCGGGGAGATGGAGCAACGCTCCGGGCCCGCCTCTAGACCGACCCCGGGCGGAAGCGAGCAAGCTGCTGATAGGTGCAATCCGCGGCATCCCGGTCCGGCCGCCAGCGGACGAAACGGACCGAGTGCCGGAACCGCATCCCGTCGAGGCGGCTGAACCGGATCTCGCAGACCATCCGCGGCTCGACCGCTACCCACTCGTCGAACTGATGGCTCGGCCACCTGCTTCGGCCGGGCTGCAGGCCGCCGAACGGGTTCTCCGACAGCGGCAGGCCGGCTGCGCAAGCCCGGGCATTCCCGGGAAGGAGGGACGTGGTGCCCACATGGTGAAGCACGCCGTCGGCGTCGTACAGGCCCGCGATCAGGCCCTTTGGAGAACCGCGCGTCCCCGTGTAGCCACCTACGACGACGTCGAGGCTCTCGAGGTGCTTCACCTTCACCAGGCAGCGCTCTCCGCACTGGTAGTGGAGCGACAGCTTCTTGGCGACCACCCCCTCGAAGCCGAGGCGAAAGCTCTCATGGAGCCAGGATGTCGCCACATCGAACTCGGCAGTCTGCGGCGTCAACTGCAGGTAGGGGCTCTGAGGCAGCGCCTCGGCTACCGACCGGCGACGCTCGAAGGGCAGCTCCCGCAGGTCGGCCCCCTCCCAAGCTACGGCATCGAACACCACCAGCGACGCAGCCTCCCCGTCCTGGCCGGCCAGCCGGTCGAGCAGCGCCTCGAACTCCAGGCGCCCGTCGCGGCAGACCACGAGCTCGCCGTCCAGTACGCAGTCCGGCAGACCGGCCGCTGCGCGGACGACCTCAGAGAATGAGCGGCTCAAATCCTTGCCGTTCCGGCTCTGGAGCCGTACCGACCGGCCGTCTTTGAACAGCAGGCATCGAAAGCCGTCCCACTTCGGCTCGTAGACCCAGCCGTCTCCTGACGGCAGCCGCTCCTCCAGTCGAGCCAGCTGAGGGACGAGCGGGTATTCCAGCACGCTTACAGTGTGCCAGCGATCGGCCGGCGCTAGGCCAGGGCGACCAGCTCCAGAAGGTCGTCTGACCAGAGGCTGTATTCGCCGTCCGGCATCGACAGGACGTGAGTGGGCTGCAGCTGGTGGACGAATGCCTCGTCGTGGCTCACCAGCATCATGGTCCCCTCCCAGGATTGCAGGGCCGTGGTGATGCCCTCACGCGAGATCGGGTCCAGGTTGTTGGTCGGCTCGTCCAAGAGCAGCAGATTGTGCTGCTTCGCCGCCAATTGGGCCAGCGCCAGCTTGGTCTTCTCTCCACCGGACAGCGTACCCGCGGCCTGAAACGCCTTGTCGCCGGAGAGGGTGAACATGCCCAGGAGCGCGCGGATCTGCTGGTCGGTCAGAACGCCCTCGGCCCGCAGGTGGTCGATGACCTGGGCTTCCGGACGCAGTCCCTCGTGCTCCTGGGCGTAGTAGCCCATCGACACGTTCATCCCCGGACTGACCGAACCGGCCACCGGCTGAACGACTCCGGCGAGGATCTTGAGGAGCGTGGACTTCCCGGCGCCGTTCAGTCCCATGACCAACAGCCGGTCGCCCCGCGTGACCTCGAACGACAGCTTCTTGAAGACTTCCTGGTCGCCGTAGCTCATCGCCAGGTTCTTGGCCCTCATCACCAGCCGCCCGGGCTGGGGCGGCGTGGGGATCTTGAAGCGGACCGTCTTCTCCTTGGATACGCGGGCGACCTTGGTGGACTCCATCCTCTCCACCCGCTTGTCCAGGCTCTTGGCCACCCGCGCGCGGGATGCCGTCTGGTGTCGCATTCTGTCGGCGAGCGTCTTCAGGCGGGTGATGTCCGCCTCCTGGATGGCGGCCATCTTGTTCTGCCGCTCTACGTCGGCCGCTCGGGCGACCCGGTACTGGCTGTAAGTGCCCTTGTATGTGTGCATCGTTCCGTGGTCGAGGTGCAGAACTCGCGTGATCGCGGTGTCCAGCAGCTCCAGGTCGTGGCTGACGATCAGAAGGCCGCCGGAGTAACTCCTCAGAAACGACATCAGCCACGCCTTGGCGTCGACGTCAAGGTGGTTGCTCGGCTCGTCGAGAAGAAGCGTCTCGGCATTGGCGAAGAGGGCGTGCGCCAGCTCGACCCGTCGCCGCTCACCTCCCGACAGCGTCTCCATCGGGCGGTTCATCTCGTCGCCGGTGATCCCCAGGCCGGCGCAGATCCGCCGCGCCTCCGCCTCCGCCTGGTAGCCGCCGGAGAGGCGGAAGTTCTCCTCCGCTCGGGTGAAGCGGCCGATGTTCCGCTCGGACGGATCCTTCTCCATGGCGAGCTGCAGCTTGGCCAGCCGGTTCTGGGCTTCGGTGAGGTTGCGGCCGGCGAGGACGTACTCCAGCGCTGAGAAGTCCTCCTGGCCGGCGTTGAGCTTCGCCTGGCGTAGGTAGCTCCACGAGCCCTGGAATCGCACGGTGCCTTCGTACTCCACGGCGCTGGCGGCCTCCTGCGACACGATCGACATGAGGGTCGACTTCCCCGCGCCGTTGCGGCCGACCAGCCCCACCTTGTCACCGGGCGCGACGAGAAAAGACGCGCCGTCCAGCAGGACGCGCGTTCCGATCGCGATGTGCAGCCCTTTGACCTGCAGCAAGAGGTAAGCCTTTCGAGGTGGGTTTGAGGCGCAGGCTACTGCGAGCCCTTGACCTCGTTCATCCATGGTCCCACGCCGCCGAGGTGATCGGCGGAGATGTGGGTGATGAACCCCGGTGGGGGATCCGGCATGGGCGGGAACTTGACGTCCGGGCCGAGGTAGACGTGCGCCAGCTCCTGCAGCAGCTCGGGCGCTCCGCCCTCGGTGATGGTGGCGCGTCCCTTGACGATCAGGTACTCCCGGAGGCCCCACGAGTTCAGCTTGTCCGTCTCGAACGACACGGTCACTCGTGGGTCCCGTCGCATGTTCTGCAGCTTCTTCTGGTCGTCGAGGGTGGCAATGACGATGTTGTCCTCGGAGTCGATTCCCGCCCACGCGAGCGAGACGTGGATGCTGCCGCTCTGGTTGAGCGTCGCCAGGTGAGCGTACGCGCCCCCTTTGATCACCTGCTTTGCCGACTCGGGCAGCACCTGACCTCCTCCGGTTGCTGGGGACAGCAGAATTGATGCGGGAACGGCCGCCTACAAGCGGTAAATCAGGCCGTGCATACCCTTGAGATAGTTCCTGGTGTCCAAGATTAGCCTGCTGTTGGCGGAGATCCAACCGGGATCGAAGACGGGGTGGGCCGTGTGAAGCACAACGATGTCCGCCTGATGCAGGACTTCAGCCGTCAGCTCGGAACCGCTCTTGGTCCCTCCCCCGACCCTTATGCTTTCGACGTAGGGATCGTGGAATTCTACCCGTGCCCCCGACTTCTGCAGCTGCTCGATGATGGTAAGCGCCGGTGACTCCCGGACATCCGCGACCTGGGGCTTGTAGGCGACGCCGAGTATCAGAACGTTGGAACCTCTGAGGCTCTTGCCCTCCTCGTTCAAGATTTCGCTGATACGAAGGGTCACATAGCCCGGCATCCGCCGGTTGAACTCGCGGGCCAGGTCGACGAAGCGGGCGGTATTTCCCATCTTCCTCACCCGCCAGGACAGGTAGGAAGGGTCAACCGGGATACAGTGGCCGCCCCATCCCGGGCCGGGCCAGAAAGCCTGGAAGCCGAACGGTTTCGTGGCTGCCGCCTCGATAACCTCCCACACGTCGATTCCAAGGTCGTGGCACAGAATGGCCATCTCGTTCGCCAGGGCGATGTTGACGTGGCGGTATGTGTTCTCGAGCAGCTTGACCATCTCGGCGGTTCGGGTGGAGGACACCCTGACCACCGTGTTGACAAGGGCGCCGTAGAAGGCCTCCATCACGGTGGTGCTGCCCGGATCGAATCCTCCGATCACCTTGGGGACGTTGTGAAGCCCGTAAGTCTCATTCCCCGGGTCGATCCGCTCGGGCGAGAAGCCCAGGTAGAAGTCCTCACCCGCCTTCAGGCCGGAGGTCTCCAGGATCCCCTTCAGCAGCTCGTCGGTCGTCCCGGGATAGGTCGTGCTCTCGAGCACCACGAGCTGGCCCGGCTTCAGGTAGCGGGCAACAGTCTCGGCCGCATGCTCGACGTGACGCATGTCGGGAAGGTCGTCGGCGAGCGGCGTGGGTACGCAGATGAGGATTATGTCCGAGCCGGCGAGGGAATCGGGATTGTCCGTCGCGCTGAAGCGTCCCGACTCGGTCCAGCGGCGGAGCTCGTCGTTGGATATCTCCAGAACCGGGGACTCGCAGCGCT
>DATAAN010000208.1:0-19908 GCA_036260105.1 Actinomycetota bacterium
CGCTGAGCGAGCTCGGTCCCTGCCCGCAGGACCTCGCCGACTTCGTAGCCGGCCTGCTGGCCGACCCGGCCACCCTGGGCGCCACGGCGAGGATCATGCCGCCTCCCGAACGAGGCGCGGAACCGCCGGCGCCGCCGGCTCCTCCGCCGGTTGTGGTCGAGCCGCAGGAGGCGGTGACTCTGCCGTCACCCGTGATCCTTGCTGCCTCGCCCGATCCTCGGCCCCGCGCCGCCGCGCAGGCGCCCGCCGCTCGGTACGAAGGCCTGCGCGTAGCGTTGCTGATGGTCCCGGTGCCCATGCTGCTTTGCGGGGCAGGCTGGTGGTACGTTCGGGCGCAGGGCCCCGGCACCCTGGCGTGGCCGGCCGCCCACCTCAAGGGCCGGAGCCGCCGGCAAAGCTAAGATCGGAGCCGATGGGCAGACTCTTCGGCACCGACGGCGTCCGTGGCGCCGCAAACACCCAATTGACGGCCGATCTGGCGCTCCAGCTCGGCCGGGCAGCCGCTCGCGAGCTGGCGGCGCACGATCATGCGCCGCGGATAGTTCTCGCCCGCGACACCAGGGCGTCGGGGCCCATGATCCAGTCGGCGCTCGCCGCCGGGATGATGTCCGCCGGCGCCCATGTCATCGATGCCGGCGTGCTCCCCACGCCGGCGGTCGCCTTCCTCGTCACCCATCTCGAGGCCTCTGCCGGAGCCGTCATATCCGCGTCACACAACCCGTACTCGGACAACGGCATCAAGTTCTTCGCCGGAAACGGGTTCAAGCTCTCGGACGACCAGGAGGCCCGTATCGAGGATCTGGTGGCCACCCCCTTCCCCGGGGCGCCGGTCGGGATGTCCGAGCCGCTGGACGGCGCCGAGGGCCTCTACGTCGAACACGCACTCGCGGCGCTGGAGGGTTCGAGCCTGAACGGCATGAGCGTCGTCCTCGACTGCGCCCACGGGGCGGCCTACCGAACCAGTCCGCAAGCTTTCCGGCGGGCCGGGGCGGAGCTCACGGTCATCAACGCCGAGCCGGACGGAACGAACATAAACGCCGATTGTGGCTCCCAGCACCTCGACGGCCTGGTGGCCAGGGTGCGCGAGTCGGGTGCGTCGCTCGGCCTGGCGCACGACGGAGACGCCGACCGGGTGATCGCGGTCGACGAGCAGGGCCACGTGGTCGACGGCGACGGCCTGATCGCGGCGCTCGCTATCTCGCTCAAGCAGGAAGGCGGGCTGACCGGCAACCTGGTGGTCTCCACCGTCATGGCGAATCTCGGCTTTCGGCGGGCGATGGCCTCGGCCGGCATCGAGCTGGTCGAGACGCCCGTCGGCGACCGCTACGTGCTGGAGAAGATGAGGGAGACCGGCGCGTCCATCGGGGGTGAGCAGTCCGGCCACGTCATCTTCTCC
Source organism: Actinomycetota bacterium (assembly GCA_036260105.1). Taxonomy (GTDB): domain Bacteria; phylum Actinomycetota; class CADDZG01; order JAHWKV01; family JAHWKV01; genus JAJCYE01. Next base: position 1,397 of record DATAAN010000208.1, read on the forward strand.
CGGTTCGCCACCACCGGAGACGGCCTGATCACCGCCTTGCGGCTCGCCCGGTTGATGGCTGTGTCGGGCCGCAAGCTCTCCGACCTGGCGGCGGTTGTAGAGAAGTTCCCTCAGGTGCTCTTGAATGTCATGGTTGACGACCCGCGCGCGGCAGGGTCCTCTCCGGTTCTCCAGCAGGCGGTGGAGGAGGCCAAGGCGAAGCTGGGCGAGGGGGGTCGTGTGCTCGTCCGCCCGTCGGGAACGGAGCCGCTGGTGCGGGTGATGGTCGAGGCGGAGACGATGCAGGCTGCCATCGCCGAAGCCGAGCGTCTTGCTGCCCTGATCCGGCAGGAGTTTTGAAGCCGAACGACCTGGCACTCCCTGGGCGCGACTGTCAGAGCGGTTGCGGGTCCCCGGGGACGCTTGTAAACTTCGAGGTCCGGTATTAAGCCACAGTAACCGGTAATCCCCGGTCTCAGAGACATCGTTCTCTGGGGACCTCAGTGAAGGGGAAAACGTGGCGCTCGTCGTACCCAACCCGTCCTGTTGCGGTTCTCTGTCTGTGGAAATCGTTCGTACTTCCAGCCCCACCACCCTGCACCTCCGGGGTGAGCTGGACCTGGGTTCGGCGCAAGTCGTCGGCGAGGTGCTGATGCAGACGGAGCTCGAGGAGACGACCCCCCTGGTCGTGGACCTCTCCGAGGTGACGTTCATGGACTGCTCCGGCCTGTCGGTCCTTCTCGGCGCCTTCAACCGGGCGTGCAGGGACGACCGGGAGCTGTTCATCACCAACGCTCGGCCCCAGGTCAGACGGATCTTCGCTTTGACCGGCTGCAAGTACCTGCTGGCGGACCCCGCGCGGGAGACACTCAAGGCCTGACCGCCCTCCCTACAATGGGCGGGTGCAAATCGTCCTGACTCCCGGCCAGATGGCCGCGGCAGACAAAGAGGCTGCCGAATCGGGCATCCCCAGCTTCCAGCTCATGCAGAGTGCCGGCCGGGCGGTCGGCCGCCTTGCCGCCGCGATGATGGGTGGAACCTACGGCCGGCGGGTCACCCTCGTCTGCGGCAAAGGCAACAACGGCGGTGACGGCTGCGTGGCCGCCTCCTACCTGGCCCGCCGGGGCGCCTTCTGCACCGTCATCCTGCTGGCCGACCCGGCTGCGCTGAAGGGGGACGCCCTGGAGGCGTACCGGCAGCTGGCCGGCTCACCGGTTCATCTTGTGCGCTACTCACCGGGCCGGCTCGCGCACGAGCTTCCCCGGTCTCATCTGGTGCTGGACGCCATGGTGGGAACGGGGTTCGCCGGGTCCCTGAGGGGGCCCATGGCAGAAGCGGCGGGGGCAATCAACGCCGCTTCGGTCCCCGTTCTGGCCGTCGACATACCGTCCGGCGTCAACGGCGAGACCGGACAGGTGGAGGGCGAGGCGGTCCGGGCTTCCCGCACCGTGACGCTGGCGGCGCTCAAGACGGGGCTTTTGCTGCAGCCGGGGGCGTCGTACGCCGGCGATGTCGAGGTTGTCGACATCGGCATCCCGCAGAAGCTTCTCAGGGACGGGATCTCCATGGCGGAAAGCTCGGATCTGAGAGGCCTCGTTCCGCCCCGGCCGGCCACTGCCCACAAGCGCAGCGTCGGCAAGGTGCTGGTAGTCGCAGGGTCGGTCTCCATGGCAGGTGCGGTGGCGCTGACCGCCAGCGCCGCGCTACACGCCGGAGCCGGGTTGGTCCGCATGGCGGTTCCGAAGGTGATCCGGCCGTCGGTCGGCCCGCTGGTCATAGAGGCGCTCACTGCCGGCATGCCCGACACTCCGAAAGGTGCCTTCAGCCTGGAGGCGGTTCCCCAGGTGGTCGACCTTGCGGCCCAGATGCAGGTGGTTGCGCTCGGGCCCGGCATCGGCAAGGACGACGAGACGTTGAAGTTCGTGCAGGAGATCCTCTCGCAGGTCGACCGCCCGGTGGTATTGGACGCCGACGCCCTCTCCGCCTTCCAGGACAACCCCGAGGGCCTTCGCTCCCGGCTGGCGCCGACGATACTGACCCCGCACTCGGGAGAGCTCGGCAGGCTCATCGGCCGTTCGCCGAAGGACATCGACGCCGACCGCATTGCCGCCGCACGACAGACCGCCGAGCGAACGCAGGCCGTCGTGCTGCTGAAGGGCTTTCGGACGGTGGTGGCCGCCCCCGACGGGCGTGTCGTGGTGGTGAACGCAGGCGGGCCGGTCCTCGCTACCGGCGGGAGCGGTGACGTCCTGACGGGCGTCATCGCCGCCCTCGTTCCGCTGCTCGACCCCTTCGACGCCGCGTGGGCCGGCTCGTGCCTGCACGGGCTGGCGGGCGAGATGCTGGCGCGTGAGCGGGGAGACCGCGGCGTAGTGGCCGGCGACCTGCTCAAGGCGCTGCCGCTGGCCCTGCGGCAGGCGACGGCATGAATTCCGGCGTCGACACGAACGCCCTGGCTCTGTGGGCCGAGGTCGACCTCGGCTGCATCCGCCGGAACGTCTCCAGGATCAAAGGCCTGCTCCGGCCCGGCACCCTGCTCCTGGCCGTCGTGAAGGCGAACGCCTACGGCCACGGGGAGGTGGAGGCTGCCGGGGCGGCCATCGACGGAGGCGCCGACTGGCTCGGCGTCGCCCGGGTGGAGGAGGGAACGGCGCTTCGCCGGGCCGGCATCGACCGGCCGATCCTGCTGCTCGCGCAACCTCCGCTCAGCGCGCTTGCGGCCGCCGCAGAGTACGGCCTCACGCCGACGATCTACACCGAAGAGGCGGCCCGGGCCTGGGCCGCCCAGGCGGGCGGGGGGCGGCGCCTGCGCTGCCACCTCAAGGTGGACACCGGCATGCACCGCTACGGCGTGGCTTACGACCGGGCAGAGAAGTTCCTTGACCTTCTACGCTCTCTGGACGGAGTGGAGGTCGAGGGCATCTGGACCCACTTCGCGGTGGCCGAGGACGTTGCGAACTCTTTCACCTCCCAGCAGCACAAGCTGTTCGTCGAGCTGCTGGAGGCGCTCGGAGATAAGACCGCCGGCCTGCTTCGCCACATGTCGAACTCCGCCGGGTCCCTCACCTTTCCGGAGGCGCACCTGGATCTCGTGCGCACCGGCATCGCCACCTACGGGATCCACCCCTCGCCCGCCCTGGCGCCGGTCCTGCCGCTCGAGCCGGCGATGAGCCTCAAGTCCCGGGTGGGGCTGTTGAAGCGCCTGCCGGCGGGGGAGTCCATCTCTTACGGGCAGCGCTACACGCTCAGCCGGGAGGGCACGGTGGCCACGATCCCGTGCGGGTACGCCGACGGACTGCGCCGCTCGCTGACGAACACCGGAGAGGTGCTGATCCGGGGCAGGAGGTACCGAATCTCCGGAACCATCACGATGGACCACTTCCTCGTCGACGCCGGTGACGACCCCATCGAGGCCGGTGACGAGGTCGTCATCCTCGGCCGCCAGGGCGAGGACCAGATCACGGCTCAGGAGATGGCGGACAAGCTCGGCACCATTCCGTACGAGGTGGTCTGCGGAATCAGCGCCCGCGTCCGGCGGGTCTACCTCAACCGCTGATTTTCCCCGTTTTCCGGCCTCGGTCGGTACGCTCGCGCACTCGGTATCATGATTGAGGGCGGGGACTAGAGTGTCGCGCCCGGCGCGATCGTTCGGTTGGGGGGAGCAAGTGGTGTGGCAGACGCTCGATGAAGCGAGAGTCGAGGCTACCGGCTGCACCCGCTGCCCGCTGGCGCAGGGCCGGACCCAGGTCGTGTGGCTGGACGGCAACCCCGACTCGGATTTGATGTTCGTCGGAGAGGCGCCCGGGTTCCACGAGGACCGCCTCGGCAAGCCATTCGTCGGGGCGGCGGGCAAGCTGCTCGATGGCCTCCTGGGGTCAATCGGTCTGGACCGGACAAAGTGTGTGATCTGCAACGTGCTCAAATGCCGCCCGCCGGGCAACCGCAACCCGGAGCCAAACGAGATAGCTACCTGCAGCCCCTACCTGAGAGCGCAGATCCAGTTCATCAAGCCCACCGTGATCGTGACTCTCGGCAACTTCGCCACCCGCTTCATCCTCGAGCGGCAGGTTTCGATCACCCGGGTCAGGGGCCAGGTGCTGCGGGCCTTCGGCGCCAAGGTGATCCCTACCCTGCACCCGGCCGCCGCTCTCCACTCGGGCGGGGTCGGCTCGCCGCAGTACAAGATGCTCCAGTCCGACTTCCAGCTGATCAAGCGCGAGCTGGCCAGGTCGGCTGCCCCGCCGGCGCCGGCCCGGCCGGTCGTTGCGGCAGCGCCACCGGCGCCCCCGTCCCCGCCCCTGCCCGAGCCCGTCCTGGAGCAGGGATCCCTTTTTTGAGACCCGCCTGAGCTGAGGTGGCCGCTTCCCCCAAACCGTCGCAACGGCTGGTGGTCCAGACGCGCTCTTCGGACGAGACCCGCCAGCTCGCGGGCGCCATAGCGCCCCTTCTGGTGCCGGGCGACGTCCTGGTTCTGTCGGGTGACCTGGGCGCCGGCAAGACCACGTTCGTGCAGGGACTGGCCAAAGGACTGGGGATTGTTGAGCGTGTCACCTCTCCGACGTTCATCCTCATGAAGGAGTATCCCGGCGGCCGCTTCCCGCTCATGCACCTGGACGTCTACCGCCTGGGGAAGATCCAGGAGGTGATCGACCTGGGGATCGACGAGTACCTGGATCCCTCATACGTGGTGGCTGTGGAGTGGGGCGACCGGGTGGAGCCGCTGCTGCCCCAGGATCATCTCAACGTCGAGCTGACCCACGACGGCGCCGACAGCCGCACCATCGCCATGACTGCGAAGGGCGGCCACTGGGAGGCGCGCATGGCGGCGATCCGCGACCTCGCCGGAGGCCTGAAGATGTCCCGCCGGGCCAAGGAGCCCATGCTGGGAGAGGACTTTCAGCCCGGCAGTCCGACCGAAGGCGGGCACAACAACTGATGCTCGTACTCGGCATCGAGACCTCGACCCCCGCGGCATCGGTCACCATCGGCTCCGAGCAGGGCATCATCGGCTCCTGCCTGGTCTCGCGTGGGGTGAGCCACGGATCGTTCATCCTGCCGGCGGTGGAGTTCCTCATGAAGGAGGCGGACCTCAGCTACCGGAACCTGTCGGCCATCGCAGTGGGGCTTGGGCCGGGTTTGTTCACCGGCCTGAGAGTCGGCGTAGCGACCGCCAAGACCCTGGCCCAGGCGCTCTCCATTCCGATCATCGGGGTGTCGTCGCTGGACCTGCTGGCGTTCGACGTCCGGTACTCCAACAAGATGATCTGCCCGGTGATCGACGCCAAGCGCAAGGAGGTGTTCTTTGCGTTTTACCGCCAGGTGCCCGGGGGCATAACTCGGGAAAGCAGCTACGTCGTAGGCTCGCCGTCCCGCCTTCTGGCTGAGATCGAGGGAACCAAAGGCGACTTTCTGCTGATCGGCAATGGAGCGCTGCTCTACCGGGACCAGCTGGACGGGGGCCGCAAGGTGGAGTTCGGGTCCATGGCCAACGCCTTTCCCCGTGCTGCGTCGCTGGTGGAGCTGGCGCTGCCGAGGCTGTTCCGTGAGGACTACGACCGGGTGTTCGACATCGAGCCGTTCTACATGCGCCGCTCGGACGCTGAGATCAACTGGGACCGGAAGGTGGCCGGCTCCTGATGGCGCTGGCCACCCCGAACCGCAGGATCGACCTCTCCAAGGTCGAGCTGGTCACCATGCGCCGGCGCCACCTGCGCCAGGTGATGAAGATCGAGGCGCAGGTGTACCCCAGGCCGTGGAGCTCGGCGCTGTTCCTGCAGGAGATCGTCCGCCGGGCGGACCGGGTCTACCTCGTGGCCCGGTACGACTCCACGGTGGTCGGCTACGGCGGTCTCATCACCTCGGGGCTGGAGGCGCACATCACAACCATCGCCGTCGACCCGGCGTATCACCGGTCTGGGGTCGGGACCATGCTCATGATCGGCCTGTTGGACGCGGCGATCTCCCGCGGAGGCAAGACGCTCTCGCTGGAGGTCCGCCGCTCCAACTTCGCGGCGCAGAGCATGTACGAGAAGTTCGGCTTCCGGCCCGTGGGCCTGAGGCCCGGCTACTACGTGGAGACCGGCGAGGACGCCATCGTGATGTGGGTCGACCAGGTCGACACGCCGGAGTACGCCCAGCTGCTGGACCGCATGCGCCAGCGCCTGGATCGACGTGAAAACCAAGAGGAGGCCGACCGTGGCTAGCAAGGACCCGATGCCCGTGCAGCTGCCGCCAGACGTCGTAGCCGACGTCGACCCGGACCTGCTCCTGCAGACCGAGACCCAGCTGGAGGTACTCGAGGAGCCAACGCAGGAAACGCTCATCCTGGGCATCGAGACCTCGTGCGACGAGACCGGGGTGGCCATCCTCCAGGGGTCCAACCGCGTGCTCGCGAACGTGATCTCATCGTCCGCCGACCTGCACAGCAAGTACGGCGGTGTGGTTCCCGAGGTGGCCTCCCGGGCCCATGTGCAGGCGATAAACCCGGCCATCGCCGAGGCGCTCCGCAAGGCCGACGTGACGCTTTGGGACATGTCGGCGATCGCGGTCACGGTCGGTCCCGGCCTCATCGGCTCGCTGGTGGTAGGGGTGGCGGCGGCCAAGGCGCTGGCGTCGGTGCTGGAGGTGCCGCTGCTCGGCATCAACCACCTCGAGGCGCACATCTACGCCAACTTCCTGGAGCACCCCGACTTCGCGCCACCCGCCGTGGGGCTGATCGTCTCCGGTGGGCACACGCTGCTCGTCCACATGCCCGCGCATGGCCTTTACGAGGTGCTGGGGGAGACGCTGGACGACGCCGCAGGCGAGGCCTTCGACAAGGTGGCCCGCTACCTGGGCATCGGTTTCCCCGGCGGGCCGGCCATCGACCAGATGGCCCTGGGCGGGAACCGCCGGGCCATCAAGTTTCCCCGGGCCGTCCTTCGCAAGGGCTACGACTTCAGCTTCTCCGGCCTGAAAACCGCCGTGCGGGACTACATCCGTAAGCAGGAGGAGGAGGGCAAGACGGTCAAGCTGGAGGACATCTGCGCCTCGTTCCAGGAGGCCGTCGTCGACGTGCAGGTCTCCAAGACCATCAAGGCCGCCCAGGAGTACGGCGTCTCCACGGTGTTCGTATCGGGCGGGGTGGCGGCCAACTCCCGGCTCAGAGAGCTCATGGGGGTCATGTGCGAGGAGTCCGATCTGCGGCTCTACTACCCCTCACCCGTCTACTGCACCGACAACGCCGCCATGGTCGCCTGCTGCGGCCACTACCGCTTCCAGCGGGGCATCCGGCCGGACCCCAACGTCGACCCGGACCCCAACCTCCACCTGGCCTAAGCGTCCGACCCCCTGAAGCCTTCCGGCAGCCGGGACACCATGACGTCGGCGGTCGCGTAGCCGACGGTCAGCAGGTACCCCTGGTCTCCGACCCGGGCGATCACAGTGGGAAAGCTCGTGACGCCCCACTGGCGGGCCATGCTGAAATCCGCCCACGCCGCCCCTTCGTACTCCGGGCTGGTGAACGCCTGCAGAAACGCATCGGGGTCGCCGCCGACGTCGGCCACCAGCGCAGGGAATACCTCGGGCTGCGTCGTCAGCGTCCCCTCGGCGTAGAACGCCCGCTGGATGCGCTTGAACAGCGGCCACGCCTTCGGCCCGTCGATCGACCGCATGACGGCGACCGCCCGGCAAGCCGGCTCCGTGTCGTACAGCCAGTCGGTCCGGTCGAGGAGCCGGTGGTCGAAGGGCTGGCCGGTGTACTCCTCGATCCGCGACCACTCGCCCTTGAGGAACGGCGTCAAACGGGCCGCGGGCTGGGCATCCGGCCCCGGGCGGAGGCCGCCGGTCACGATGCGGAAGTCGACTCCGTCCAGGCGGTGCCGCAGCTCGTCCAGCTGGGGGGCTATGCCCCAGCACCACGAGCACATGGGGTCGCCCACGTAGACGATCTCTCGCTCGGTCATTCACCTCCAGGCTACCCGCCGGCGGTCGTTAGCACTCACTGGCCGAGAGTGCTAATCTGACTGCGAGCGTAGTCCACTACTCAGCCAATTTAGCCAGAGGAGGTTTTCTATGGGTCTGAAGCCGCTTGGAGATCGTGTTCTTGTGAAGGTCGAGGAGAGCGAGAATGCCCTTCCTTCCGGTCTGGTCATTCCGGACACCGCCAAGGAGAAGCCGCAGGAAGGCAGGGTTCTCGCCGTAGGTCCCGGCTCGTACCACGACGGTCAGCGCATTCCGCTCGACGTGAAGGAAGGCGACCGCATCCTGTTCTCCAAGTACGGGGGCACCGAGGTCAAGGTCGGTGGCGAAGAGCTCATGATCCTCAACGAGCGGGACGTTCTGGCAGTCGTCGACTGACCAGACGCCAACTCGACAAAACCCCGCCGGCCGGCGGGGTTTTTTCTTTACTAGAGGTACCTCATCGGGTTCTGCGGCGTGCCGTTGACGCGCACCTCGAAGTGCAGGTGCGATCCGGTGCAGGACCCGGTGCAGCCGACGTAGCCGATGAGCTGGCCGCGCTCCACCCGGCCTCCCCCGACAACCTTCCGGCTCATGTGGGCGTAGAGCGTGACGACGCCGCCGCCGTGGTCCACCAGGCTGCAGATCCCGTAGCCGCTTCCGCAGGAGACTCCCAGCACCGTTCCGGCCTTGGCGGCGCGGATGGGGTCGCCGGTGTTGCCGTCCAGGTCGACGCCGGTGTGGGCCCGGCCCCAGCGGCGCCCGAACCCCGAGGTCACGCCGCCGCTGACCGGCCGGATGAAGCCGCCGCTGGAAGCGGCGCCGCCTTCACCGGACACGTTGCCGGAACCCCGGGATGCGCTCTTGCGCAGGGCTGCCTCCAGCCGTGAGCTGTCCGCCTCCAGGCCCTCGATGTGCGCCTGGGCGGCCGCGATCTCCTTCTCCACGCTTGCCAGCGCGGCGGCCCGGTCACGCCGGGCGGCGTCGGCCAGGTTCTTGCGTGTCCGCAGCCAGTCCTTCTGGGCGGTCAGGCTGCCCTTGATCCGGTTCAGCTCGTTCTGCTTGTCGAGCAGGTCGGAGCGCAGGCGTGCCGCGTCGACGATGATCTTGGAGTCCTGCTCGGAGGACTTCTCCATGAGGAATTGCAGCCGGGTGAGCTCGACGATCGAGTCTGCGGTGAACAGCATCGCCACCGACTCGGCCGGTCCCTGGACGTAGAGCCGGCGTGCCCGGGCGTTCGAGGCGTCGGCTGCTTTGTCGTAGCGCTCCTGCACCTTGGCGATCTGCGCCTGCATGCTGCGGATGTCCGACTCGAGCGACGAGATGTCGTGCTGGCCCGACTCGATCTGGCGGTTGAGGCTGGCGATCTGCTGGTCGAGCTTCTCGACCTCCTTGGAGATCTCCGCCGCCTTGCCTTTGGCCGCGGCAAGCCGCTTGCGGATCTCGGCGATCTGAGCCTTGGTGCTCTTCAGCTTCTCCGCTTCGCCCGCTGCGTTCGACGGAAAGGCGGTCGACACGCCGATCAACGAGGTGATCAGGGCGACAAGGACGAACCGGAAGAAGCGAGGGGTGGGGGGACGCATCTGGGTGAAAACCTAGGATGGGGTGCGGAGGCTGTCAAGTTTCGCGAGACCGCGCAGCCATGCGGTGTGGCTCAGTTCTCACCGGAGAAGGTGAGGGGAATGCGTCGAAACTGCGGCCCGACTCTTCCTTCACAGCCCGACGGCCTGAGCGCTCGCCCGCAGCGGCGTTCCCTAAGGCTACAAACCAGTTGATGGCCGCTTCGGCCCGCTGGCCGTCGAAGGAGGCGTCGGCGTATTCTTCGTTGAGCAGGGCTGTGGCAGTCGGCCCAACGGACAGGATGGAACCGATGGAGTTGTACGACGTGATGCGTACGACTCCGGCCACTCGGGAGTTTACCGACGAGCCGGTCGGTGAGGACGTCCTCTACCGGATCCTGGACAATGCGCGCTTCGCCCCCAGCGGCGGGAACCGGCAAGGGTGGTACGTCATCGTGGTCTCGGATCCGGAGATCCGGATGCGGCTACGGGACCTGTACGTCCTGGGCTGGAGGGAATACGTCGGGCACCTGCGGGAAGGGCTGGTGCCTTTTGCCGCCCGGGAAGCAGGCCGCTGGCCCGGGCCGGCCATCGATCTTGAGCAAGCGAGAAGGACGCCGGCGCCGTACGAGTTCGCCGACAGTTTGAACGCCGTGCCCGTCCTGTTGGTCCTGGTTGCCGACCTGGGCGCGCTGGCCACCGTCGACAACGGTTTGGGTCGCCAGAGCATCGTCGGCGGCGCCTCGATCTATCCGTTTGCTCACAACATCCTGCTGGCGGCGCGTAACGAGGGCCTCGGCGGAGTCCTTACCTCGGTTATCGCTCGTCAGGAGCCCGCCGCCGTTGAGTTGCTCGACATTCCCGATGGCTATGCAGTCGCCGGCCTGCTGGCTCTGGGCAGGCCCCGCAAGAGAATTACCAAGCTGCGACGCCGGCCGGTTCAGGAGTTCACATACCGTGACCGCTTCCACGGGCAGCCGTTTGGGAGTGACCCGTCCCCGGTGGCTTAGCGCCCGGCCTGGACTCTACTTGTCAAACCACTCCGAGGTTCGATCCCCGTTGGCGGGAGGTGAGCCGAATCGTTGAGGAACCAGCACTGCCGACGAAATGAGGCCTCGACACGAAAAGGGGACCCTTTCCCAGTGAGGGTCCCCTTTCCCGGTCGCCCCTAGGTAGCGGACGGCCCCTTCCCAGTCGGATGGAGAAGGCGTCCATATTACAACATGATGATGTTATAAACCAGCTCCCTGGCGGAGCCCTGCGGCGCACGTTGTAGAGTCGCCTCAAAGGCAACAGGAGGCAAATTGCGCGAGGTCCACCAGTACCTGGGGTTGGCGATAGCCGGCCTGTTCCTCCTGCTGTCGCTGTGGGGCCTGGTGCAGTGGATCCGCAACACCGATCCGGGGGAGATGTACTACCGGCTCCTCGCCGTCGCACAGATCGGCCTGGTCCTCCAGGTCATCGTCGGCGTGATCATGTTCCTGTTCTTCAGGCAGGGACCGGTCAACCCGCTTCACATGGTGTACGGCGGCTTTCCCATCCTGGTGCTGATCTTCGCCCATCGCTACTCCCGCAAGCTCGAGGGACTCGCCTGGGTGGCGTTCGCCATCGCCGGCCTGTTCATCTTCGGGCTGCAGTTGCGTGGCTACATGACCGGCATGGAGGGTGCTTAGGCCGCCCGCCCAGTTTTTCGCGCTAGTGGTATATGTCTATATCGGCCGCGAACCGGGACCGGCCCCCAGTGATTGGAACCCATAACTTGGATTCTTCTTCTCCTATTGGCATTGGAAAGTCGGCCCGGCGGGCCTACGGATTCGACGACATCGCGATCGTCCCCTCACGCCGGACCCGGGACCCCGACGACGTCGACATCTCCTGGGAGATCGACGGATACCGGTTCGACCTGCCGCTTCTGGCGTCGGCAATGGACGCAGTGGTCTCGCCCCAAAGCGCTGTCACCATCGGCCGCCTGGGCGGCCTGGCGGTTCTGAACCTCGAGGGCCTGCACAGCCGCTACGAGGACGCCGACGCGGTGCTCCAGGAGATCTCCGAGCTGCCGGCCGCTACGGCGACCGCCCGTATGCAGGAGCTGTACCAGCAGCCGATCAAAGAGGACCTGATCGCCAAGTCTATCGCCGAGATCAAAGCCGGCGGCGTTGTAGCGGCAGCCAGCCTCACGCCCCAGCGGGTGCGGGACTACGCCCACATCGTGCTCGAGGCGGAGCTGGACATCCTGGTGATCCAGGGGACCGTCGTCTCGGCGGAGCACATGTCGACCCAGACCGAGCCGCTCAACCTGAAGGAGTTCATCGCCACCTTCGACCTCCCGGTCATCGTTGGCGGCTGTGCCTCCTACCAGCCGGCTCTGCACCTGATGCGCACCGGGGCGATCGGCATCCTGGTCGGGGTCGGCCCGGGTGCCGCCTGCACATCACGCCAGGTGCTCGGAATCGGCGTTCCCCAGGCGACGGCAATCTCCGACGCCGCAGGGGCCCGCATGCGCCACCTCGACGAGACCGGTCGCTACGTTCACGTGATCGCCGACGGCGGCATGCGGACCGGCGGTGACATCGCCAAGGCGATCGCCTGCGGAGCCGACGCCGTGATGATCGGCTCGCCGCTGGCCAGGGCGACCGACGCTCCGGGCCGCGGCTTCCACTGGGGCATGGCGACCTTCCACTCGGGGCTGCCTCGCGGAATCCGGATCGCCGCCCCTCCGCTCGGGACGGCCCAGCAGATCCTCAACGGCCCCACGAGCCTGAACGACGGCACGATGAACCTGTTCGGGGCTCTCCGGACGTCCATGGCGACGTGCGGATACGAGTCGGTCAAGGACTTCCAGAAGGCGGAGGTCGTGATCGCCCCCTCGATAAAGACCGAAGGCAAGTACGCACAGCAGCACCAAGGGCTCGTCGACTACACGTAACTTCCTCCGCCACGGTGGGCGTCGGTACCCCGGAGGGCTCCGAGACCTGAGGTCGTCAGCCTGTGGACCTTGGTATCCGGGGCTGTACGCCCGCGCTAAGCCGTGCTCGTTTACGCAGAACTTCGCCCGGGTAGCCAACGCTCCAACGCGATCAAGGAGTTGGACAGTGAACGAACCCACGGCAGCGGACGGCGGTCAGGCAGCCCAGCAGATTCCGGAGGAGCGGCGGTCTCTGGGGGAAGCGGCGCAGGACCACGTGGACCCGGTCCTGGCAGACGACAACGACGTCCCCGACCCGGAGGAGCTGCAGACTCGCGAGGGTTGAGAACCGGAATCACCAGGCGCCCATCGGCCGGACAGTGCCCCCGACGGGGCGCCGGCGTGGGGCGCAACAGAGGTGGGGACTTGGTGCGTTAGCCCGGTGAGGGCAGGTATCCTTGGGGCACATGAAGCTCCACGACGAATTCGACACCATCCTGGTCGTCGACTTCGGGGCCCAGTACTCCAAGCTGATCGCCCGCCGGGTTCGTGAGTGCCACGTCCTCTCCGAGATCGTGCCGCATGACGTCACGGCCGATGAGATAGCGCAGCGGCGCCCGAAGGGCCTCATCCTCTCCGGCGGTCCGAGCAGCGTCTACGAGGCCGGTGCCCCCTCGGCCGACGAGCGCCTGTTTCAGCTGGGTATTCCCGTGCTCGGCATCTGCTACGGGCACCAGCTCATGGCGTCGGCGATGGGCGGGACCGTCGCCAGAGGGACCGAGGGCGAGTTCGGCCGGGCCTCCCTTCGCGCGAGCGGAGGCATGTTGTTCTCCGATCTGCCGCTTGAGCAGCAGGTGTGGATGAGCCACAACGACGCGGTCGCCGAGGTGCCTCCGGGCTTCAAGGCCGTAGCGCGAACCGACGCCTGCCCCGTGGCCGCGATGGAGGACCCTGAGCGAGGGCTCTACGGCGTTCAGTTCCACCCGGAGGTGGTTCACACGCCGCACGGCACCGAGGTGATCCGCAAGTTCGTCCAAAGCGCGTGTGACTGCCTGCCCAGCTGGACCTCGGCGGGCGTCATCGAGGCGGTGGTGGAGCAGATTCGGGAGCAGGTTGGGGAAGCTCGTGCGGTCTGCGGGCTGTCCGGCGGGGTCGACTCGGCGGTTGCCGCCGCCCTGGTCCACAAAGCGATCGGCGACCAGCTGACGTGCATCTTCGTGGACCACGGGATGATGCGGGCGGGAGAGGCGGAGAAGGTCGTGGACACCTTCGGGCGGCACATGTCGATCGACCTCATCCACGTCAAGGCGCAGGACAGGTTCCTCTCCAAGCTCGAGGGGGTCTCCGACCCCGAGACCAAACGCAAGATCATCGGCAACGAGTTCATCCGGGTCTTCGAGGAGGTCGCCTCCGACGTAGGGCTGACCGAGCGGGTGGCTCCCGACGGCACGCCGATCGCCACCGACGGCACCCCGGTTCGGTTCCTGGTCCAGGGCACCCTCTACCCGGACGTGATCGAGTCCGGGGGCTCCACCAAGACGGCGGCCGTCATCAAGTCCCACCACAACGTCGGCGGGCTCCCCAAGGACATGAAGTTCGAGCTCGTCGAGCCCCTGCGGAACCTGTTCAAAGACGAGGTCCGCCGCATCGGCGAGGAGCTCGGTCTGCCGGAGGAGATGGTGTGGCGGCAGCCCTATCCGGGCCCCGGCCTGGCGGTGCGGATCATCGGAGACATCACCGCGGAGCGCCTCGAGCTGGTGCGAGCGGCCGATGCGATTGTTATCGAGGAGATCAAGCGGGCAGGGCTCTACAAGCACCTCTGGCAGTCGTTTGCCGTTCTGCTGACCGTCCGCTCGGTGGGGGTGCAGGGAGACTCCCGGTCCTACGGCCACCCGGTGATCATCCGGGCCGTCACCTCCGAGGACGCGATGACCGCAGACTGGGCCCGCCTGGACCACGAGCTGCTCGGCCGGATGGCGAACCGTATCGTCGCCGAGGTCCCCGGCATCAACCGCGTGGCGTACGACATCACCTCCAAGCCTCCCGGCACCATCGAGTGGGAGTAGCGGCTCCCGGGATGCGGCGGCGCACCAACCGGCTGCAATTGACGCTTGCTCTGGTCGCCGTTATGGCGCTGCTGGCCGCGTGCTCGGAAGACCCCACACCTGCCCCCGCCCAGTCACCGTCAGCTCCCGCTCCGGCCAGCGCAACGGCGCCCGCCCCCGAGTCGCCGGCCGCGGCGCCCACGCCCGCCGCCCCTCTCGAGGGGCCGCCCCGGCTGGACAGCGTCGGGTCGTTCGACCAGCCGATCTATGTTGCCTCGCCGCCCGGCGACCAGCGGATCTTCGTGGTGGAGCAGGAGGGAAGGGTGGTCGAGATGGTCGACGGCCGGGCCCGGACCCCGGCTTTCATCGACATCCGAAACGACGTCGGCTGCTGCGGCGAGCGGGGGCTTTTCTCGATCGCCTTTGCCCCGAACTTCGCTGAGAGCGGCCTGGCCTACCTCAGCTACACCGACCGGGGCGGGGACAGCCGCATCGAGGAGTACCGGGTGGACCCGTCGGACCCTAACCGGCTGGACCCGGGCACCAGGCGCCTGCTGATCGCCCAGGACCAGCCGTTCGCCAACCACAACGGCGGCCTGATCGCCTTCGACCCGACCGGCATGCTGATGATCGGCTTCGGCGATGGCGGTTCCTCGGGCGACCCGGGCAACCGGGCGCAGAACCTGGGGACCTGGCTCGGCAAGCTGCTGCGCATCGATCCCGGCAAGCCGTCCGAGGGCCGGCCCTACGGCATCCCACCCGACAACCCGTTCCTCGGCCGGGACGGCGCCCGGCCCGAGATCTGGGCGTACGGGCTGCGAAATCCCTGGCGCTGGTCGTTCGACCCGGCCACCGGTGACTTCTACCTGGCCGACGTGGGACAGAACCGGGTGGAGGAGGTCAACTTCGTTCCGGCGGGCCGTCAGGCCGGAGCCAACTACGGCTGGCCCCGCTTCGAGGGCAATGAGGAGTTCCGCCCGGAGGTTAGCCTGGACGAGTCGGCGCTCGTCCGTCCCGTCCTGACCTACCGCAACGCCGGCGGCAACTGCTCGGTGACCGGCGGAGGGGTGTACCGGGGGCGCGTCGCACAGCTGAGGGGCATGTACCTGTTTGGCGACTACTGCGGAGGCGTGGTGCAGGGATTCCGCATCGCCGGTGGCCGGGCCACCGGCCACCAGACGTTCGAACGAATGAACACCAGCGGGCTCTCGTCGTTCGGCGAGGACTCCGCCGGAGAGATGTACGTGACCTCGTTGCGGGGAGACGTCTACCGGATCACTGCGGGCTGACCACCTGCCGCAGGAGGCGGCAGTCCCGCTGCGCGACCCGCTGGCGGATGCGGGTGATCCACTCCTCGCCCGCGTCCACGTTCATGGTCACGACCACGACGAGGAACAGAATGGCTCCCAGAACGACGCTTCCGAAGAGCACTGCCAGTCCCAGGCATGCGGCCGAGGCGAAGGCGAGCAGCTGGGTGCCGAGGCTGGCCGACTGCTGCAGCTGGGTGTCGTCGTCGGCGTAGATCAGGTTCTGGGTCATCGCTTAGGGCCTCCCTGTTGAGCGTCGTTGGTGATGCCAACCTATGGGGCCGCGATTACGGAGAGATCCGTGGCATTGCGTAGCCGCTTACGGAGATTGCCGGAAAGAACGGGGATGGGCGCCTACCGCCGCGTCGCCTATAATCTGCCTGGAAGTCGAAACGGGGAGGCGAACATGGCTAAGCCACGTACCGGTTACAGGTTTCTGATCCTGCTGCTTCTGGTTTCGACCCTTCTGGGTGGATCGGCGCTCGCGGTGCCCCCTGAGGACAACGTCTCGAAGTTCTGCGCCTCGGTGAACGATATGGGGCAAACTCACGGCGGCTGCGTGGCGTCGCTGACCAGCGGCAACCTCACCCCGAACATCGCGAACTTCTGCCGTGATCCGGTCGTTCGAGCCGAAGCCGCCGAGCTGGCCGGTGAGGAGGAGGTCAACCACGGCCAGTGCATGCAGATACTGCGGGAGTTCTTCGGCGCCTAGGCGTCAGGCTTTCGGCGGTCCCTGCAGCAGACCCAGCGACTTGGTCATCTCGCGGTAGCCGTCGTCGCCGAGGTGGCGGCGCCAGAGCGCGATGCAGAACTGCTCGACGATCTGCTTGCGGGTCGCGCTGCGCAACAAAGAGGTCTTCTCCGCGTTGCTGAGAAGGGTCGAGAACAGGCTCTTGTGGGTGTCCGCCGCCCGGTTGCCGATGGAGGAGGAGGGCGCTCCCTTCCGGGCCATCTGCTTGATCGACGCCGCTTCGCTGCTGCCGTCCAGCAACTTCATGTACTGGTTGATCAGCTTCTCGGCGTCGCCCTCCGCCTGCTTAAGCTTCTTGTCGAAAAAGCCCATCGGTCCCTTCCTGTCCGAGCTTGAGCGAATCCTATGACGGGCGGCGCCTGTGGTGTCACCGAAGAGCGTGTCCTCGATCGCCGGACGGGATCTTTCTACCCTGAATTGAAGCCACCGGCCGGTGAACCCGCCGGGGTGTCGTCCGAGCGGCGATAATTGACGGGTGAGCAGCATCCCCGAATCACTCCTCGACGACTTAAGCGGTCTCAACCCCCCTCAACGTGAAGCGGTCACCCATGGCGACGGGCCGCTGTTGATCGTCGCCGGCGCGGGGAGCGGCAAGACCGCGGTGCTGACCAAGCGGATCTCCCACCTGATCAACGAGCGACAGGTGTCGCCCTTCGCCATCCTTGCCATCAGCTTCACCAACAAGGCCGCCGGTGAGGTCAAGGACAGAGTGGCCGGGCTGGTCGGCCCCGTGGCGCAGAAGATGTGGATCGGCACGTTCCACTCCGCCTGCGTGCGGATTCTGCGCGGCAACATCGCCAGTCTGGGCTACAAGTCCGCCTTCACCATCTACGACTCCTCGGACAGCGAGCGGCTGCTCTCGTTCGTGATGAAAGACGGCAACTTCGATCCCAAGAAGATCAAGCCGTCGAGCGTCCTGCACGCCATCAGCCGGGCCAAGGACGAGTTGATCACCCCGGAGATGTACGCCGACCGGGCGGCGCACTGGATGGACCGCCAGATCGCCACCATCTACGCCGCCTACCAGCGCCGGCTCCAGGAGGCGAGCGCCCTCGACTTCGACGACATCATCAACCTCACCGTGCGCCTGTTCCGGGAGTTCCCCGAGATCCTCCGGCACTACAGGGAGCGCTTCCAGCACGTGCTGGTCGACGAGTTCCAGGACACGAATGGGGCCCAGTTCGAGCTGGTGCGCCTGCTGGGCGCCCCCAACGGCAACGTGACCGTGGTCGGTGACATGGACCAGTCGGTCTACGGGTTCCGGGGGGCCGACTACCGCAACCTGGCCCGCTTCGAAGAAGCCTTCCCCTCGGCGCGGGTGATAACGCTGGAGCAGAACTACCGGTCGACCCAGCGCATCCTCTCGGCGGCCAACGCCCTGATCGAGCACAACTCCGCCCGCAAGCCGAAGAACCTGTGGACCGACTCGGGGCCGGGGGACCCGGTGGTCGTCCACCTTTCGGGCAACGAGCACGACGAGGCGGCATTTATCGCCATGGAGATCGAGCGGCTTCGGGACACCGAGGGGTACCGCTTTCGGGACGCCGCCGTCTTCTACCGGACCAACGCCCAGTCCCGGGTGATCGAGGAGATCTTCACCCGGTTTGGCATCCCGTACCGCATCGTCGGGGGTCTGAGGTTCTACGACCGGCGGGAGGTCAAAGACCTGCTCGCCTACCTGAGGGTCCTGGTCAACCCGGCGGACACCGTTAGCCTCAGGCGGATCGTGAACACCCCCCGGCGGGGAATCGGTGACCGCACGATTGCCGAGCTCGAGGGCTACGCCGCCGTCAGCGGCATCACGCTGTACGAGGCGATCGAGGGCGCCGAGCACAACCCCGCCCTCGCCAAGCGAACGCTGAGCGGCCTGAGAGCCTTCTCCAGCCTCATGAACGAGCTGCAGGCGTACCGGCGGGACGGGGCGTCGGTCCGGGACATCATCCAGGTGGCGTGGGAGCGGTCGGGCTACATGGCCGAGCTCGAGTCCGAGCGGTCGATCGAGGCGCTGGGCCGGGTGGAGAACCTGAA
>DATAAN010000209.1:0-5410 GCA_036260105.1 Actinomycetota bacterium
GCAATGGGGTTACGCATGAGCCGGCCCGGGGAAACCTTGATTAGGAGTCCGTTGAAGCTGCGTCCGGGCCCGAAGGACGGCTCGGGTTAGGGTCGAGCTGAGGGCGATCGTCGCCGGCGGGTTGGGGTTGCGACGTCCGGCACTTGGTTCGACGGCGTGGGGGAGGTAGTTATCGAACTGAAGATCGAGCACCGAACGGTCGGCGACTGGACCGTCCTGAAGCTCAATGGAGAGGTGGATGTCTACACCTGCAGCATGCTCCGGGAAGCGGTCAACCAGGCGGTCGCCGACGGCCGGTACCTGATCGCAGTCGACGTCCAGGCGGTTGACTTCATGGACTCGAGCGGCCTCGGGGTGATCGTCGGTGCCCACAAACGCCTTCGCGGCCATGACGGGAGTCTCATTCTGGTGTCACCCAACAAGCAGATGCGTCGCATTCTGAGCCTTACGGGGCTGGACCAGATCCTCACCGTCCGGCAGAGCGTCGGGGAAGCAACGGCCTGAGCTACAGCAGCCCCGCCACCTGCCGCCAGATGCGCCCCCCTTCAGCACCCAGGCACCGTAGGTCCTGACAAGCTCACCGCCGATGTTCATCGTCGCCTGGTAGTCAGGGTGTCGCCGGTCTCATCTGCGGTTGTGCGGGGAAAGAGTTCGGCAGTGACCTCAAGCAACGGTTCGAGCCCCTGGACCTTCGCGCCCGGCGACGGCCCGGTCGTCGCGGCCGCCATCCATGCCGGTGACCGGCTGAGGCCGGAGGTGCTGCGGCACATCGCACTTTCGCCTCCCGAGCGGCTTCGCGAGGAGGACCCTTATACGGACAAGTGGACGACCGTGGCCGACAGCCGGGTAGTCGTACACCGATCCCGGTTCGAGGTGGACCTGAACCGGCCGCGCGAGCGAGCGATCTATGCGGCGCCCATCGACGCCTGGGGGCTCAAGGTCTCGGAGGGCCCCGTACCTGCGGAGGTGGTGGAGGGGTCGCTTCGCCTTTACGACCGGTTCTATCTCGAGCTGTCAGCGCTGCTGGACGCGACCGCCGAACGCTGGCCGCGGGTGCTGGTGCTCGACCTGCACTCCTACAACCACCGGAGGGCCGGACCGGGCGAGCCACCGGCGGATCCCATCACCAACCCCGAGGTCAATATCGGCACCGTCGGGGCCGACCGCCAGCAGTGGGGCCCGCTCATCGACCGGTTCGCAGAGGCTCTGCGCAGCTGCGAGGTGTCCGGACACCAGCTGGACGTTCGGGAGAACGTCAACTTCCGGGGAGGCCATCTGGTGCGCTGGATCGCCGATCGATATCCAACCGTCTGCCCGCTGGCAGTGGAGGTGAAGAAGATCTACATGGACGAGCTGACCGGTGTCCTGCACCCGGATGTCTGCCGAGAGGTCCACCGGGCGCTCGATGCAGCGACAGAAACCTGCAGGCAGGACCTCAAAGGCGGCTAGAACGCCGCACAAAGCAAGGGACCCCGGCCGTTACGGCGGGGTCCCTTTGAATACGAAAGCCTACTGGTCGGCCGGCTGAGGTGACTCGTGGGGCACGTAGTTGGTCACATTGCCGCCACCCCGGCTGCTTCCCTGGATCTCCGTGTACTCAGGCTCGTGCTGGGCGGCCTCCCCGCGTGGGCCCAGGCCCGGGTCTTCCGTCTGGACGTCACCGGGCATCTCGCCACCCCGGTTCACCGGACGGTCATCCGAGTGCATCGGAGGATTCCCTACTTCCCGTAGGCCAGTCTTCTCGGCTTCTTCGGTCATCCGGTCCCTCCCTTGCTCGCCGACTTCCTTCAGCAGTAGGACAGCCTGCTGCCATGGATTACCTGCCCCGATGCGCGGAGGCTTAAACGGATCCGGACCCCCGGGCACCCTCGGGATTACGATCATTAGATGGCAGATCCCACCCTCAGCGAGCGCCTCCGGGACGCCATGAATGCGCACGACCTCGAAGCGTTCGTCGCTTGCTTCCATCAGGATTACGACAGCCGGCAGCCCGCTCACCCCGCACGTAGCTTTGTGGGCAAGGACCAGGTTCGGAAGAACTGGTCACTGTTGTTCGAAAGCATCCCCGACTTTCGAGCCGAGCTGGTTCGGCTGGCAGTGCAGGACGGGGTGGAGTGGGCGGAGTGGCACTGGCAGGGAACCAAGGCAAACGGCATGCCCCTCGATGAGCGGGGCGTCATGCTCATGGGCATCCGCGACGGGCTCGTGGCGTGGGGCCGCCTATATGTGGAGGAGGTCGAGCAGGTGCCCGTCGGCATCGACGAGACGGTTGCCCGTATGGCCGGCCGCATGGACCCACCTACCGATTAGCCCTGTCAGCGACTTCGGGGAACCCAAGGCGGGCCGGGGCCGAACCATCAGCCCCGGCCCTCCTCTCTAACAAGCCCTCTACCGGGCGGCGGCCTTTCCGTACTGCCGGATCGACAGCGGGACGAAGATCGCCAGGATTCCCGCGATGGCCAGAAGCGAGTACAGGACCGGATTCTGCAACGGCCAGGCGTCCGGCGTGGGCATGGTGCCGGTGTTGCCGAAGAGCTCCCTAGCAGCCTGGGCAAGCGCCGAGACCGGGTTCCACTCTGCGAAGGTCTGCAGCGGCCCGGGCAGCGTCTCTGCCACGACGAAGGTGTTGGCGATGAAGGTCAGGGGCATGATGAACATGAAGGAGGCGTTGTTGACCACCTCGACGCTCGACACCTTCAGTCCCACATACGCCATGATCCAGGACACCGCGTAGGAGAACAGCAGCAGCAGCAGGAACCCCGCAATGGCCTCCGGAATGGAGGTGCGGATCCGCCACCCGACCAGCAGGCCGGTCAACGACATCACCGAGATCGAGATGGCGTTGTAGAAGATGTCGCTCGCCGTCCGGCCGATCAGCACCGCAGCCTTGGAGATGGGCAGGGACCGGAACCGGTCGATGATTCCCTTCGTCATGTCCTCCGCCAGGCCGGCACCGGTGAATGTGGAGCCGAATACCACCGTTTGGGCGAAGATCCCGGCGATCAGGTATTCCTTGTAGCTCATCCCCGGCACCTCGATCGACCCGCCCAGCACGTAGGCGAACAGCAGCACGAACATGATCGGAGACATGGTCGTCCAGATCAGCACCTCCGGAACCCGCTTGATCTTGATCAGGTTGCGTTTGGCAATCACTGCGCCGTCCGCCAGCGCCATCGCTATCGAGCTCATCGAGCGGCCTCCTTCTTCTTTGACTTCTTCGCCGGGGCGCCGTCTTTGTTGGCCGGCTTGTCATCGTCGTCGGTGGCGTGGCCGGTTAGCGACAGGAAGACGTCGTCCAGCGTCGGACGCCTCAGGCCGACGTCGACCACCTCCACGTCGTAGTGGGCCAGCCCCTGTAGGACACGCCGCAGGTCGTCCTGCCCTCCGGCGACACCCGCGGTCACGCGCTTTGAACCTTCGTCGACCTGGACGTCGTCAACAGCCAGCCAGCGGAGCACCTCCTTGGCGGACGGCAGGTCGGACAGGTCGGCCAGGATCATCTCCACCCGCTCCCCACCCACCTGCTTCTTCAGCTGGTCGGCGGTGCCCTCGGCAATCTTGCGTCCCTTGTCGATGACAACGATGTCGTCGGCCAGCTGGTCGGCCTCCTCCATGTACTGGGTGGTGAGGAGGACGGTCGACCCTTCGGCCACGAGCTTGCCGATCGTCTCCCACATCTGCAGCCTGGTGCGCGGGTCCAGGCCCGTGGTCGGCTCGTCGAGGAAGATCACCGGCGGCGCCGCGACGAGGGCCGCCGCCAGGTCGAGCCGGCGGCGCATGCCACCCGAGTAGGTCTTCGCCGGGCGGTCCGCCGCCTCCGTCAGCGCAAACTGCTCCAGCAGCTCCCGGGCTCGCTCCCGGGAGCGCTTCTTCCCCAGGTGGTACATCCGGGCCACCATGTCCAGATTCTCGAAGCCGGTCAGGTGCTCGTCGATAGCGGCGTTCTGTCCCGACAAGCCGATCCGCTGCTTCACCTTCTCCGGCTCCGACCGCACGTCGACACCGGCCACGACCACCTCACCCTCGTCGGGCGTGAGGAGCGTGGTGAGGATTCGCACCGCCGTGGTCTTTCCGGCGCCGTTGGGCCCCAGCAGGCCGAGCACCTGCCCGCGCGGAACCTCCAGGTCCAGGCCGTTCAGCGCAACGACGTCGCCGTAGCGCTTCACCACCCCGGACATCCGAATCATGTAGTTCACAACTTCACCCCTTCCGTGGCTGTTACTGCTTCAGCCTTTGCGCCCTTATCGATGAGCGCTTCGAGATCGAAAGGCTATAGCGGGAAGTGGCCAGTTCCTGACCTCAATGAATCACGGCGTCTCCCCCCGGCTGTGCCTGTCCGAAGATTCGCTGATCACCCGTTGCGACATGAGGCTTCGCTGGCTCGCCAGCGCAGGCGGTGGTGACATCCCGGGGCGCCGGCCAGCGCCGCCTCCGCGGCTGTGGGGTATGGGCCCGGGCCGGACGTTGCAGCGTCCCACCGGGCTCCGACCCTGGCACAAACAGGTAGACGAGGTGCCGACCGAGGCGCATAGTAATCGCATACGCAGACTTGGCGCGCTCCGGATCGTTCGCAGCCAACCCCAGCAAGGAGCATCGAATGTCAGACGTCGACTCCGAAGCCCCCTCCCCAACCGCCGCCATAGCGGATCGGCGTAGCGTCCCCCCCAGCCCCGATGCGCCGCTATCCGCCGTAACCTTCCTGGCCTCGTTCCTGCTGGCCATATCGAGTGTCATCCATCTCCTGCTGTGGTCGGAGCGCGATACCGATCCCGTCCGACCGTTGTTCGTCCTACTAGGAGTCGCCGCCGCCCTTCTGTCCATGGCGTTGCTTCGACTGCGCACCCGAAATGTGCTGCTGGCGGGGGTGGCCTTCATGGCGGCAGTCACCGTAGTGATGGCGGTGGCTAGTATCGCAGGCACCGGCTACCACGAAAGCCTGCCGTCGCCGTACGCGCAGAGTGCCGTCTACGTCCACGGCATCGCATCGGTGCTCATGGCGGCGGCTGCCCTGCTCGCCCGTCCGGGCCGTGCTACTGAACTCCCATCCCGCCTCGATCCCGAGCCGGAGGACGGGGAAGCCGACGTAACCGAAGACTCAGGTTTCGAGCCGGCGGCGCTGGCCCCCGCGCCGCACCAGGCGGAGCCGAAGCTGATCCGGTGGCCGGCGGATCGCCCCCACCCTGTGGAGATCGGCGCTGAAGCAGGCCTTCCGCAGCGGGTTCGGCCCGAGGTTGAACCGGGTGTCCCATTTCTCATGAAGCTTCTGGCTCGGAGAAAGGCCATCGGATCGGCTTCTTCAACTACGCCTGCGGCGTCGGAGGCCCTCCTAACTCCGGCGGCGGAATCGGAGACCAGTGCCGATCATGAACCCGTCAGCTTGTCGTGGCCTCCCCGCCGGGCGGCGGCGGTG
>DATAAN010000210.1:0-4405 GCA_036260105.1 Actinomycetota bacterium
GCCATGCTTCTTATTCGTTCCCAGCGCAGGTTAATCCGATGGTTCGGCATCTGGTTCTCGGTCGGACTGGGTACTGGCGTTCTTTCCATCGTCATAGGAGTGCTTTTCTGGGGCGAATCGACTGGAGGACCTGCCTAGATCCGTATAACTACTGTTTATGCCGACCTCGATAATGTGCCGCAATCCGATAACTCGGCACGTCGTGCACCCCGCGAGCATGTCATCGAGCGGCTGACTTCCCATGAGGCCATCGCAACCTCCTAGTTTCTGACTTCAGTGTAGCTCCAGGGCGTCGAGCGGGCTCTTCACCCCGAACCCTCCGCGGTTGAGCACGTGAGTGTAGATCTGGGTCGTCTTTACGCTGGCATGACCGAGCAGCTCCTGCACCGTACGGATGTCGTAACCGCTCTCTAGAAGGTGTGTAGCGAAGGAGTGCCTTAACACGTGCGGTGTCACGTGCTTTGTCAGATCCGCCCTAACGGAGGCCTCTCTTACCGCCTTCTGGATCACCGAAGGGTGGACGTGATAGCGGTAGGCTCGACCGCTCGACTTGTCCGTGTAGTGGGTTGCCGCCGGAAACACCCACTGCCAAGGCCAATCCAGCTCGGCGGTCGGATACTTCCGGTCCAAAGCGTGAGGCAGTGGAACGCGCCCAAGCCCTAATGACAGATAGTGCCGGTGGGCCGCTTTCGTAGTTCTTAGCTGCTTTTCCAAGGGATGTACTAGGGCCGCCGGCAGCATTGTGACCCGGTCCTTTCTGTTCTTGGGCTGCCGGATGCTGATTTCCCGGCGGTTGAGGTCAACATCCTTGACCCGGAGGCTGAGCGCCTCGTCCAGCCTCATGCCGCTTCCGTAAAGGAGTTTGCAGACCAGGAGCGGAACCCCCTGGAGGTGACGGAATAGCGCGCCGACCTCCTCGCGGGACAACACAACCGAGCGCGGATTCGGCTTTCTTGCGCGCACGACCCCATCGATGCGGTCCAGTGGCTGGCCGAGGACCTTCTCGTACAGGCACAGCAGCGCACACAGAGCCTGGTTCTGTGTCGACGCCGCCACTTGCTTATCAACTGCGAGGTGGGTGAGGAAGGCGTTCACCTCCTCCTCGGCCAGGTTGAACGGGTCAGCGCCTGAGTGAAAGCGTAGGTACTGCTCGATCCAGTACAGGTACGCTTTCGCGGTTTTGGGACCATAGTGGCGGGTGGCCAGCACGCGCTCCGCCCGCCTAACGATGTCGTTCTCGCGGGTGTCCAACAGCCGGAGGTTTCGCCGGTTCCCCGCCGTGCTGGTTTCCTGCGCTGTCGCCACGAAGGCCTCCACTCTGGGGAAGTGAGTCAGCCTGGCACCGGCCAGGATAGGAGCCACGGGTGACAGCACTTGAGGGATCCCGAAACTGCGCAGAACGTCGGGTGAAGCGGAGTGTCAAGCATCACCCGGAACAGGACAAGTGTTGGTGGGCCGCCCGGGACTCGAACCCGGAACCTTGGGATTAAGAGTCCCCTGCTCTGCCAATTGAGCTAGCAACCCACAGTCATTTTAGCCGGATTCTCCAAATGGCCCAGCCCTCTTTCTGTTGTCACCGGTTCCCGCTAGGCTCCGATCCACCAAAACTTGGTGGATCGTCCCGACACTTCGAGGTCCGGATGGCGGTGCGAGGGGAGGGGAGATGCGGGGTCTCTTCAACAACTGCCGGACCGGCGTGGCTATTGCGCTGGTTTTGCTGGCGGCGTGTTCAGGCGGATCGGAGTCTGCGTCCTCCGACGCTCGGCCCCAGCGTGGCGCGGCCATGGTAGCAGCGGCCCAACCCGCGCTGTGCGAGGCCGAGACAGTGCTGTCTGCGGAGCCGGCCGACTCGGCAGAACCGCTCACTGCCATGGAGCTCCAGGCCCGGCTGATCGTCGACACCGCACCCAAGCCCGAAGGGTTCCGGAGCCAGACTGTCATTGTGGACCAGGGTCTGGGCAGTTTCCGCATCGCCACGCCGACGACCTTCTCGGCCTTCTGGCGGAACGGGACGCCGGCGGACGAGTTGACCGAGCTCGCCCAGGCGCGTGACGAGGCCTGGACCGACTACTGGGGCGGGCAGATCGAAAGCGGGGACGTGGAGACGAGAGCCATCTCGATCGACGGAGGCCGGCAAGACGCCTTGGTGGCGGTGCTGATAACGCTCACCGAGGCGCCCGAGCAGACCGGGGACTCACTGGCTCGAGCGTTTGCCCAGAGATACGGCTCGGGCGGTGTGCCAATCGGGGAGTCCTGCGGCGTGCGGGCCAACGGAGCCGACGGCGCTTACGTCGAGCACACGATCCCGAGGAGCATGATTGGGGGAGGGACCGATCGTACTCAGCTTCAGTTCCTGATCCCCGACCGGGCGAACAACGCGCTCTGGGGTGTCACCTGCGACGTGCCCAAGGCCCTAGCTTCGGACGTAAAGGCCCGGTGCGTGGAGATCGCCGCCACCTTCCAGCCGTTGCCGCCGATCGAGGGCTGAGCAGGCCGTTGAGTCAGCCCGCCCGCCTTCGTGCCAGCATACGGGCGAACGGATTCCGCCCGGTGAGGGCGACGAACAGATAACTCCCCACGACCGCCGCCATCAGCCCGAGCGTGATAAGCGACGTGAGGTGGTCCCCCGGCGGGTCCACCACGTCACGATCCCGGGCCGACTGGCTCTCATCGACCTCCCCGGATCCGCACAGCTCACCGATGCTGCAGTCGTCGTCCCCGTTGTCCTTCAACTGCGCCGAGGCGGCGGGGACCTGAGCTAGAAGGGCGAGGACGACGAGCAGGCCGAACAGGGCCCGGGCCATCAGAACACCCTCCGCACCCGGGCAAAGTGGCAGGCTGCCCGGTGACCCGGGACGTGCTCAACCGGCTCCGGCACGACCTCGGCGCAGACGCGAGGGACCGGACGGGGATTCCGTTTGCCGACGGTGACCGTCTCCTCCGAGCCGGAGGCCCCGATCTCCTCTGCCAGGAAGCAGCGGGGATGGAAGACGCAGCCGGTCGGCGGATTGAGCGGAGTTGGCACGTCGCCTCTCAGGATGATGCGCTCCCGTGCCCGCTCCTTGACCGGGTCGGGTATGGGCACGGCCGACAGGAGGGCCTGGGTGTAGGGGTGCATCGGCGACTCGTACAGGGCGTTGCGGTCCGCCTCCTCCATCAGTTTGCCGAGGTACATGACGGCCACCCGGTCGCTGATGTGCCTGACCACCGAGAGGTCGTGAGCCACGAACAGGTAGGTGAGGCCGAACTCCCGCTGCAGGTCCTCGAGGAGGTTAAGGATCTGTGCCTGGACGGAGACGTCGAGCGCCGAGACCGGCTCGTCGCAGATGATGAGCTTCGGCCGCAGGGCGAGGGCCCGCGCCAGCCCGACCCGCTGCCGCTGGCCGCCGGAGAACTCGTGCGGGAAGCGGCCCGCATGCTCGGGGCTCAGCCCCACCCGCTCCAGCAGCTCCTCGACGTACCGGGTGCCGCCCATCTGGTCGAAGAGCCCATGAATCCGAAGCGGCTCCTCGACGATGTTGCGCACCGTCATCCGGGGGTTGAGCGACGAGAAGGGGTCCTGGAAGACGACCTGCATCTCCCGCCGCAGCTCGGCCATGCGCCGCCGGCCGGCTCGCAGCACCTCCTCGTCCCCGAAGCGCACCGACCCGGACGTCGGCTCGTACAGGCGAAGAATAGAGCGGGCGACGGTCGACTTGCCCGAGCCCGACTCGCCCACCAGCCCGAGCGTCTCTCCCTGACCGATGGAGAAGGAGATGCCGTCGACGGCCTTCACCGTGCCGATGCGGCGCTTGAACAGGATGCCGCGGGTCACCGGGAAGTGCTTCACCAGATCGGTCACCCGCAGGATCTCTCTGGAGCTCACGGCGGCGTCGGTCACGGCGGGGTCACCCCCGGTTGATGCGCCGGCGGAAGGTCACCGGCGAAGTGGCAAGCCGTCTGGTGCGCGGGGTCTCCGGTGCGGGCGATCAGTTCCGGGTAGTCGGTTACGCAGACCTGCCGGGCGAAGGGACACCTCGGGTGGAAAGGGCAGCCCGGCGGCACCCGGATGAGGCTGGGCGGCTGTCCGGCGATGGGGTTGAGCCGGTCGCGCCGCTCCTCGTCCAGGCGGGCGATGGAGCCCAGGAGCCCCAGTGTGTACGGGTGCTCCGGCGAGTAGTAGAGGTCGGTGACGTCGGCCTTCTCCACGATGTGGCCGGCGTACATGACGGCCACTCTGTCTGCGTGCTCGGCCACCATGCCGAGGTCGTGCGTGATGAGGATCAGGCTGAGGCCGAACTCCGCCTGCAGCGACTTCAAAAGCTCCAGGATCTGCGCCTGGATCGTCACGTCGAGGGCGGTCGTCGGCTCGTCGGCGATGAGGAGGGCCGGTTTCATGGCGATCGCAATGGCGATCATGACCCGC
>DATAAN010000211.1:0-5582 GCA_036260105.1 Actinomycetota bacterium
CGACGGGAACGCCGGACCTTCGTCAGGTGACCTGGCGCTGGCCCTGGCGGCAGGGGATCCAGAGGGTGTTGCGGCAAACCTGTCCAACGACCTGGAGGTCGCGGCCTTCGACCTCATGCCCGGGCTGGCCGAGCTCAAGGCCGGCATGACCCGCTGCGGCGCGCTGGGCGCCCTTCTGACGGGAAGCGGCTCAGCAATCATCGGGCTGTGCCGGGATGAGCCGCATGCCCGGCGGGTCGCTGAAGAAGCCAGCGCGCTCTTCCCGAGGGTTGAGGTGGCACACAGCACCGCCTCCGGCGCCGAGGTCTTGGGGGCCTAGAGCCTACTCGTCGTCGTCGTCCGCTCCGTTGCACCCGTTGTCCTGGCGGCTGCCGTCGGGTGACCTGAAGTCCACCAAGCCGTCTCCGTCGTCATCGATGCCGTTGCGGCATGCGGGGGCGAACGGATTGGGTGACCGGGTCGCCGCTCGGGGTGCCGTCGCCGTCGGCTCAGGTACAACCGGAGCCGGGGGCGGCTGGGCGGCGGGAGGAGGAGGCGGGTTGGAAGTTGAAGGTGTCGGCGCGGGAGCAGCAACCGGCGCCGGGGCGGGAGGCGGCGGTGGGGGAGGAGGAGCAGGCGGAGGAGCGGGAGCAGGCGGAGGAGCCGGCGCAGGCGCGGGCGGCGCGGGCGGCGCCGGTGCCGGAGGTGCAACCTGCCTCGGCGTGATGTTCGTGGCTGCCAGCCTGCCCAGAGGGTTGAGCTGGAAGTCGTCCACTGGATCCGCCGGCGGCGTCTCCCCGGCGGGCACGGGCGGTACCTCAACCTTGGCCAGGCTCCGCAGGGTGTGGTCCTCCAGGGCGGCGGTGACGACAAGTCGCCGGTCGCCCCGCAGCGACGGGGCGGTCGTGGTGAGCACCAGCCGCTCCCTCCACGATGGGCTGAGCGATGCGTTCTGCGACGGCAGGCGGATCTTGCTGCTGGTCACCTTGTAAAGGAAGTCTCCGGCGGCGGTGGAGACCTGGATCCGGTCGCCGGTCTCCAGTGAGTCGATGTTCAGGAACGGCGCTCCGTAGGTGACCCGGTTGCCTGCGACGCCGAAGGTACCGTTCTCTCCGGGCATCGCAGTGCCGGGGTAGTGGCCGGGCGCATTGCGGAGCTGTCGTTCGGCGGTGCCTTCCACGACCACCTTGTCAACGCCGATCGACGGGATCCGGAGGATGGCAATCGGGGTGCCGGGGGCAGGTTCGGGCTGCTCGGGAAGGAACTGGACCGGGACCGGGGCGCTCCCCTCGGGAGCCGGGGCGTTGACGACCTGGACCGGTGCCGCGGCCAGGCTCGCGATGAACTGCCGGCGGAGCGCATCCTGCGCCTGAGCTTCCGTCTTATGTGTCTGCCGCAACGCCAGAAGGACCGAGGCGGCCGTCACGCTGACCGCCATCCCGATCAAAAGGAAGGCTATGAGGAAGCCACGGGCGTGGGGGATGCGGAAGCGGGTCAAACGGCCCGGTCGGGGCAGGCGCCGAACGGCCGCGCCGAGGTAGCCCGAGGAAGCCTGTATCAGGTTCCAGCGGGACCTGGGTCCGCGGTAAACCACCTCCGAGACTTCGCGCACTTTGACGAGAGTAGTTTTTTGCCAACGGATGGTCAATCCAACCGCAGGAGACGGAAAACGGCCCCCGGCCGGTGCCGGCGGCGCGATGTTTAAATGTAGGACGGACGCTGGGCGTCTTTTCCGGGATAGTGTAACGGCAGCACCAGGGTCTTTGGATCCCTTAGTCAAGGTTCGAATCCTTGTCCCGGAGCGTGATAGCGATGCCGCCTCCCGATTCCCCCGACGACCCGAACGCCCCCCTTGCCGTGGTCGTCCTCGCCGCCGGAGCGGGGAAGAGACTCCGCTCCGAGCTACCGAAGGTGCTGCACCGGGCGGCGGGCCGGCCGCTCGTCCACCACGTCCTCGACGCCGCCGGCCGCCTGGCCGGTGTCGCCAAGACCCTCGTCGTCGTGGGCAACGGCGCCGAGCAGGTGAGCGGTTATGTCGAGGAGCAGTTTCCCGGCGCCGAGTTCGTCCTCCAGACCGAGCTGCTCGGGACCGGCGACGCGGTCAGGCGGTGCCGTACGGCTCTCGAGGGCTTCCGCGGTACGGTGCTCGTTCTCTCCGGCGACAGCCCCCTGGTGACCACGGCCACCCTAGACCGCCTGGTCACGGAGCACCGCCGGAGCGGCAAGCCGGTGACCGTCCTCACCGCGACGCTCCCCGACCCCACCGGCTACGGCCGCATCGTCCGGGACGAGAACGGGGAGATCGTGGACCTCGTCGAGGAGCGGGACGCCTCTCCGGCGATCCGCCGCATCTCCGAGGTCTCCAGCGGCGTGTGGGCGTTCGACCCGGCACCGCTGTTCGGGGCGCTCGAGCGGATTGACAACGACAACGCCCAGGGCGAGTACTACCTGCCGCAGGCTGCGCTGGTCATGGCTCGCGAGGGTAGCGGCCTGGGATCGGTGGTTACCGGGGACGCCGAGGAGATCGAGGGGGTGAACGACCGGCTGCAGCTCGCCGCCGCCGCCGCCGTGCTGCGCCGCCGGAAGGTTGCCGAGCTGGCAAGAGCCGGAGTGACGGTGGAGGACCCGGCCACCGCGTACGTCGACGTCGGATCGGTCGTCGGCCACGACACCGTGATCCGGCCGATGACCTTCCTGGAGGGTTCCACCGAGGTCGGGGCAGGCTGCACCATCGGCCCCTCCACCCGGCTCGTCGATTCTGTGGTGGAGGACGGGGCAGAGGTCAGCTTCGCCGTGGTGAGGGAGTCGCACATCGGCCCGGGCGCGACCGTCGGTCCGTTCGCCTCCCTTCGCCCCGGCACCCACCTCGCAGCCGGAGCCAAGGCCGGCACGTTCGTGGAGACCAAGAAGTCGGTGATCGGCGAGGGGTCCAAGGTGCCTCACCTCTCCTATGTCGGCGATGCCGAGATAGGCAAGGGGGTGAACCTGGCGGCGGGGACGATCACCGCGAACTACGATACCGAGAGCAAGGTAAAGTCTCGGACCGTGGTGGAGGACGGCGCATTCACGGGCTCCGACACCACCCTGATCGCCCCGGTACGCGTCGGGCGTAACGCCGGCACAGGCGCCGGGTCGGTAGTCACCAGGGACGTGGAGGACGGCCAGATCGTGGCCGGCGTGCCCGCCAGACCCTTTAGGAAGCGAAAGCTGGAGCAGCCGTAACCATGCAGATCGCAGTGAAGAAGCGAGCCATGATCTTCTCCGGCACGTCGAATCCGGAGCTCGCGGACGAGATCTCGGTCGAGCTGGGCATGCGGCTTGGCGAGGTGGAGGTCAGCCGGTTCGCCTCCGGAGAGGTGTACGTCCGCTTCCACGAGTCCGTGCGGGGCACCGACGCCTTCATCGTCCAGAGCCACTGCCACCCGGTAAACGAGATGATCATGGAGCAGCTGCTCATGATCGACGCCCTCAAAAGGGCGAGCGCCAAGCGGATCAACGCAGTGATCCCCTTCTTCGGCTACTCCCGCCAGGACCGCAAGTCACTGGCCAGGGAGCCGATCTCAGCCCGGCTGGTCATGGACCTGCTGAGCGCTGCCGGCGCCGACCGTGTCCTGACCGTCGACCTGCACAGCGGCCAGACCCAGGGCTTCTTCGACGGTCCGGTCGACCACCTGACCGCTCTGCCCATCCTTACCAAGTACGTGGAGACCAGGTACCCGGACAACGTCGTGGTCGTGGCCCCCGACGCCGGCCGAGCCGGTCATGCCGCCAAGTTCGCCCGCCACCTGAAGGCCGACATCGCAGTGATGAACAAGAGCCGGCGGGCCGACGTGCGAAACGTCAGCCAGACCGCCGGGCTGATCGGAAACGTCGAGGGGAAGATCTGCGTGGTCGTCGATGACATGATCGACACCGCAGGGACGCTTTGCGGCGGCGTGATGGAGTTGATGAACCATGGCGCGAAGCAGGTCGTCGCCGCGGCGACGCACGGCATCTTCTCCGGGCCGGCCATGGACCGGATCGAGGACTCCCCGCTGACCGAGGTCATCGTCACCAACAGCCTGCCCGCCGGCAGGGAGGCGAAGTCGGAGAAGATCACCATCCTCTCGATCGCTCAGATCCTGGCGTCCACGATAAAGGCGGTCTTCGAGGATGAGTCGGTCTCCGAGATCTTCCAGGGCGAGCACCTGGAGGCCATCCCCCCCGAGCGGAACCTTGGAGCGCTCGAATGAGTCCCCGGGCAGCCGGCGCCGGGACCGGTTACACTTCGTAGTTCATGGAGATTTCGCTCGACGTACAGCCGCGCACCGAGAAGGGCAAGGGCCCTGCCCGGCGTTACCGCGCGGCCGGTCTGGTCCCCGCAGTGTTCTACGGCGCCTCCGTTGACCCGGTTCCGCTTTTGGTGGACGCGAAGCAGATGAGCCAGGCGCTGCACACGGAGGCCGGGGGCAACGTGCTCATCAATCTTCAGGTGGACGGCACCTCCCGGCTCACCGTTCCGCGCGAGATCCAGCGCCACCCGATCCGCGGCACCATCCTGCACGTTGACTTCGTCAACGTTGCCCGGGACCAGAAGATCTCGGCGCAAGTGCCGGTTCACCTGGTCGGTGAGTCGCACGGGGTCAAGGAGGGCGGCCTTCTGGACCAGCACCTTCACGAGGTCCACATCGAGGCGATGCCGGCCGACATCCCGGACGCCATCGAGCTCGACGTGTCCGGGCTCGGCATCGGCGACTCGCTTCACGTCAGCGACCTAAAGGCGCCGCAGGGAGTGGACGTCCTCACTTCGGGGGAGGAGCTCGTCGTTGCGGTGACCGAGGCCAGGCTCGCCGCCGAGGACCTGGAGGTTTCGGAGGAGGGCGCCGAGTCCGCCGCCGAGGTGCCCTCCGCGGACGATGGCGGCTCCGAAGAGTCCTAGGGCTCTGCCCGACATCCCTCGCATCACCCGGTAGGTCCTTCCCCTCGGATTCAAGGAAGTCGTCATGTCCCCCGCGGAACCCGCCTGGCTGGTGGTGGGGCTCGGCAACCCCGGCACCCGTTACGAGAACACGCGGCACAACGCCGGAGCCCGGGCGGTTGAGCGCCTTGCGCGGCGCCTCGACACCAAGATGCGCTCCACGAGATCCGTGGCATGGATGGGGGAGGCGCGCAGCGACGGCGTGCGGCTCTATCTGGCCAGGCCGCAGACCTACATGAACGAAAGCGGCCGGGCGGTCGCGGCGCTGGCGTCGCTCAAGGGACTGGATCCCGGAAGCATCATCATCGTGCACGACGAGATCGACCTGCCGGCAGGCGCGCTGAAGGTGAAGATCGGGGGAGGAAGCGCCGGCAACCGGGGAATCGAATCGGTCGCCCGGGCGTTGGCTTCTAAAGACTTCTATCGCGTCCGAATAGGCGTGGGTCGCCCGCCGCATCCCTTCCAGGAGCCGGCCGACTTCGTCCTGGAGCCGCTCTCCAGAAAGGACGCGCTGGAGCTTTACGAGCTGGAGGAGCGGGCCGGTGACGCCGTGCTCTCGCTGGTGCACGACGGGCTGGACCCCACGCGGAACCGGTTCAACTCCTCCGCCAAGACCGCAAGGGCCGAAGAATGAACGATCTGCTGC
>DATAAN010000212.1:0-4072 GCA_036260105.1 Actinomycetota bacterium
GGACGGAGCCAGCAGCCTCAGACCGGTCCGCTGAGCGGCCTCCTGCAGGTTCGCCGCCTGCTGCTCCATCGGCTCCTGGCCGAAAGCGAAGGTCCCGTAGCGGGAAAGGTCGGGCAGCGAGTTGAGCGTGTCGAGGTCGACGGGCACTGCCACGACCTGCTCCGGCTCGAAGATCTTGATGAGGCTCGCGGCCACGCCGGTCCCGACAAGTGTCATGCCCAGGATGGCGACCATGGCCACGGCCAGAACCGGGCGGGTATACCGCCGCGCCGAGAAGTTGTCGCTTCTCCACCGGGGTGCGCTCGCCGGCGAGAGTGAGCTCAGTCCCCGGCTGCGGAGGGCTTGGAGGGCCGGAGCCGGGTCAACCGACACCTTTCCGCCCGCCTCCATCAGGGCTGCCGCACTGTTGGCGGTACTCACGATCCCGGAGGCCCGGTCGCGGCACCGCTCGCAGGACTGCAGGTGCGCCTTCGCCTGGTCGTCGAGGGAATCGGGCCGGTCCAGCATCCGCCGGAGCGCTCCGTCGCTAAGGTGCTTCATTCCGAGACCTCCTTGAGCAGCCGGACCTCCGCCCGGCGCAACAACGTTCCAATCTGCCCGACCCCCACTCCTAGAGCGGCTGCCGTCTCCGCATACGTCAACCCGCTCGCTCGCAGCGCCAGCACCGCGGCGCTCTTCTTCGGCATCCGGGCGAGCGCCTCGCGCACCCGGCGCTGTTCCTCGGACCGCTGCACCAGCTCGTCGGCCGCCGGTGCCGTTGCCGGAGCGTCCGAGCCCTGCTGGAGCTCCCGGTTCTGGCGCCGCTTACGGCTTCGCACGTGGTTCAGCGCCATGTGCGTCGCCGCCCGGTGCAGCCACGCCGCGGCATAGTCGGCCAGAGGTGAGTGCTTGCGGTGGAAGGCGAGAAAGACCTCCTGTGCGACGTCCTCCGCCTCGGCCCGGTCTCTCAGGATCCGGTCGGCAATCGAGACGACCCTTGGGTACTCGGCCGTGAATAGCCGTTCAAAACCGTCGGACATCGATCTCCAACTGTCGGGATTCGCAAAGGGTCGGGCGCCGATGGCGGTCGCTTTCGCTTCCATACCTCTAAAGCACCGCCGGCCGCCGCATTGTGACAGCCGCCCGCAGAAAACTTGTCATACCTGCCCGCTAGCCTGAGTTCCGCTTCCCCACCGCATTACGCAACAAGGAGGAAGCGCGATGGCAGAGTGCAGGACTTGCGGAGCGACGATCGAGGTGCCGGAGGGGTGGAGCACCGGCCCAGCGGTGCGGCGCCACTACTGGGAGCAGCACCCGGAGCGGATGCAGAAGAAGCGCGCGGACAAGGAAGCGGAGGAGGCGCTGCCTTGCAGGGGCAAGAGGACCGCCGCACCCCCGCGCGTGCGCTAGCCCGGGCGGCTGGCCTCCATTCGGACGACAAGAGATCGAGGAGCCGCCAGGCGGTAGCTCTCGGCGAGCATCTTGGCCACCTCCTCCCAGTCGGTGGTGGGCCGGAGTGTTGGGTCTCCTGACGTCTCGGGCACCCGGATCAGAGATAGAGCCCGGTGCCGCCTTCGGTTCGGCCGGAGGCCACTGCGTGGATGTCCCGCTCCTTGAGGACGATGTACTCCTCGCCCCGGATCTCCAGCTCGTAGGCGCTCTCCGGGCCGAACAAGACCAGATCGCCCGTCTCGGCGCTGCGAACTAGTGGTCCGACCGCCACCACCTCGCCCCAAACGGCCTTCTTCGCCTCCGAGTCGACGGTGGCTGGGATAAGGATGCCTCCGCGGGTGCGCCGCTCGCCGAGCTCCTTGGGAGACATGACGAGGATCCGGTCCGCCGTCATCCGGATGTTGTGGCGCGGCGGATCGGTGTCGAGCTTGCGTACCGCTCCTGCTGATTCGGCCAACTTTCTACTCCCCTCGCCGCTCAAGGACCGGCGACCTCAGCGTATCAAGCACCCGTCGCGCAACCTTCGCAAAGATTTCGCAAAAAGGTCATTCGATTTCGCGCCTCAACTCGATAGGACAGTGGAGTGACATTCGGGTGGACCTTCACTTCCCGGCCCACCCGAATGCTGCCTCCTATGCGTTAGCTATACCCGGATCGACGCAACCGGGACCGGCTCGCCCGCCGAGCGGCCGTTGAAGACCAGCAGGCCACCCTGCTCGTCGACCCGGACGATCTGGCCGTCCTTGATGTTGCCCTGGAGGATCTCCAGAGCCAGCCGGTCGGCGATCTCCCGGGCGAGTAGCCGCTTCATCGGCCGGGCGCCGAACGACGGGTCGTAACCCTTCTCCGCCAGATAGAGCAGCGCGGAATCGGTCAGCTCCAGCGTGATGTTCCGGTCGGCCAGCCGCTTGCCCAGATTCTCCACCTGCAGCTTGACGATCTCGGCGATGTGGTCCCGGCTCAGCCGGTGGAACACCACGATCTCGTCCACCCGGTTGATGAACTCGGGCTTGAAGGTCATGCCGACCGCCTCCATCACCTTCTCCCGCATCCGCTCCTCGTCCGACTCGGAGAGGATCCAGTCGGAACCCACGTTGCTGGTCATGATGATGATGGTGTTGCGGAAGTCGACGTTGCGACCCTGGCCGTCGGTCATGTGGCCGTCGTCCATCACCTGAAGCAGCGAGTTGAAGACGTCGGGGTGCGCCTTCTCGATCTCGTCGAGCAGGACCACCGAGTACGGGCGCCGCCGGACGGCTTCGGTCAGTTGACCTCCCTCTTCGTAACCGACGTAGCCCGGAGGCGCACCGTACAGCCTCGCCACCGAGTGCTTCTCCATGTACTCGCTCATGTCGAGCCGGACCATGGCCCGCGGGTCGTCGAACAGGAACTCCGCCAGCGCTCGAGCCAGCTCGGTCTTACCGACACCGGTCGGCCCCAGGAAGATGAAGCTGCCGATCGGCCGGAGCGGGTCCGACAGGCCGGAGCGGCTCCGCCGGATGGCGTTGGCGACGGCCTGGACCGCTTCGTCCTGGCCGACCACCCGCTGGTGCAGAGCCTCCTCCATGTGGATGAGCTTCTCGATCTCGCCCTCGAGCAGCTTGGAGACGGGAATTCCGACCCACTTGCTCACGACCTCGGCGATGTCCTGCTCGTCCACCTCCTCCTTAAGCATGGTGGTGGTGGACTGCAGCTCCGCCAGCGCCTGGTTCGCCTCGTCCAGCTTGCGGTTGAGCTCGACCAACCGGCCGTACCGCAGCTCGGCGGCGGTGTTGAGGTCACCGTCGCGCTCGGCGCGCTCGGCGTGGCCCCTGGTCTGGTCGATGTCGGCCTTGATCTCGCGGATCTTGTCGATGGCCTCCTTCTCCATGCTCCAGTGAGCCTTGAGAGCGGTCGACTCCTCCTGCAGGCGGGCGAGCTCCTCCTCCAGCTTGTCCAGCCGGGCTTTGGAGGCCTCGTCCTTCTCCTTGCGCAGAGCCGTCCGCTCGATCTCCAGCTGCTTGATCCGCCGCTCGACGACGTCGATCTCCACCGGCATCGAGTCGATCTCGATCCGAAGGCGGCTCGCCGCCTCGTCGATCAGGTCGATCGCCTTGTCGGGCAGGAATCGGGCCGTGACGTAGCGGTCGGAAAGAACCGCCGCCGCCACCAGAGCCGAGTCCTGGATCCGCACGCCGTGGTGCACCTCGTACCGCTCCTTCAGTCCCCGAAGGATGGCGATGGTGTCCTCCACCGACGGCTGGCCGACCATGACGGGCTGGAAACGCCGCTCCAGAGCCGGGTCCTTCTCGATGTGCTTGGAGTACTCGTCCAGCGTCGTCGCACCTATCATGCGCAGCTCGCCTCGGGCCAGCATGGGCTTCAGCAGGTTGCCGGCGTCGACCGCACCCTCGGCGGCGCCTGCACCGACCACCGTGTGGAGCTCGTCCAGGAAGGTGATGATCTCGCCCTCGCTGTCGGCGATCTCCTTGAGGACGGCCTTCAGCCGCTCCTCGAACTCACCCCGGTACTTGGCTCCGGCCACCATCCCGCCCAGGTCGAGCGCGATGATCCGCTTGGACTTCAGGCCCTCGGGTACGTCCCCCGCCACTATTCGGTTTGCGATGCCCTCCACGATCGCGGTCTTGCCGACGCCGGGCTC
>DATAAN010000213.1:0-14465 GCA_036260105.1 Actinomycetota bacterium
CGAGATCGGCCGGACCTTCCACCCGAATGGGGCCGAGCCGCCGACCGAGCGGCTCCGCCTGGCTTTCGCCCTTGGCGGCGTTGCACCGCAGCAGTGGTACGGCCCCGCCCGTGAGTTGGACTTCTACGACATGAAGGGTGCCCTCGAAGTGGCGCTGCGGACCCTCAGCATCCGGGACGCCTCCTTCCAGGAGCGCCAGGAAACCGTCTTCCACCCGACCCGCGCCGCCGGGCTTTTCGGCCCGGACGGCACGCGCCTCGGCGTGTTCGGCGAGCTCGAGGCCGGTCTGGCGGACAAGGCGGGGCTGCCGGCCCGCTTCTGCGCCGGCGAGTTCGACCTGGAGGCGCTGCTCGCGATCGCCGGAAAGCCGCTGCCGGCGCCGGAGCCGAGCCGGTTCCCGGCCGTGCTGCTGGACCTCGCCGTGGTCGTTCCCGAGAGGGTTGAGGTTCGCGGCATCCTCGACGCGGCCCGTTCGGCCGGAGGGGACCTTTTGGAGGCCGTGAGGATTATCGACGTCTATCGCGGCGAGCAGGCCGGTGCCGGCAACAAGAGCGTCGCCATCTCGATGTCGTTCCGGAGCCCGGAACGGACGCTTGGCGAGGGGGAGGCCCTGGAGCGCCGGGACGCCATCGCAAGCCTCATCGCCGAACGCTACGGAGGCAGAGTCCGGGCCTAGCGCCTGCAGGCGCTCTGGGTCGTCCGGGATTAAGGCGAGGACCGACTCGTCAACCGGCTAACAGACAACGGGGCGCTTCCGCGTTCAAGGCGCCAGGCGCTCGATGAGCCAGCGGTCTGCCTCCCTGCGGTAGCGCAGGCGGTCGTGCAGTCGGTTCGGGCGGGCCTGCCAGAACTCCACGCTGTCCGGGACGATCCTGAGACCGCCCCAGTGCTCGGGGCGGGGAACCTGCGTGCCGGGCGGGTACCGCTCGGACAGGGCACGGTGCCGGTCCTCGAGGACGCTTCTCGACCGGATCACCTCGGACTGCGGGCTGGCGAGAGCCCCAAGCTTTGATCCGTGCGGCCGGGAGGCGAAGTAGTCATCCGACTCCTCGGCGCTCACCCGCTCAACGCGCCCGTCGACCACGACCTGGCGGGAGAGGCTGTACCAGGGAAAGAGCAGTGAGGCGCGGGGGTTGACTGCCACCTCGCGTCCCTTGCGGGAGTTGTAGTTGGTGTGGCAGACGAAGCCCGACTCGTCGACGCCCCGCAACAACACCGAGCGGATGCTTGGTTTACCGTCGGGCGTTGCGGTGGCCAGAACCATGGCGTACGGCTCCGCCGGCCCGGCCTGCACGACCTCCTCCATCCACAACGTGAACTGCGCCAGCCAGGTGCCGGCCAGGTCCTGTACGTCTAGCAAGTCCGGTCCGGTGATGCTATCTGCGGCGCCCGCCGCGTGAGCGGCCTCCCGAGCGGGTGGGCGCCCTGCCCCCGGTGCGGCCACCGTTCTTCCCGCCGTTCTTCGGACCGGGCTTGCGCTCGGAGTAGCGAGCCTTGAGGTGCACGGGCTGGTCGGGGACCGCCGCAGCGGCCCTCTTCTTGGCCGCCCTCAGGTTTATCGCCTCCACGAACAGCGAGAAGCCCATGGCGAAGTAGATGTACCCCTTCGGGATGTGCTGGTGCAGGCCCTCGACCAGCAGGCTCAAGCCGATGAGCAGGAGAAAGCTGAGGGCGAGGATCTTAACCGTCGGGTGCCGGTCGACGAATGCGCTCACCCTTCCCGCCGCAACGAGCATG
This sequence comes from Actinomycetota bacterium, assembly GCA_036260105.1. GTDB lineage: Bacteria > Actinomycetota > CADDZG01 > JAHWKV01 > JAHWKV01 > JAJCYE01. Next base: position 1,738 of record DATAAN010000213.1, read on the forward strand.
ATGATTACCGCCACGATGACCGCGGCGACCATCACCGGCAGCTCGTCGACCATTCCAACGGCGGTGATGACCGAGTCGAGCGAGAAGACGATGTCCAGCAGCCCGATCTGGATTATGACGCTGGCGAACGAAGCGGCCGCCTTGGCGGTGGCGTGACCTTCGTGTCCCTCCAGCTTGTCGTGGATCTCATAGGTGCTCTTGGCGATGAGGAACAAGCCCCCAAGCACCAGAATGAGGTCGCGACCGGAGATCTCCAGCCCGAAGACGCTGAACAGAGGCTCGGTCAGCCTGATGATCGCCGACAGAGTGAGAAGCAGGCCGACGCGCATGGCAAGCGCCAGGCCGAGGCCCACCTCGCGCGCGCGCTTCTGCTGCTCCTTCGGGAGTTTGCCCGCGAGGATCGACAGGAAGACGATGTTGTCGATGCCCAGCACGACCTCGAGCGCCAGCAGGGTCAAAAACCCGATGTAGATGTCGGGGTCGGTGAGCAAGTCCATCCTTCGATTTCCCCTTTCGCACTCCTACAGCTTCGGATCGCAACTCTACCGACCCGGGGGGCGACTTAGAATTCCGGTCCGATGATCCTTCCCGATGAGGCCCACAAACTATTCGAGCTACCGCCGGAGGAGTTCACCGGCGAGCGGGACCGGATAGCCAAGGATCTCAAGAGGCAGGGTGACGCCGAGGCCGCGGCTGCGGTCAAGGCGTTGAAGCGCCCGAGCCTTGCCGCCTACGCACTGAATCTCGTGGCCCACAAGACGCCGGAACTCATCGATCGGCTGCTCGAGTCTGGTGATCGGCTCGGATCGGCCACCTCACGGTCCGCCATGGAGGAAGCGAAATCGGACCGGCAGGCGGCAATCGCCGAGGTGACCGCCCAGGCGGCCTCCTTGCTGGAGGAACTCGGCCGCCCCATGACCGCTCAAGTCCGGGAGAAGGTCACCGAGACTCTGCTCGCCGTTGCCACCGACCCGGATACCCGAGAGCTGCTGAAGGCCGGGCAGCTGCTGAAGGAAGCCGAGCCGACCGGGTTCGGTGGACCGGTACCGGTGTTCGAGCCGTCCGGCGACAAGCCGAGCGCCGGCAAGCAGAGCGACCGCGCCGGCAGGCTCCGAGCGGAGGCGGACGCCAAGCTGGCCGAGGCCCGGAAAGCAGCAGCCGACTCGAAACGGGCGCTCGAGGAGTCGCGCCAGCTGGCCGAAGCGGCCGCCGCGGCAAAGGAGAGGGCGGAGAAGCTGGGCAACATCGCCCGCAAAGCGGAAGAGGTCGCTAAGTCGAAGTTGGCCGAGGCGAAGGAGTTGGAGAGCCGGTAGGGGAGGCGCCCGGCCCGGTGGGCGAGGCAGCGGGGGGATTCGATGCGTCGAACGAGACGGTCCCTCCGGTGGAGCCCACCACCTGCACCAGCTCGTTGGAATCCGCCGGCGGAATCACTGCGGCCACCATGTTGATGTTGTGCCGTTCGATCGTGGAGTAGGACCCGGGCTCCAGCAGCCCTTCCGAACCGCTCAGCGGGTTCAGCGCCTTGCCGGGCGCCGCCAGGTACGTGGTGACGATGTTCTCGGCGAAGATCGCCAGCGCTCTGCCGTCTCTCAGCTGGAACGTCTGGATGGGGTACCGGTTCGCCGTCACCTTGATCGAGGAGTTGATGCCGGCCTGGGCGTCCCGGTCCACCTGAGCCTTGTAGGCGACAGCAGTCTCGGTCGTGTGGCGGCCTGGGGCGAAGATCGAGGATTCGACGCCGGCGGCGTAGCCGGAAAGGTAGTCGGCGTACTGGTCGGCGACCCTGGCGGGTTCGAGCTTCAAGTCCTCGACACCCTCCTCCGTCACCATCCGGGCGAACCCGTTCTCGTCGAGCGGCACGTCCGGTGCGGGGAACTCAGGCGCCACCGTGATGTACATAGCAAGCTTCCACGGCTCGTCGGCGGCCTTCTTCTCGTAAAGCCGGAGTCTGCCGGCTGCCGGCTCGCCCGGCGCCTCGGGATTGCCCAGCTTCACGAAAGCCAGGAAGCGGGCGGGGTACCGGGTCTGGCGGGGGACGTAGGTCGTGACGTCCTGCAGGTTTCGCACCGGCCCGGTGACCGACGTCCGCCCCTGGGCGCGGGAGCGCTTGAAGAAGGCGTCGTCGATGTCCCGGGCAGGGGACGTCTCGATCGAATCCTGAAGGGAGGCGTCCAGCGACGCGTTGGCTTTGTCCGAACCCTCGTTGAGGTCTTCGACGATCTGACGGGCGTCGTCCGGCAGCAGGATCGGGTCCCGGGAGATTTCGACTCCGCCGGTCTCGGTGTCTGCGGCCTTTTCGCCCGAACCTCCACAGGCCGCGAGCGTAGCGAGGCAGGCGGCCAGCAGCACGGCCAGCAGGCGCCGGATGCCGGCGGTAAGCCGTTTCGAACTCATGGCGGTCACGATACCGGAAGCGGCCCGGCCAGCACTAACATCGGGGGCCTGCCGTTTCGGGTGAGCTAGCATCAGAAACCGAAGTCACCCGGGCCGCCGTCCGGGAGCCCGAGGTTCGCAAATTGCCCTGCTTTCGTACGGAGGAGCTCTGGGGGTGACCGATGACGAGCTGTTGCGCACCCTGGTGATGGTGCCGACGTACAACGAGGCGTCGGGCATCGCTTCCCTGCTGGGCCAGGTTCTCGCCGCCCATCCGACGCTCGAGGTGCTGGTCATCGACGACGGGTCGCCGGACGGCACGGGGGCCATCGCGGAGGACTTCGCCGCTCGAAGCGACCGGGTCACTGTGATGCACCGAACCTCCAAGCAGGGACTGGGGAAGGCGTACGTCGCGGGATTTCGCGCCGGGCTTGACCGGGGCTTCGACCTTCTGATCGAGATGGACGCTGACCTCTCCCACGACCCCGGGGACCTTCCGCGCCTGATCGCGGCAGCCGGCGACGCCGACCTCGTTATCGGCTCCCGCTACATAAGGGGTGGAGGCGTCGAGGGCTGGTCGCGCGGACGCCACCTCCTCTCGCGAACGGCGAACCTTTACTCGCAGGTGCTGCTCGGGCTGCCGATAAGGGATTCGACGAGCGGCTTCCGCTGCTACCGCCGAAAGGTGATCGAGTCCCTGGACCTCGACGACGTCGCGTCCAACGGATATGCCTTCCAGATCGAGATGGCGTTCTCCGCCTGGAGGAACGGTTTCGAAGTCCGGGAGGTACCGATCGTCTTCCGGGAGAGGACGACGGGCCGGTCCAAGATGTCCAAGCAGATCGTGGCCGAGGGCATCATCTGGGTGACCAGGACCGGAGTCGGCTCGCTGGCCTACCGGATGCGGCGCCGACGGGGGCGTTAGTCGCCGCACGCCGACGGTGGCTGCGGGTGGTCTCTGGTATTGTGTATGCCTATTCAGTTTTGTGAATGAGTATGTCGTTTACTGCATAAGGGGGTTTCCGTGGGGATCAAGGCTGCAGTGCTGGGGGCATCGGGCTTCGCCGGAGCCGAGCTGCTGCGCATCCTGGAATCCCATCCTGAGATCCAGGTGGTCGCGGCCTCGGCCTCCTCACAGGTGGGAAAGCGGGTAATCGACGTCTATCCGGCGCTGCCGTCGGTGGCGGAGCTCACCTTCGTCCCAACCGGAGAGGCGCTGGACTGCGGTGCCGACATCGTCTTCTCGTCGCTCCCCCACAAAGCCAGCATGACCCTTTTCGCCGATGACGGAGGCCCCAAGGTGGTCGACCTGGGTGGCGACTTCCGGCTGAACGACCCGGCGCAGCATGAGGACTGGTTCGGCGAGCCCCATACCAGCCCCCACTCGCTGGCGTCCTGGGTCTACGGGCTTACGGAGTTCCACCGGAAGGAGGTAGCCGGGGCCGAGCGGGTCGCCAACCCCGGCTGTTACCCGACTGCCGCCCTGTTGGCGCTGCTGCCGCTCGTATCCGCCGGACTCGTCGAGCCCGATGGAATCCACATCGACGCCAAGTCCGGCATCTCCGGCGCCGGCCGGGCCGGGGGAGAGGGCTTCGACTTCGCCTCCGTGAACGAGAACCTGTCTCCCTACAAGGCCACCGGCCACAAGCACATCGCAGAGATCGAGCAGGAGCTCGGGCTGGCGGCAGGCCGGTCGGCGCGAGTCAGCTTCGTGCCGCATCTTGTGCCGATGACCAGGGGCCTGCTGGCCAGCTGCGTGGCGCAGGCTGTGCCGGGCGCCTCCGGTACCGAGATCGGCTCTGCCCTCGAATCCGCCTACCGGGACGAGCCGTTCGTCCGGATCGCGGGCGGTGGGCTGCCCCACACCAAGCGGCTCACCGGCACCAACTTTGCCGAGGTCGGAGTCCACCTCGACGAGAGGACTGGGCGGGTCCTCGCCTTCGGGGCGATCGACAACCTGGGCAAGGGCGCAGCCGGGCAGGCGGTGCAGAACGCCAACCTGATGCTGGGCCTGCCGGAGGACATGGGTTTGCTCGACCGGCCGCTGGTGCCGTGAGCCTAATCACCATCACGGGCGGGGTCTGCGCCTCCCAGGGCTTCCTGACCGCCGGGGTCAGCGCCGGCCTGAAGCGGTCCGGCGCTCCCGACCTGGCCCTTCTCGTCTCCACCCGTCCTGCGTCGGTGGCCGGCGTGTTCACGCGGAACAATGTGGCCGCGGCGCCGGTCCAGGTCTCGCGGAAGCGGGTCTCGGCCGGCAGCGCCCGGGGAGTCGTCGTCAACTCCGGATGCGCCAACGCCTGCACCGGCGAGCGGGGCATCTCCGATGCGGTCGCGATGGCGGCGGCGGCCGAGGACGCTCTGGGGCTGGCCTCGGGAGAGATGCTCGTTTGCTCCACCGGGCTCATCGGCTCCTACCTGCCGGTCGACAGGGTCACCGCCGGCATCGGCAAGGCCGCCTCCAACCTCTCGGGGGACGACGAAGCCGCCGCCCGGGCCATCATGACGACGGACACGGTGCCCAAGCTGGCCGCCGTTGCGTCGCCCGCCGGCTGGCGGGTTGGAGGCATCGCCAAGGGCGCGGGGATGATCGCGCCGAACATGGGCACGATGCTTGCCTTCGTCACCACCGACGCCGAGGTGGAGCCGGCCGCGCTTCAGGCCTCCCTCCGCCGGGTGGCCGACCGCACCTTCAACACGATCACCGTGGACGGGGACACCAGCACGAACGACACGCTGCTCGCCTTCGCCAACGGCGCCGCCGGCATCGGAGCGGATGCCGAAGAGCTGGAGGCGGCCCTCCTGGCGGTCTGCGACTCGCTCAGCCGGCAGATGGTCTCAGATGGCGAGGGTGTTACCAAGTTCGTCACCGTGCGGGTCACAGGTGCGACCCGCGAAGAGGACGCCGTCCGCGCCGCCCGTCACATAGCGGAGTCGACGCTGGTGAAGACGGCGCTCTTCGGCGAGGACGCCAACTGGGGTCGGGTCGCCTCCGCAGTGGGCAACTCGGGGGCCGCGGCGAGGTTCGACGGCCTGACGATCTCCATGGCGGGAATCCGGGTCCTGACCGAAGGCGAACCCGCCGGCATGGACGCCATCCAGGCCGCCCGTGCCGCCCTGGCCGCCAAGCAGGTCACCATCGACTGCGACCTGGGCGTCGGTGACGCTCAGGCCCAGATACTCACCACCGACCTGACCACCGACTACGTGCGCCTCAACGCGGAGTACGAGCTGTGAGCCCCGGAACCCGCTCCTGGTCGGAGGCCCAGAAGAAGTCCGCCGTGCTGGTGGAGGCACTGCCCTACATCCAGAAGTGGTCGGGCAAGAACGTGGTCATCAAGGTGGGGGGCGAGATCGCAGACAACCCGGAGACCCTGGCCGGCTTTGCCACCGACCTCACCCTGCTGAAGTACGTCGGCATGCGACCGATCCTGGTGCACGGCGGCGGTAACCAGATCAGCCAGGCGATGCGGGACCTGGGACTGGAGCCGCGCTTCATCGGTGGCTACCGGGTGACCGACGAGCAAACCGTTGCCGTCGTCCGCAAAGCCATGATGGAGGTGAACGAGGCGATCACGGCGGCTATCGACAGCAACGGCGGGGACGCCGCCCCGCTGGCCGGTGACGAGGACGGGCTGCTCCAGACCAAGCAGCTGCTCGGACCCGGCGGCGAGGACCTGGGCCTGGTGGGAGAGGTCGTCGACGTGGACCCCAGCCAGCTGTACCGGGTGCTCCTCAAGGACTGCATACCGGTGATCGCGCCCCTCGGCTGCGGGGCGGACGGGTCGACCCACAACATAAACGCCGACCTCGCGGCGGCCGCCATCGCGGTCAGGGTGGAGGCACAGAAGATCGTCTTTCTGACCAACACCGAGGGCCTGTACCGGGACCTCGGAGACGAGTCGAGCCTCATCTCGGAGACGAGGGTTCCGCAGCTGAAGGCGATGCTGGACGGGGGACACCTGTCCAAGGGAATGATCCCCAAGATCTCGGGCGTGGTGCAGGCGCTGGAGTGCGGAGTCCCCCAAGCTCACATCCTGGACGGCCGGCAGCCGCACTGCCTGCTCGTGGAGATCTTCACCGACGAAGGCTCCGGCACCATGGTGCTGCCGTGACTACGGACATCCGGTCCCTCGCCGACGCCCGCACCATGCCGACCTATGCCCGGCTGCCCGTGACGTTCGTCCGGGGGGAGGGGGCCCGCCTAGTCGACGACGCCGGCAAGGAGTACCTGGACTTCGTCGCCGGGATCGCCGTCAACGGTCTCGGTCACTCGCACCCGGCCGTGATGGAGGCCATCGCCGAGCAGTCGCACCGGCTGATCCACACCTCCAACCTCTACTACACCCAGCCGATGGCGGAGCTGGCCGACCGGCTGTGCCGGCTGCTCGGTTGGGAGGACGGCCGGGTCTTCTTCGCCAACTCCGGCGCGGAGGCCAACGAGTGTGCCCTGAAGCTGATCCGGCGCTGGGACACGGGCCGGCTCGACGGTCACCGTCCCGGCACGATCGCCGCCCTGGGCAGCTTCCACGGCCGGACGATGACCACGCTGGCCGCCACGGGCCAGCCGGCCAAGTGGAAGCCGTTCCGGCCGGTGCCGCCAGGATTCACCCACGTGGAGTTCGACAACCCGCAGGCACTCGAGGATGCCGTCACCGGCTCCGAGTCGGCCGTGATGCTGGAGCCCGTCCAGGGGGAGGGCGGGGTGATCGTCCCCTCCGACGGCTACCTTCCGGCGGTCCGGCAGATCTGCGACCGGCACGGCATGGCGATGTTCCTCGACGAGGTCCAGACGGGGCTCGGACGGACGGGGACCTGGTTCGCTTTCCAGCACTCCGGTGCGGTGCCCGACGTCATCACCCTGGCCAAAGCCCTCGGCAACGGGCTGCCGGCAGGGGCCTGCATCGCCCGAGGCGAACTGGCCACCGCTTTCCAGGCCGGCGACCACGGCACGACCATGGGAGGAAACCCGCTGGTGTGTGCCGTGTCGCTCGCGGTGCTCGATGTGCTGGAGCGGGACCGCGTGGTGGAGAATGCGGCCAGGATGGGCGAATACCTGAAGGGGCGGTTGAACGAGCTGGTGGGCCGCCACGAGGCCGCCACGGAGGTGCGGGGTCTCGGCCTGCTGCTCGCCGTGCAGCTGGATGCGGAGCGGTCCAAGGACGTGACGCTCGCCTGCCTGAAAAGGGGCCTGGTCGTCAACAACGTCACGCCGTCCGCGGTCAGGATGTCCCCACCGCTGATCGTCACCGAGTCCGACTGCGATCAGGCGGTCGCCATCCTGGACGAAGCGCTGGAGCAGGTCCTGCAGGGGCAGCCGGCATGAGGCACTTCCTGTCGTCGGACGACGTCACCCCGGAGGAGCAGGGCGAGCTTATCGAACGGGCCATCGCCATGAAGAAGGGCCCGCGAACCGGTTCTCAGGTCCTGGAGGGCTGTTCCGTCGGGCTGATCTTCGAGAAGCCTTCAACCCGGACCCGGATCGCATTCGAGGCTGCCGTCTTCGAGCTCGGAGGGCACCCGATCACCCTGAGGGCGCAGGATCTGCAGCTCGATCGAGGAGAGACCCTGGAGGATACGGCCAAGGTGCTGTCCGGGTACCTCTCGGCCATCGTGCTGAGGACCTTCGGGCAAGAGCGCCTCGACGCCCTGGCGGAGACCTCCACCATTCCGGTTGTGAACGCTTTGTCCGACCTGGAACACCCGTGCCAGGCGCTGGCCGATGTGATGACGATCGCCGAGAACTTCGACGACCTGTCCAAGGTCACCGTCACCTACCTCGGCGACGGCAACAACGTCTGCCACTCGCTCCTTCTCGCCGGGGCGAAGGCCGGAGTCGGCAGGATCGTGGCCGCCTGTCCGAAGGGCTTCGAGCCGATAGAGCCGATCGTAGAGCGGGCTGCCGCCATAGGCGTGGAGACGGGCACGCGCATCAAGGTGACGAACGACCCGGAGAAGGCCGCCAAGGGCACGGACGTGCTCTACACCGACGTATGGGTCAGCATGGGGCAGGAAGAGGAGCATCAGATCCGCCGGCAGGTGTTCCGGAACTACATGTTGAGCACCGAGCTGGTCGCTGCCGCATCGGATGACGTGGTCGTCATGCACTGCCTTCCGGCCCATCGGGAGGAGGAGATCGCCTCCGAGGTCATGGACGGGCCTCACTCGGTCATCTGGGAGCAGGCGGCCAACCGGCTGCCGGCCCAGAAGGCGCTTCTGGAGTGGCTGCTCAGCCTCGACTCGGCCGGCGGGCGGACCCGTGCGCGAGCCCGAAGTGACGGCCACAACCAGGACAAGGGCGGTCGCCGGGTGCGATGAAAGCGGGCAGGCAGCGCAGGATCGTCGCTCTGATTCGTCAGACGCCGGTCACCAGCCAGACCCAGCTGGTCAAGATGCTCCGGGGTTCCGGGTTCCCGGCGACCCAGGCGACGGTCTCCCGAGACCTCGACGAGCTGGGAGCGGTGAAGGTGCGCCGGGACGGCAGGGTGGTCTACTCGCTGCCCGGTGAGTCGGCGATGGTGCCGGCGGGCGATGCGGTGAGCCGGATGTTCACCGAGTCGGTCCTGGCGCTCGAGTCGACGGGCAACATGGTGGTCGTGAAGACGCCGCCCGGCCACGCCGGGATGGTGGCCGGCGCGATGGACCGGCTGGGCATCGAGGGTCTGGCCGGCACCGTAGCGGGCGACGACACGATCCTGATGGTTTGCAAGCAGGGTGTGATGGCCCGAAAGGTGGAACGCCGGCTTCGGGCGATGGTTGAGTCGCTGCCCGGCCCGGAGGCCGGCGGCGACCAGGAAGAGACGTTGGAGAAGGAAGGATCGAGCAGATGAGTGAAAGAGTCGTTCTCGCCTATTCGGGTGGGCTTGACACCACCGTTGCGGTGAGGTGGCTCAAGCAGACGCAGGACCTGGACGTTGTGGCAATGCTGGTCGACGTCGGCCAGGGCGGCGACAACGAGCTGCTCCGGGACAGGGCGATCCAGGCCGGGGCGCTGGACGCCCAGGTGGTGGACGCCCGCAAGGAGTTTGCCAACGAGTACGTGACGCGGGCGCTCCACGCGAACGCGCTCTACCAGGACCGGTATCCGCTTGTCTCCGCCCTCTCCCGGCCGCTCATCTGCCGTCACCTTGCCGACGCGGCTCACCACTACGGGGCCCGATACGTCGCCCACGGCTGCACCGGCAAAGGCAACGACCAGGTGCGGTTCGAGGTGTCGCTCGCGGCCCTCTCCCCGGACCTGGAGGTGCTGGCGCCGTGCCGCGGCTGGGGAATGACGCGGGACCAGGCAATCGGTTACGCCATGCAGCACGAGCTTCCCATCTCGGTAGCGCCCAAGTCGCCCTACTCGATCGACGAGAACATGTGGGGCCGGGCCATCGAGTGCGGCGTGCTGGAGGACCCGTTCGTCGAGCCGCCGGACGACATCTGGGAGCGAACTGCCGTCCGCCCCGACGCTCCAACCGAGGCCAGGTACCTCGAGATCGAGTTCCGCCACGGTCTTCCGGTGGCCCTCGACGGCAAGCCGATGGAGTTCGCCGAGCTGGTAGCTGCAGTGGACCGGCTTGCCGGCAGCTACGGGTACGGACGCGTCGACATGATCGAGGACCGCGTGGTCGGCATCAAATCCCGCGAGGTGTACGAGGCGCCCGGCGCGCTGGCGCTGATCGAGGCGCACTCGGAGCTGGAGCACCTCACGCTCGACAAGGCCCTCCTCCGCACCAAGCGGGACCTGGAGCGGACGTACGCCAACCTGACCTACGAGGGTCTGTGGTTCTCGCCGCTGCGGGAGGCGCTCGATGCCTTCATCCAGACGACGGCCGTCTACGTCAACGGCGTCGTTCGACTGAAGCTGTCCCCGGGCGAGGTGCGGGTCGTCGGCCGGGCGTCGGGGGCATCGCTCTACGAGATGTCCCTGGCCACCTACGACCGGGACGACGCATTCGACCACAAGGCGGCCGAGGGCTTCGTGAAGCTGTGGGGCCTGCCCCTGAAGACGTGGGCACGCGCTCGCCGTGCCGACGCCGACTCGCCTCCGGGAGCAGGGTCGTGGGAGGGCATCTCCGGCTGGGAGGAGCCGGGCAGGGAATGACCGGTCCGCTCTGGAAGGGCCGGTTCACCAAAGGACCGTCCGAGGCCCTTGCAGAGCTGTCCCGCTCCATCCACTTCGACCAGAGGCTGTGGCCGCAGGACGTGGCGGCCACACGGGCGCACGCGTCCAACCTCCGGCGAGCCGGGCTGATCTCTAAGGCGGACGAGGAAGAGATCGGCCGGGCCCTCGACCGGGCGGTGGAGGCATTCTCCGCCGGGACGTTCGTCTTCGACCCGTCGGACGAGGACATCCACTCGGCGGTCGAACGGTTCCTTACGGACCAGCTCGGGGACCTGGGCGCCCGCATCCACGCCGGGCGTTCACGCAACGATCTGGTGGTCACCGACTTCCGCTTGTGGCTGAAGGATGCCATCCCTCCCATAGCAGCCGGGATTTGCGGCCTGCAGGAGGCGTTGGTCGGTCAGGCGCGGGCTCACCCGGACGCCCTGGCCCCCGGCTACACCCACCTGCAGCGGGCCCAGCCGGTGCTCCTGGCGCATCACCTGATGGCCCACGCGTTCGCGCTGGCCCGCGACTTCGACCGGCTGCGCAACGCCTACCGCCGGGCCGACGTGTCGTGCCTGGGAGCGGCCGCCTTCGCCGGGACGACGCTGCCCCTGGATCCGGTGGGCACGGCAGCCGAGCTCGGCTTCGCCGAGGTCTTCGACAACTCGGCCGACGCGGTGGGATCCCGGGACTTCGCACTGGAGTTCCTGAGCGCGGCGGCAATCCTCGGCGTCCAGCTCTCCCGGATCGGGGAGGAGCTGGTCCTTTGGACGAGCTCGGAGTTCGGGTTCGCGACCCTGGACGACGCGTTCGCGACCGGCTCCAGCATCATGCCGCAGAAGAAGAACCCCGATGTCGCCGAGCTCGTCCGAGGCAAGTCGGCGAGGGTCATCGGTGACCTCGTCCAGCTGCTCAGCGTGGTCAAGGGCCTGCCGATGGCCTACAACCGCGACCTCCAGGAGGACAAGGAGCCGGTCTTCGACGCGGCCGACTCGGTCGCCATGTGCCTGGCCGCCCTTACCGGCACCATCTCCAGCCTCACCTTCAACGAAGACCGGCTGGACGCCGCGGCCCGGGGCGGGGGTTCCGGCGCCACGGACATCGCCGAGGCGCTGGTGAAGAAAGGCGTTCCCTTCCGCCACGCGCACGAGGCGGTCGGCAAGCTGGTCGCCGTGGCAGCCGGTCAGGGCAAGGAGCTGACCGGGCTGACTGCCGGGGAGCTCAGCGACGCCCACCCCGAGCTGGACCCGTCGATGCTGGAGCTCCTGGACGCCCGGCGCAGCGTCCAGGCGAGAGCTTCTCACGGCGGCACCTCACCCGAGCAGGTGAAACGGCAGCTGGAGCGGCTGGGCAGGATCCTCGAAGAACAGCGCCTCTGGCTGGGCCCCCGCCAAACCTAACGGCAGGCTGGTCCGGCTTTCCCCCAGCATGAAGAGTCGGGGACAAGGTTCAACCAGAGCTCCGGCACCGTAGCCGGCGCAGACCTGAGGTTGCTTATCTCCGCGAGATCGCGTGCTTCGGCGGCGGAGTTCTCCGGCGCCTGGACATTCTGCGGGTCGTGAGGAGCAACCCGGCGGCCGCGACCATCAGGCCCACCAGGGGGCCCGAGCCGCCATCGGATTGCTCGGTCGACGTTGAAGACGCCAGCGGCTCCAGGTCTCTCTTGCGTTGTGGAGTTGCCGCCGGAGTCGACGGGGGCGCTTGCGGCGACGCCGCTCCGGCCACCGCTACCACTTCGGGAGACGGGGACTGCGACGGCTTCCTTGACGGTGTGGGCGAAGCTGATGCCTTAGCCGGCGTGCTCGGGCGGGCCGAAGGGGAAGCGGAAGAGGATGCCTTCTTCGCCGCCGGGGCCGCTGCCGCCGCCGGAGACGTCGATGCCGAAGCCTTGGGTGCCGCCTTGGCCGCTGCCGGCGGAGGAGCAACCGGTGCCGGGGCCGGACGTGGAGGGGGAGCCGGCGCGGGGGCTGGCGGAGGAGGAGGAGGCGGCGGAGCGCTCGAGGCCCCACAGCCGGCACCCGGCTCCGACTGGCTCCCGGCGACCTTGGGCGACGCCGAGGGAACCGAGGTCAAGGGAGCGGAGCTGCCGCCGAACTCCACCGTCACGAACACGTACGGATAGCGCCCTCCGGAAGGGTTGCAGGCAAAGGCTATGCCGGCGTGCGTGAACGCCGGGTCGAGGATGTTCTTCCGGTGTGGGTTGCTGTTCATCCAGAAGTTGTGGGCCCACGCGCCGGTCAGCACGTCGTCGTGCCAGGCCAGG
>DATAAN010000214.1:0-5864 GCA_036260105.1 Actinomycetota bacterium
GCGCTCTACGGCAGGGTGAGCTGCATGCGTGGTTGCGAAAACGGATTCAGGCGTTTTCGAGCCTTACCGCCGGTAGCCGTCGGTCGAACACTCTCGTCGCCTTGACGACGAAGACTTAGTGAGCATAAATTGTTGTATGTACATCTCTCTGGGTGAGATTCCGACGGCGAGTGAGTGCCTGGCGGCGAAAGTGAGACGAGTGCACCGTGTGGTGGTTCGCCACTACGACGACAACTTACGGAGGCTCGGCATCACCGTTGCGCAGCTCGACATGCTGGAAACGCTTCTCGAGCACGGTGGCAGGGCCCGCGCGGTCGACATGAGCCGCTGGCTTCTAATGGACCGCTCCACCGTTGCGCGGAACATCCGACGGCTGGAGGCGGCGGGGCTGGTTACCGTTCAGCCGGGCCCCAGCAAACGAGAGAAGGAAATCGTCGTCACGGCGCAGGGGGAGAGTCTGGCGGCGGATGCGAAGGGTCCATGGGAACACGCCCAGCAAACGGTGGGTCGGCTGCTCGGCCCCGAAGGCATCGAAGCCCTGGAGGTGCTGGTGGAGAGAGTCACCTCGAAAGGAGGAACGTAGGGATGATTGCTTACGAGCTGGCACGTTACCGGGTCGATCCGTCGAATGCCGGAGAGCTGATGAAGCGATGGCCGCCGGCTGTCGAGGCGATTCGCAAGTGTTTCCCGGGGCTTGTGGGCGCCGAGTTGGCGCGCCTGGACGAGCAGACCTGGGTGGACGTCTGGAAGTGGGAATCGAGGGAGGCGGCTCAGGTAGCCGCTCAAGGTGCGCCGCAGGTCCCCGAGGCGGCGGCGCTCTTCTCGCTGATTGCGGAGCCCCTCTCCATGGAACACGCTGACGTCGTCAGCCAGGCCTAGTTGCCCTTCGACCCCGAGCTCGTAGTGCTCAACTGAGCGCGGCGCTTCAGTGGAAAACGTCTGGTCTTGCATGCCGTACACAGGCGCCGATGACATCGGTCACGATGCCAAAGGGTGCTCGGGACGAATGCCTCGACCGATGAATCGCCCTATGAGGTGACGGAGTGGTGGAACCCGGCTGACCAGCCGGACCGGCAATGCTGTCGCATCTGCCTGGGGTTTCATTTCACGGGCGTCGGGGCGGGGGTACAGGTCACGCAGGATACGAGCCTGAAAGGCCTGCACCGCTCGCGCCGGCACCTCACGGCGCCGCTGCACCCGCCGCAGGTCCTCAACCGTCGGCCCGCCGGAGCGGAATGCGGGGCCCAGCAGGTTCGCCGCCGCAACCCCGTCCTGGATTGCGAGGTTGATTCCCACTCCCCCGGCAGGAGACATGGCATGCGCGGCGTCGCCTATGAACAGAAGCCCCGGACGGTACCACTGCTCCAAGCGGTCGATCCGGACCATGAGCAGCTTGAGGTCGTCCCACGAATCCACTTCACCGAGCCGGTCTGCCAGTGGGGGAAGTGACTCGGCGACCTCGCAGCGGAACACCTCGAGCCCCCGCTCTTTTACCGCCTCGAATCCCAGGTGAGGGATCACCCACGCCACCTGCCAGTACTCGCCTCGGTTGATGCAGACGGCCACCCGGTCTCCGTCTTTGATGAAGAAAGGAACGCTTTCATCCGGTCGCCGGGAGAGCCGGAACCAGAGAACGTCGACCGGGGGAGACTTGGCGGCCACCTTCAACCCGGCATCCTGCCGCAGCACGGAGTTGCGCCCGTCGGCGGCGAGGACCAGGCGAGCATGAACCTCCATCTTTCCTTCCGGCGACTGGACTTGTACTCCCGACACCTGCGCCCCATCCCATAGCAGGCCGGTAGCCTCTGTGCTTCTACTAAGGCGGAAGCTGGGGAGCTCGCCGGCCTTGGCAGCCAGGAAGTTGAGGAAGTCCCACTGCGGCATGAATGCAACGTAGCCGAAACGTCTTGAGGCCTTGGTGAAGTCGGCAAACGTCACCCGCCCGGTTGGGGTTTCCATTGCCACCTCTGTCATACGAGTATGCGGAATACGCAGGAACTCCTCACTCAGCCCGAGTTCGTCCAGGACCTCTATGGTGGACGGGTGCACCGTGTCCCCGCGAAAGTCGCGTAGAAAGTCGGCGTGCTTCTCGAGCACCAGCACCTCAACGCCCTGGCGTGCTAATAGAAAGCCGGCCATCATGCCAGCGGGTCCCCCGCCGACGATGCAACACTCCACGGTCTGTCTCTGAATCTCCGTTTCCATAACTCCATCTTCCCTGATGTATCTTTTTTGATGTATCTGTCGTATGATACTTCTATGCAGGTCGGGGAGCTTTACTACCTCACGCGACGGCTGAAGGCGATCGCCGAACAGGCCATCGGAGCCCAGCCCGGCCAGGTGGACGCCGTACCGGTTCGGGACCAGCTGGTGCTCGGCGCAGTCCTGGAGGCACCGGGGTGCTCCGTGGGCGATATCGCCCGCAGCGCGTCGATCGCGCAGAGCGCAGCATCCGCGGCGGTAGCCGCGCTGCGGGAGTCGGGACTGGTCGTCACCGCAGTCGACGCCAAGGACGGACGGGTCACGCGGGTCCACCCCAGCGAAAGGCTCGAGAGATGGGCGGGCAGCCACCTGTCGAGCACCGCAGAGGACGTCCTGGCGCCTCTTCTAGCAGGTATGGGTTCCGACGATCGGTCATGCGTGCTCCGGGCAATGGAGCTGCTTTATCAAGCGGTTCAGCGGACGGAAGCGGGCGAGGCCGAACTCTCGAAGAAGGCGGGTGGGAGCGAGTGACCGTTCAAACACGTGTGCTCTCCGCCCCGGGGCTGGCGCTCCGATTCGTGCTGTTCCTTGGCTGGTTCCTTGTGCTGCAAGGGTTGGCGGGCGGAGCAGCCAAGGTGGCCGACGGCGACACCGGCGACCTGCTTCACAATGCGCTCCACCTGGTCTCCGGGCTGGGCGCGCTCTGGGCAATCCGGATGGGCCACGCCGCTGCCGCCCGGTTCGCCGTTGGGTTCGGAGTGGGGTATCTGCTGCTGGCCCTTGCCGGGTTGGTGTTCCCCAGGGGCCTTGTCAGCGCCGCGTTGCAACTTCGCACACCCGACCAGATCTTCCACACCGTCATAGGCCTTACCGGTTTCGCCGTCGGGATCAACGCAACCAATGCAAGGGAGAGATGAGATGGCTTTTTTTCTGTCGAAGTTGAGCAGGCGACCGCCCTGGGCGCCATGGGCGGCGCTAAACGTCGTCGGTTTCGTTTTGATTGCGCTGCCCGATCCGGACCAGCGTGTCCTGTCGTTCAGCCGCACTCACGGCCCGGGGCCGGCCGACCTCGCCGGGTCGATCCTTCTCACCTCCGCCTGGGTGCTGCTGGATGTCTTCACCTGGCGCCACCGTCAAGCCCTTGCCGGACTTGGCGCTCGCCGCCTCGTGTTGTTCTTCCTGATGCCGGCGCTTGCTGGAATAGGGCTCGTGGCGTGGTCCGTCTCCCAGGACGCCGGCATGTGGTGGCTTGCGGGAGCCGGAATCCTGGCTTTGCTCCAGTTGACAGCGGCAAGGGCGGCCGTCCGGGCCGGGGGGCGGCCTAACATCGCCGGCTGGGCACCTTCCGACGCTTCGCCGTCCCTATAGCGAGCCAATGGAAGCTTCCGATCCCGCCGGACTGCTCGCCGAGCCCAGCGGCGCGGTCGTCCAGCCGAAAGGCAGGCACTTGAGTGCCCTTATCGGCGGCAAGGTCTTTGCCTACACCCGGGGAGCGGACCTGGTGTTGAAGCTTCCGTCGGCTCGCATCGACGAGCTGGAGTCCGAGGGGGTTGGAACAAGGCTGGTCATGGGCAAGAGGCGCATGTCGGAGTGGGCGGTAGTGCCGGCAAGAGATCCGGCCGATTGGCTGCGGCCGCTACTGGCCGAGGCCGCTGCGTTCGTCGCCACGAGTCGTTAGAACGGAGCCGAGGCACTGCCGGCTAGGCACTACGGTGCCAACGAGTGCCGGATGGGGTGTCCTCCACGACTATCCCCAGCTCGGATAGCCGGTCGCGTAGCCTGTCAGACTCGGTCCAGTTCTTCGACTTGCGGGCCTCAGCGCGCCGCTCCAGCAACTCGGCCTCCTCGGGGGAAAGACTTTCCCCGCCTGCAGCTCCGGACTCGGGTGCGCCTTGCCAGGTCACTCCGAGGATGTCGGTCATCTGGCGGAAGGCGGCCACCAGGCCGGCGACTCGCTCGGCCGCGTCGGGATCGTCCAACAGTGAGTTGCCCTGCTTCACCAGGTCGAACATCACGCTGATCGCCAGCGGCGTGTTGAAGTCGTCGTCCATCGCGTCGGCGAACCGGTCCAGGTACTCCTGGCCCTCGTCGGACACCTTCTCCGCCGGAGCACTCGCGGCCCGGGCGAAGTTGTCGAAACGCTCGACGGTTCGCCTGGCCTGCTCCAGCGACGCCTCACCGAAGTCCACGTCGCTCCGGTAAGTGCCGGAGATCGACATCATGCGGAGGACCTCGGGCCGCACCTCGTTCAAGATGTCTTTCACCAGAACGAGGTTTCCCAGGGACTTCGACATCTTCTGAGCATCCATCTTCACCATGCCGTTGTGGAGCCAGTACCGGACGAAAGGCTCGGTGCCCAGGGCAGCCTCTGCCTGGGCGATCTCGTTCTCGTGATGCGGGAAGACCAGGTCGGAGCCCCCGCCGTGGATGTCGAAGCCCATTCCGAGGTACTTGGCCGACATGGCCGAGCACTCGATGTGCCACCCCGGCCGGCCGGGCCCCCATGGGCTGTCCCAGGACGGCTCACCCGGCTTGGCCGCCTTCCACAGAGCGAAGTCGAGCGGCTTGCGCTTGTTCGGATCGGGCTCCACCCGCTCCCGTGCGTGCACCTCGTCGAGCGTGCGGCCCGAGAGCTTGCCGTAGCCGGGGAAGTCCTCGACCGAGAACCACACACTTCCCGCCGCTTCGTAGGCGACGCCCCGCTCGACCAACCGGGAGATCATGTCGATCATGTCGGGGATGTGGTCGGTCGCCTTCACCAGCCGGTCCGGAGGTGTGAGCCCAAGCGCCTGCGCCACCGCTTCGTAGGCCTCGGAGTAGTAGCGGGCGAGCTGGTGCCAGTCCCGGCCCTCTTCGTTGGCCCGATTGATGATCTTGTCGTCCACGTCGGTGTAGTTCTGTACGAAGGTAACTTCGAAGCCGCGCCACGACAGGTATCGACGGATGACGTCGAACACCACCGCGGCCCGTGCGTTTCCGACGTGGATGTCGCCGTAGACTGTGGGGCCGCAGACGTACATCGCCACTCTGCCCTCGTCGCGGGGGACGAATTGCTCTTTGCGGCGAGTCAGGGTGTTGGTCACCATCAATGCCATACCAAACACCTTAACCGGGCCGGCGGCTCCGGTTCAGTGGCCGGTTCCGCCGTCCAGAAGCACTACGGCCAGCCCCGCAGCGCCCTCCCCCCGGCCGGCAAAGCCGAGGTGATCGGTGGTCGTAGCCTTGACACTCACCTGCGACGGGTCGACGCCCAGTGCCTCGGCGATGCGGGCGGCCATCTGGTCGCGAAAAGGCGCCATGCGGACGTCCTGGATCACCACCGTGGCGTCGACGTTCACGATGCTGTAGCCGGCATCCGCCAGCAGCGCCGCCGTGCGGGCGAGGATCTGAAGGCTCGAAAAACCTTCGGGCACCGCGTCGGCGGAGAAGTGTGTTCCCAGATCGCCCAGATGGGCGGCCCCGAGCAGCGCGTCGGCCACCGCATGGCAGACGACATCGGCGTCGGAGTGTCCCGCCAGCCCGCCGCTCTCCCGGAGTTGAACTCCGCCCAGGATAAGGGGCCTTTGCTCGTCGAAGGCGTGAACGTCGTAGCCGAGACCTACCCTCACCGGCCCTGCTCCGGGCGTGAGGCCAGAACCTGCTCAGCGAGCCACAGGTCGGCC
>DATAAN010000215.1:0-5991 GCA_036260105.1 Actinomycetota bacterium
CGGGTGACGGCCAGGAGACCCCGGCCAGGCTGGCGCAGGCGGTCGACGGCGATCCGGCTACCTCCTGGGCCACCTCCTCGTACAGCCGGGCCCCCTTCGGAGGCCTCAAGGATGGCGTCGGAATCTACTTCGACCTGGGAAGCTCCCGGGAGCTTTCCGGCATCCGGGTGACGTCGGTCGCCGGAGGCTGGGAGGGATCCGTGCGGTACTCGGACGACGGCCGTCGGTGGAGCGACCCCGGGAACGCGCAGACCGTTGCCGCCGACCAGACGTTCGAAGTCTCCGGATCTCACCGCTACTGGATGATCTGGATCAGCAACCTGGTCCGCACTCCCGGTGAGGGCAACTCCAACAACCCCTTCGCCGTCGCCATCCGGGAGATAGTCCCACTGGCCGCATAGCCCCTCCGCAGGCAGGGTACGCCGTGCTTCGCCGCCTGCCGTTCATAATTCGTGCCCATGGCGCAAGACTTCGAGGCACAAAGCGACGAAGCGCTCATCGCGGCCTTCGTCGAGTCCGGTGACCAGCGCCCGCTCGAGGTCCTGCTTGCGCGTCACGAGTCCCGCGTCTTCAACCTTGCTCTGCGTATCCTGGGGAACCGGGCCGACGCCCTGGACGCCACTCAGGACGTGTTCCTGACGGTCTTCCGGCGTGCTTCGTCGTTTCGCCACCAGGCCGCCTTTACCACCTGGCTGTACCGGCTGACGACCAATGCGTGTCACGATATTGGGAGGCGCAAGAAGCGCACGCCCGTGCCGGTGGAAGAGCTGCCGGCCGAAGCCGGAGGATCCGGCGAGAGCTCGTCGGACACCCGACTGCTGGTCGAGCAGGCCCTCCGGGGCCTTCCGCTGGAGCAGCGGGCGCCGATTGTGATGCGGGATCTCTACGGCATGAGCTACGAGGAGATCGCCGAGGCGACCGGCACTGCCGCCGGCACGGTGAAAAGCCGCATCGCCCGCGGCCGGATGAGGCTGGCGGAGATGCTCGCCCCGCTGGCGGGTAGGGAACCTGAGCCGGGACGCGGACCGTCTAACTGAGATATGACCAAAGACCACCTCGAGATCGACTCGATCAGCGCCTACCTGGACGGTGAGCTGCCCGTCGAGGAGCGCTCCGCCGTCGAGAGCCATCTGCAGACGTGCGCGCAGTGCTCTGCAACCCAACAGGCGCTGTCAACCGCATCCGGCGGGGTGGCTTCGCTGCCCCAGCTGTCCCTTACCGCGGACGAGCATCGCGAACTGCGGGTGGCCGTGCTGGCGTCCCGCCGGGCGCGTAAGGTGCCCTGGCGCACCCGCTATACGCAGTGGGCGATGGCCGGGGGGCTCGCAGTCGTTGCGATGGTCGCCGCCGGCTATGGGTTCCTGAGGGACGGACCCTCCGGAGGAGAGACTTCCAGTTCGCTGAGCGAGGGAGCCGCGCCGGCCCAGCGTAGCTTCGACTTCCGCAGCGGCGACCAGGTGGACCGGACCGTGGCCGGCCTTCCCGAGGTGGCGGCCGGTCTCAACCGGTATCGACCGGAGGACGCCCCGCCGAAGGCCATGGCGCTCCCCCGTACCGACGACGGAACCGAGTCCGCGGCCGGCGCAGGCAGCGCGGAACCGTTCAACCCTGCCGCTCCTCCGCCCCAGCGGGCGTTGGCGCGCACCGACCCCGATCAGCCGAACTCCGATGCCGCCGCACCGCAACCCGAAGCGGCGTCCGACGCTGCGCAGGTGCCCGACTTCTCCAACGAGGCGGCCGACCAGTGCCTGAGCCGGATCAGCTCGACGCAGAGCTACCCGATGGTGGGTCTGCTGGCTCGCGAGGCCACCTACCAGGGAACTCCGGTATGGCTCCTGGTCTTTGCGTGGACTCCGGATCCGGAGGTAGGCAAGACACTCGATCAGTGGCAGACCTGGCTGGTCAGGCCCCAGGACTGCGCCGCATATGCGGGTCCGGAACTCGAGTCCCGCGTGCTCTACCGCTCTTTCTCCGGACAAACTTAGACAGATTTCTTCGCGAATTTCTTAACAAATCGGCAACACGGGGCGTAACAACCAGGAAACACCCCTCCTGTAGCTTGCCCTCGGAAGCTCACCGGCCACCCCCGCCCCGAGCTCAACCGAGAGGAGAAAGATGCCGGAGATCGACACTGGAGATACCGCCTGGATCATCGCCAGCGCAGCGCTGGTGATGTTCATGACGCCGGGCCTAGCCTTTTTCTACGGCGGGCTTGTCCGCAGCAAGAACGTTCTCGGCACGATCATGCAGTCGTTCGTTGCCCTAGGGATCGTGTCCATCGTCTTCATGATGTTCGGCTACACCCTGGGCTTCGGATCCGACGTCGGGCGGATCGTCGGCGGTATGGACTTCGCCTTCCTGAAGGACGTAGGGGCCGAGCCCTCCCCTCTCGCTCCCACCATCCCGCACAGCGTCTACATGATCTTCCAGATGATGTTCGCGATCATCACCCCGGCGCTGATCACGGGTGCGGTCGCGGAGCGGATGAAGTTCAAGGGCTACGTGCTGTTCCTGGTTCTTTGGTCCCTGTTCGTCTACTCGCCGGTCGCCCACTGGGTGTGGGGAGGCGGCTGGCTCGGCTTCGCCGAGGGCGGTGTGGCGGCTCTCGACTTCGCCGGTGGAACCGTCGTTCACATCAACGCCGGCATCGCGGCGCTCGCCTGCATCCTCTACATGGGCAAGCGCAGAGGGTATCCCCACGAGGCCATGCGGCCGCACAACGTTCCGATGGTGGTGCTCGGCGCTGCGATCCTGTGGTTCGGCTGGTTCGGTTTCAACGGCGGAAGCGCCCTTGGTGCGAATGCGGTTGCGGGGAGCGCATTCGTAGCCACCCACCTAGGGGCGGCCGCTGCGATGCTCGGCTGGCTGATTCCCGAATGGGTTCAGCACAAGGCCCCGACGACGGTTGGGGCCGCCACCGGCGCAGTCGCCGGCCTGGTGGCGATCACGCCGGCTGCCGGCTACGTCGAGCCGTGGGCAGCCGTGATCATCGGCTTCGCCGGCGGTTTCATCTGCTACCTGGCGGTGTCGATGAAGAGCAGGTTGGGCTACGACGACTCCCTGGACGTGGTGGGCGTCCACTTCGTCGGCGGACTGGTCGGGGCCCTGCTCACCGGCGTCTTTGCCACGACGGCGATCAACTCGGCGGGCGCCGACGGCCTGCTCTACGGCAACCCGGGGCAGCTCGGCAGGCAGCTCATCGCCGTGGTCGCGACCATCCTCTACTCACTGATCGCCACCTTCGTGATCCTGTTTATCGTCGACAAGCTGGTCGGCGTACGGGTGGACGAGGACGAGGAGCTCTCCGGCCTCGACCTGTCGCAGCACTCGGAGACCGCCTACACGGCGGAAGGCGGCGGCACCAGCGTCCACGCATGAGGCGGCATCCCCTACCCGGCCGGCCCGACCGGCCGGGTAGGGTCCCTACAAGTGACTACGGGAGGATTTCCGGATGAAGATGGTCAGCGCAATCATCAAGCCCTTCAAGCTCGAAGAGGTGAAAGAGGCGTTGCGTGTGGTCGGGATCCAGGGCATGACCGTTACCGAGACCCGGGGTTTCGGTCGCCAGCGGGGCCACACTGAGGTGTACCGGGGTTCTGAGTACCAGGTCGACTTCGTACCCAAGGTCAAGATCGACGTGATGTGTGACGACGACCAGCTGACGCAGGTGGTCGACGCCATCATGACCGCGGCCCGCACCGGCAAGATCGGCGACGGCAAGATCTTCGTGCTCCCGGTGGAGCAGGTCTACCGAATCAGGACCGGCGAAATGGGGCCGGACGCGCTGTAGACAGTCGCGCCGGGCCCCTTGGGGCGCCGGAAGCTCCGCCAGCCGGCTCCGAGAGCGGAAGTCGCCTGCTGGCGGACTTGCGGCGCCCCTTTTGCGCCTGCGCCACTATCTCCACGTCCTTAGGAGAAGAACGGAGACAGCGCCGACCGACAGGTGTGGCGTCTGTCGCTTCAGGCCCCCACGTAGATCGCCAGGTGTTCGGCTGTCTTGGTGCTGCGGGCGGCTACCAGGTCCGCCGGCGTGCCTTCGAAGATTATCCGGCCCCCGTCGTGGCCGGCGCCGGGGCCGATGTCGATTATCCAGTCGGCGTGCGCCATGACCGCCTGGTGGTGCTCGATCACGATCACCGACTTGCCCGAGTCGACCAGCCGGTCGAGTAATCCGAGCAGCTGCTCCACGTCGGCGAGGTGCAGGCCCGTCGTCGGCTCGTCGAGGATGTAGACCGCCCCCTTCTCGGCCATGTTGGTGGCCAGCTTCAGCCGCTGACGTTCGCCTCCCGAGAGCGTCGTGAGGGGCTGGCCGAGCTTCAGATAACCGAGCCCGACGTCGGCGAGCCGGTCGAGGATGGCTCCGGCGGCCGGCGTGCGCGCCTCGCCGACCCCGAAGAACTCCTGGGCTTCGGCCACCGGCATGGCGAGCACCTCGCTGATGTCCCGGCCGCCGAGTCTGTACTCCAGAACCGAAGCCTGGAATCGCTTCCCCTCACACTCCTCACAGGTGGTCGCCACGCCCGCCATCATCCCGAGGTCGGTGTAGATCACGCCCGCGCCGTTGCAGTTGGGACAGGCGCCCTCGGAGTTGGCGCTGAACAGGGCCGGCTTCACTCCGTTGGCCTTGGCGAAAGCCTTACGGATCGGGTCGAGCAGACCCGTGTATGTTGCCGGGTTGCTCCTTCGTGAGCCCCGGATCGGGGTCTGGTCGACCGAGATCACCCCCTCCCGACCGGCCACCGAACCCTGGATCAGCGAGCTCTTGCCGGAGCCGGCCACCCCGGTGACGACGACGAGCACCCCTAGCGGGATGTCGACATCGACGTCCTTCAGGTTGTGGGCGTTCGCGCCCCGGATTGCGAGCGCCCCCGAAGGCGTGCGCACCGAGGGCTTCAGCGTGGCGCGGTCGTCCAGGTGCCGTCCGGTGATGGTGCCGCTGCGCCGCAGCCCCTCGACCGTGCCCTCGAAAACCACCTCGCCGCCCGCCGTTCCGGCGCCGGGACCGAGGTCGACTACGTGGTCGGCGATTTCGATCGTCTCCGGCTCGTGCTCCACGACGAGGACCGTGTTCCCTTTGTCCCGCAGCCGCAGCAGCAGGTCGTTCATGCGCTGGACGTCGTGGGGGTGCAAACCGGTGGTCGGCTCGTCGAAGACGTATGTGACATCGGTGAGCGGCGAGCCCAGGTGGCGGATCATCTTCGTGCGCTGGGCCTCCCCGCCGGAAAGGGTCCCTGACGGCCGGTCAAGCGAGAGATAGCCGAGTCCGATCTCAACGAACGAGTCCAGCGTGTGCCGCAGGGCCGCCAGCAGCGGCGCGACCGACGGCTCGTCCAGGTTGCGCACCCACTCCGCCAGGTCCCTTATCTCCATCGCGCAGGCGTCGGCGATGTTGATCCCAGCGATCTTGGATGACCGGGCCGACTCGCTGAGCCGGGTGCCGCCGCACTCCGGGCAGGTGGTGAACGTAACCGCCCGCTCGACGAACGCCCGGATGTGCGGCTGCATCGCATCGACATCCTTGGACAGGTAGGACTTCTGGATCTGCGGGATCAGCCCCACGTAGGTGAGGTTGATGCCGTCGACCTTGATCTTGGTCGGCTCCTTGTAGAGCAGGTCGTGCATCTCCTTCTTGGTGAACTGGCGGATCGGCTTGTCCGGGTCGAAGAACCCGCAGCCCCGGTAGATCCGGCCATACCAGCCGTCCATGCTGTAGCCGGGGACCGTGATAGCGCTCTCGTTGAGCGACAAGCTGTCGTCGAACAGCGCCGACAGGTTGAAGTCGGTGACCGATCCCATGCCTTCACAGCGCGGGCACATGCCGCCGTGGTACACGGCGTTGCGTACGACGATTCGCTCTCCCCTGCCCTTGTCGACGTTCATCGCACCACTTGCAGTACGTCGCGGAACGTTGAACGAGAAGGCAATCGGCGGGCCGATGTACGGCTGTCCGAGGCGGCTGAACAGGATGCGGAGCAGCGCGTTGGCGTCGGT
>DATAAN010000216.1:0-2947 GCA_036260105.1 Actinomycetota bacterium
TCCGTCGATGTCCCAGCCGGCCGTTCGGGCCCCCGCCTGGTAGGTGGACTCGAAGAAGCCGAGCAACGTCTCGTCTGGATTATCCGCCTTCCGCACATCGTCGTACGGGAGATACGCGGTCCCGGCCTCCTTGTTCCAGAATGCGGCCGGCGTCGACAGCGGTTGGTCGGTCAAACCGGGCGGCGCCGGGGCGGTGTAGGAGTAGAAGGAGGCGTTGGGGACCTTGTCGTCCCCCGGCCAGAAGCCGAACGAGATCACCTCGTGGGAATAGGCCTCCTTCGTCTCCGGGTCGGCTCCCGGGCGGGGAGGCGCCGGCCGCCCCGAGAAGCGGGCTTGCGCCAGGTCGAAGCTGTGCCAGAACAACTGCGCCGGGCTCTGCTTGCCGTTGAACCTGCCGGCGAGGCGGTTCAGGACGTCGCTGGTGCGCCGGAGAATGGTCCAGTACCGCTCTACGGCCTTCGCGTCGTAAGCGTCGTGCTCGGCGTCCTCCGACAGAAGCGGGCCCTCCAGCTCGTAGGCGGTCGGGTTGATGGAGACGTCAACCCCCAAGGCCGCCAGCAGGTCGAACGTCTGGGAGTAGAAGTCACGGCAGGCGAGGCCGTGAGCAAGCGGGAAGTCCTCCGACCGGCCGTCGCTGTCCAGAACCATCAGCCGGTGGCCGACGAAGTTGAACTGGATCTCGACGCTCCGCCCGTCGGCCACCGGCATCGGCCCGGTGGTCAACCCGCGGGTTCCCGGCAGCAGGGTCACGTGCCACCAGTGGTTGCGAAAGGGCATTAGCTCCATCCGCACCTTGCCGACAACCTGGGAGTAGCGGTGGAGGGTCCAGCGGGTGTCGGCCCAGTCGGGGTAGGGCAGCGGCGGCCAGCGGTCCATCAGGCGACCCTAGACCCGGCCCGAACGGCCCGCAAGCGCCTAGACGCGGCCCTCCCGCATGGCGGTCTGGCGCTCCAGCTCGGCGTTCAGCTCACCGCCGATCATGATGGCGATGCCGGTCAGGTACAGCCAGAAGAGCAGGATAACGACACCGGCGAACTGGCCGTAGGTTTCGCCGTAGGTGGCGAAGTTGCCGACGTATACCGAGAAGGCACCGGAAACGATCAGGAAGATGAGGGCGCCAATCAGGCCGCCCGGGCTCACCCAGACCCAGTGCGGCTTCTCCCGGTTCGGGCCCAGGTAGTAGAAGATCGCCAGTAGGGTGACGATGCACGCCACCAGGGTCAGCCAGCCGAGGACCGACCAGATGACGCCTTGCTGGGTGAAGAAAATAGATGGGATGCCGCCGAAGACCCCCGTCGCCAGGACCAGAAGCAGAGCGTAGGCCCGCTTCTTCAGGAACTTGCGTTCCTCCGGCACGTCGTAGGCGACGTCGAGGCCCTGCTGGAGAGCAGCCATGCCGGCGGTCGCGCTGTATAGGGCGACCAACACACCGAAGATGACCGCCACTAGGGAGGTGCCCTTCGGCGCATTCTCAGCGCTGCTGATCGCCGTGGTGATGATAGTCGCCGCTCCCCCGGGGATCGTCGTACCGATCGACTTGTTCACCGAGTCGAGGATCTGCGGCCCGAGACCGAGGAGATCGATGATTCCGACTGCCGCGATGAGGGAGGGGAACACGGCGAGGAACCAGTAGAAGGCCATGCCGGCCGCCACGAGCGTGATCCGGTCCTCCTTGATCTCCTTGACGGTGCGCTTGAACGTCGCCTTCAGGTCACGTTTGGTCAGGTCCAGCGGCGAGTCCGGTCCGCCGGTGTTCGAGGTCTTGGTGGGGATCGGGTTCGAGGGTGCCTCGAACGTGGTGCCCTTGCGCAGTTGCGGCATGGGCAAAGTGGTACCCCCATCGGCTGGGAACCATGCCGCCACGGGTTGACTTCCCGGCTCGGAAGCGTACTATGACGCTGTCCAATGTTGCATTATCTGATGTCGAGGTAGTCGGGAGGTAGCTATGTCCGTAGGTACTGCGGAACTCGAGAACGTGAACCTTGCGCAGGTCGCCCCGGGTCCCAAAGGCTCACCGATTCTTGGTTCCGCCCTCGACTTCAAAAACGACGTCCTTGGCACGCTGCACCGCGCCATGCTCGACTACGGCGACATCGTCCGCTTCACCTTCGGGCCGGCGGGCCGTTTCCAGCAGGAGGCTTTCGCAGTCTTTCACCCCGACTACGTGCACCGTCTGCTCGCCGGAGGCTCCGGCCGCTATGTGAAGAACGACCCTGTTTACACCGAGCTGCGCGGCATCCTGGGCGACGGCCTTCTGACGAGCGAGGGCGAGGAGTGGAAGCGCCAGAAGCGCATGATCCAGCCGATCTTCACGCACAAGCGGGTCGCCTCCTACGTTCCGATGATGTCGGCCGAGTCGGCAACCACCGTGGAGCGGTGGGCGCCCTTCGCCGCTACCGGCGGGACGGTCGACCTCAACGACGAGATGGCACGGCTCACTCTGGCCGTCGTCGGCCGGGTGCTGTTCGGAGCCGACGTCGAGAGCGCCGTCCCGGTCATCCGCCAGGCGGTTCCGTACCTCAGCGAGCGCGCAATCCAGCGGGCACTGTTCCCCGTCGTCGTCCCGGAGCACTGGCCGACCCCCGGCAACCGCAAGGCTCACCGCCTCCAGCAGGGGATGTACGAGGTGGTCGACGAGCTCATCGCCGCCCGCCGGGCGCAGCCGGAGCCGGGAGAGGACCTTTTGGGCCTGCTGCTTCAGGCGACGTACCCGGAGAACGGGAGCGGGCTGTACGACAAGGAGGTTCGCGACCAGGTCCTGATCTTTCTGCTCGCCGGTCACGAGACGACGGCGACGTCGCTCACCTTCACGCTGCACCTGCTCGGCCGGCATCCTGAGGTCCAGGCCAACGTCCACACCGAGGTCGACCGCATCCTGGAGGGCCGCACCGAGCCGACGCTTCAGGACATTCTGAATCTGAGGTACACGACCATGGTGATCAAAGAG
>DATAAN010000217.1:0-17730 GCA_036260105.1 Actinomycetota bacterium
CCATCGTGGGCAACATCTACGTCGGCCGGGTGGAAAATGTGCTTCCCGGCATGGAGGCAGCGTTCCTCGACATCGGTGAAGCTCGTAACGCGGTCCTTTACGTCGGCGAGGTGAGCTACGACGAGGAGCTCGAAGGGCCCCCTCCCCGCATCGAGACGCTTCTGAAGTCGGGCCAGGCCGTCGTGGCGCAGGTCACGAAGGACCCTATGGGTTCGAAGGGCGCCCGGCTGACGACCGAGGTGTCCCTCGCGGGCAGGTACCTCGTCCTGGTTCCCAACAGTGACTCACTGGGCATCAGCCGCCGGCTCGGCGACTCCGAACGCAGGCGCCTGCGAGAGATCGCCAACCGCATCCGCCCCGACGGGCACGGCATGATCGTCCGCACCGCCGCCATCGGCGCCTCGGAGGAGGATTTGGAGCGTGACGTTGCCCGCCTGACCCGCATCTGGAACGAGGTTTCGGACAAGGTGGACGGCGCCAAGCCGCCGAAGCTCATCTACTCGGAGCCTCCGCTCGCCATCCGAGTGGTGCGCGACCTGTTCACCGCCGACGTCGAAGAGGTCGTCGTGGACAGCGAGACCTCCTATCACCAGATCAGGGACTACCTGGAGGAGGTTGCTCCCGACTTCGGCGACCGGGTCCAGCTGTATGTCGACCCGATGCCGCTGTTCGAGCGGTTCCACGTCACCGAGCAGGTGCGGAAGGCGATCGACCGCAAGGTCTGGCTGCAGTCCGGGGGCCACATAGTTATCGACCGGACGGAGGCGATGACTGTCATCGACGTCAACACCGGCCGCTACGTCGGCAGGTCGACCCTCGAGGACACGGTCCTCCACGCCAACCTGGAGGCGGCGGAGGAGATCGCCAAGCAGCTGAGGCTCCGGGACATCGGCGGCATCATAGTCATCGACTTCATCGACATGGGCTACGAGCGCAACCGCGACGAGCTGCTGAGGACGTTCGAGAGGGCGCTGCTCCGGGACAAGACACGAACGCAGGTCTACGGCGTTTCCGAGCTCGGGCTGGTGCAGATGACCCGCAAGAAGGTCTCCGAGGGCTTGCTGGAGGCGTTCTCCCACAAGTGCGACGCCTGCGAAGGCAGGGGAGTCATCCTCACCGAGCTCTCCTGACAGCCGGAGAGCGCGGCGCCGCACGAAGGAGCGGAAGGCCGCCGCGCCCGGCACGGGCGGTTGGTATGCTGTATTGATCCAACCGGCACTTCGGGCTTACTCGTGTGCCCTCCGCCGGAAGTTCCGGAGCAAAGAGGTCTAATCATGTACGCGGTTATCAAGACGGGCGGCAAGCAGTACAAGGTCGCGGCGGGCGACGTCATCGAGGTCGAGCGCATCAAGGTCAAAGGCGACGACCCGACGATCACTCTTACCCCGCTGCTCGTCGTCAACGACGACGGCAAGACGATCTCGGGCGCCAAGGACCTGGGAGGCTACGCGGTCGCTGCCAAGGTCGTCGGTGACACCAAGGGCGACAAGGTAACCGTCTTCAAGTACCGCAACAAGAGCGGATACCGCTCCAAGACCGGTCACCGGCAGCAGTACTCGCTGATCGAGATCACCTCCATCGGCGACGCCGGGAGTGGGTCACAGTCGAAGACGGCGGTCGACACGTCCGAAGCGGGCGATTCTGGTAGCGTGGAGAGCAATGGCTCATAAGAAGGGCGCCTCGGCGTCGCGAAACGGTAGGGATTCCAACGCTCAGCGTCTGGGTGTCAAGGTGTTCGGCGGGCAGGTTGTCACCGCCGGCTCCATCCTGGTGCGCCAGCGGGGGACTCGGATTCACCCGGGCACGCTGGTCGGCAAGGGCAAGGACGACACGCTGTTCGCCATCTCGGATGGTGAGGTGAAGTACCACCACCGCGCCGGCCGCCACCTGGTCAGCGTCATCCCTCCAGCGGACAACTAGTCCCTCCCTCCCCCGGGAGGCTCGCGCTGCGGGGCAGCTCCTCCTCTAGGCGGTAATCCATGCTCGTCGACGAAGCGCACATCTTTGTCTCCTCCGGCAAGGGGGGAGACGGCGCCGTCTCGTTCCTCAAGATGAAGTACCAGCCGCGAGGCGGGCCCGACGGCGGCAACGGCGGGAACGGCGGCTCGGTCGTCCTCGAGGCGAGCACGGGCGTCAACTCTCTGTCCTGGCTCAAGAACCATCCGCATCAGAGCGCCAAAGCGGGCGTGCAGGGTGGGCGGAACAATAGGAGCGGGGCGTCCGCCCCGGACCTTGTCCTGCAGGTGCCCGCCGGGACCCTGGTCAAGGACGAGGCCGGACGGGTCGTCGCCGACCTGGCCTCGCCGGGAGATCGGGTGGTGGTCGCCAAGGGGGGCCGCGGCGGCAGGGGAAACGCCAAGTTCGTCACCTCCAACCGGCGGGCTCCCGGCTTCGGCGAGCTGGGTGAGCCGGGTGAGGAGAAGTCGCTTCGGCTGGAGCTGCAGATGATCGCCGACGTTGCCGTCATCGGCCTCCCCAACGTGGGCAAGTCCACGCTGGTGGGCGCGCTGTCGGAGGCGAAGCCGAAGGTGGCGGACTATCCCTTCACGACGCTCGAGCCGTCGCTCGGCGTCGTAAGCTACGGCGACACGGATTTCACCATCTGCGACGTGCCCGGGCTGATCGAGGGAGCAGCGGAGGGTAGAGGTCTCGGCATCAAGTTCCTCCGGCACGCGATGCGCTCAGCCGCTTTCGTCCACGTGATCGACCTGGCCGCCGACGTCCCGCCCCTGGACGCACTCGACACGGTCAACGCCGAGCTCCGGCAGTTCCGGGAGGATCTGATGGAGCGCCCGGTGGTCGTGGCTTTGAACAAGGTCGACGTGGCCGGCGAAGAGGCCGCCCGTGCCGCCCAGGCACAGTTCGCCGCCCGTGGGATCGATGCGCTGGTCATCTCGGCTTCGGAGGGGACCGGCCTGCACGATCTGCGGAAGCGCCTGGCTGCGATTGTGTCCGAGTGGCGCGCCGAGCGGGCTCGCCCCCAGGGATTCGAGCTGTTCAAGACCGAGGCGGAGCCGGTGCGGGTGGAGCGCGAGGGCGCGGCGTGGCGGGTCACCGGCGGATCTGTCGTCCGGTGGGTGGCCATGACCGACCTCAACAACGCCGAGGCGGTTGCCTACCTGCAGAACCGCCTGGAAGGCGCAGGAGTAGAGGACCTGCTCGCCAAAGCAGGCGCCTCCCACGGTGACGAGGTGCGGATCGGCAGGTCGGTCTTCAGCTGGTGGCCGAAGGGATCGGTGCCTCCGGATGCATACGACACGGACGGCCCTCGGCTGAAAAGGGGAGGGCATTGAAGGTAATACGCCGCGTCGTTGTAAAGATCGGCACCACCTCTCTCACCGGACCGGACGGGAAACCGGACCGCCGCCGGATGCGCAAGGTGACCGACCAGGTGGCCCTGCTGAACGAGCAGGGGGTCCAGTGCGTGATCGTCTCCTCGGCGGCGATAGCCGCCGGCATGCACGAGCTCGGCCTGAAAGGCCGACCCACGGACATGCCGGGCCTTCAGGCTGCGGCCGCCGTCGGTCAGAGGCGCCTGATGGACCTCTACGGCGCGTTGTTTGCGCCAAAGGGCATATCGGTCGGCCAGATCCTCCTGACGCAGGACGACATGATCCAGCGCCGTCACTACCTCAATGCCCGGCAAACGATCGACCGGCTGCTGGAGCTCGGATGTGTGCCGATCGTCAACGAGAACGACACCGTGGCGACGCAGGAGATCCGGTACGGCGACAACGACCGGCTGGCCGCCCTGGTCGCCAACCTGGTCGGCGCGGACCTGCTGGTGATGCTGTCCGACGTCGAAGGTGTGTTCACCCGGCACCCGGGGGAGGCGGGAGCCGAGCTGGTGGAGCAGGTGGACGAGATCACGCCGGCCCTTCTGAAGTATGCGTCCGGTTCGTCGGCCCTCGGGTCGGGAGGCATGGCATCCAAGCTGGAGGCCGCCCGCATGGCGACGCTTTCGGGGGTTCCGGCGGTCATCGCGTCCGCGCTCCGCAAGGACGTCCTGCTCGACGCAGTCGCCGGCAGGAGCGTGGGCACCTACTTCAAACCCAGCCCGTCCAAGATCCAGGCACGCAAGCTATGGATCGCATGGGCGCAGCAGTCCCGGGGCCGCATCGTCGTCGACGACGGAGCTGCGCACGCCCTGACCGAGGGCAAGAAGAGTTTGCTCGCAGCAGGAGTCAAAATGGTGGAGGGCAACTTTCGTGCAGGAGATGCGGTTGAGGTGGTCACGGTAGGCGACGAGCTGGTGGCGAAGGGACTGGTGGGGTTCGACGCGGGAATTCTTGCGGAGATCGCCGGGACCAAAGGCAACCGGGAGGTCATCCATCGCGACCACATGGTGCTGATGTGAGCACTGCTGAGAAGGTGTCGGTGCCGCTCCGAACGCTGGGGGAGCGGGCGCAGTCGGCCGCCGCCGAGCTGGCTCAGGTCTCCGGCGGGGTGCGACGGGCCGCCCTCCTTGCCATGGCGGACGCCCTGGACGCCGGCGCCGACCGGCTGGTGGCGGTAAATCGCGAGGACGTCGAGGCTGCCCGCGGCACGCTGACCAAGGCCCTGACCGACCGGCTCACCCTCACGCCCTCCCGTCTCGCCGACATGAGCAAGGGCTTGAGGTCGATCGCCGGCCAGCCGGACCCGGTCGGTGAGGTCGTCGAGGAGTGGACCCGCCCCAACGGCCTGCGAATAAGCAAGGTGCGCCGTCCCCTGGGGGTGGTCTCGGTGATCTACGAGGCCCGGCCAAACGTCACCTCGGATGTTGCAGGCCTGTGCATCATGTCGGGCAACGCGGTCATGCTCCGGGGGTCCTCGGCGGCGCTTCGGACCAACCGCTGCATCGCTGAGATCCTGGTCGAGGCCGCCACCAAGGCCGGACTGCCGGAGCACGCCATCCAGCTCGTGGAGGACACTTCCCGGGAGTCGGCGGTGGAGCTGATGCAGCTCAAGGGCCTGGTCGACCTTCTCGTCCCCCGAGGTGGACCGGCGCTCATCCGCTCGATCGAGGACAACGCCACGGTCCCGTACATCATCGACGGCGACGGCAACTGCCACGTCTACGTCGACCGCTCGGCCGACGCCGACATGGCCACCGCCATAATCGTCAACGCAAAGACCTCCAAACCCAGCGTGTGCAACGCGGCGGAGACTCTGCTCGTCCACGCCGGGCTCGCGGATCGCTGGCTGCCCGGAGCGCTCGATGCGCTCGAGGCCAGAGGCGTGGAGATACGGGGCGACGAGACCGTCCGGCGGCTGTGGCCGAAGGCGCTCCCCGCCACCGAGGAGGACTGGGGGACGGAGTACCTGGACCTGGTCCTTGCCGTCCGCGTGGTTCCGGGCATCGAGGAGGCGATCGACCACGTCAACCGGTGGGGCACGTCCAACGCCGAGGCCATCGTCACCGCCGACGCCAAAGCGGCCGAGATGTTTACCAGGCAGGTGGATTCGGGAACCGTGTTCGTTAACGCATCCACCCGCTTCAGCGACGGGGGGCAGTTTGGCTACGGCGCCGAGATCGGCATCTCGACGCAGAAACTTCACGCGCGAGGCCCCCTGGGACTGAGGGAGCTCACCTGCACAGCGTACGTCGTGTGGGGCAGCGGCCAGGTCCGCGAGTAATCCGAGAGGGATTGAGATGGCCCAGTGGTTATCATCCTCACCAACAGATCGAGAACGAGGAGTACATGGCCGAACTTCTGCATCCCCTGGAGCTGGTCTCCGTGCGTGTCACTCCGGAGGACGACCCCAACGACGTGGGCATCCTTCTGGACGGCACGATCAGCCTTCCTTTCACCATCGAGCGGGAGTGGTCCGGCAACGTGGGCTACTACTTCGAGCAGTACGCGATTACGGCGGGCGACCGGGAGCTCTTCCGGAGCGTGCCTCAGCAGATCTTCGTCCGTGGTCTTCAGTCCCGGACTGCGTACCGGGACACAGTCGATGAGCGGATCCAGCTGGAGCCGGGAACCTGTGAGCTCCTGTTCGTCATCGACGACGTCCCCATGGCCAAGGTCGAGGTACCGGTCAAGGCGCTCGCCCGGACATAACTGCGCGCCCGGCAGAGGCGGTGCCTGAGATGGGACTGGAGCGGCCGGACCCACAGGTCATCGTGATCTTCGGGGCATCCGGAGATCTCACCAAGCGCAAAGCCATGCCGGCCCTGTACAACCTGTACCGGGAGAACCTGCTGCCCAACAACTTCGCCGTGGTGGGGTTCGCGCGCACGCCGATGAGCAAGGAGGAGTTCCGGGCCAACATGCGCGATGCGGTGGGCGAGCACAGCCGCTCGGGTATTGCCGGACGGTACTGGGGCTCATTCGAGAGCCACCTCGACTACTTTGCGGGCAGCTACTCTGACCCGGCTGGCTGGATCGACTTTCGCAAGTTCCTGGAGGAGATCGACGCCGAGTTCGGCACCGAAGGCCGCCGGCTTTACTACTGCGCGACGCCGCCCTCCACCTTCCCCGAGATCATTCACTGCATCGGTGAGATGGGGATGGCTGACCAATCCCGCATCGTGGTCGAGAAGCCTTTCGGCTACGACCTGACGACTGCCCAGGACCTCAACTCGGTCGTCCACGGAGTCTTCAAAGAGGAGCAGATCTTCCGCATCGACCACTACCTCGGCAAGGAGACCGTTCAGAACATCCTCGTCTTCCGCTTCTCTAACGGCATGTTCGAGCCGATCTGGAACCGCAGCTATGTGCAGTCGGTGCAGATCGACGTAGCGGAGTCGGTGGGCGTCGAGGGCCGGGGAAGCTTCTACGAGGGCGCCGGCGCCATCCGGGACATCGTGCAGAACCACATGCTCCAGCTCCTTGCGACCCTGGCGATGGAGCCGCCGGCTCTGTTTGACGCCGAGTCCATCCGCAACGAGAAGGTGAAGCTGCTTCGTTCCGTCCGGCAGATCGACCCGGCCGAGACCGTGAGGGGCCAGTACACCTCCGGAGTGGTCGACGGCCGAGCGGTCCCGGGGTATCAGGAGGAGCCCGGCGTGGAGGCAGGCTCCATGACGGAGACCTTCGCCGCCATGAAGCTGAGCATCGACAACTGGCGCTGGGCGGGCGTGCCGGTGTTCCTGCGGACCGGCAAGCGCATGCCCCGGCGTGAGACCACCATCACCGTCTACTTCCACGG
Source organism: Actinomycetota bacterium (assembly GCA_036260105.1). GTDB lineage: Bacteria > Actinomycetota > CADDZG01 > JAHWKV01 > JAHWKV01 > JAJCYE01. Next base: position 7,138 of record DATAAN010000217.1, read on the forward strand.
GGCGCCGCACCTCCTTTTCGAAGCCTCCGGCCTGGAGCGCCCGCGGCGCAACCACCTGACCATCCGGGTGCAGCCTGACGAAGGCATCACGCTCACCTTCGGGGCGAAGGTTCCGGGGCCCGACATGCGGGTGGCGCCGGTCGACATGGACTTCGACTACGACGAGTCGTTCATGAGCGCTCCTGCGGAGGCGTACGAGCGGCTGATCCTGGATGCGATGATCGGCGACGCGACGCTGTTCACCCGTGCCGACGAGATCGAGCGCAGCTGGCAGATCGTCGAGAAGATCCTGCCGAAGAGCCCGACGGAGCCGTACCCGGCGGGAACCTGGGGCCCGGCGGCCTCCGACGAGCTCGTGGCGCCGGACAAGTGGCACATCAGGCACTAGCGGGGACAGCTGGCGCGGGTCGTTTCCCGTAAGAACTCGGCTCCGCGACCGGCGGCCGCGGTTGTGATGAAGTGTTCCCGCGGCTCACTTTCCAAATCTTTTCTACTCCGCCCATGCGGGGCGATTTACCCGAGCTGCTCGGAAAGGGCGATGATGATGCCCTCGGGGCCCCGCACGTAGGCGAGCCGGTACGTCTCTCCGTACTGCACCACTTCGCCGACCAGCTCGGCGCCGTGGGCAAGTAGACGTGCGATGAGCTCGTCGATGTCATCGACGAGGAACATGATCCGGCGGATCCCAAGTGCGTTCACCGGAGCGTTCGCCGGTCCAGTTCTGATCGCCTCCGGGGTGTGGAACTTGTCCAGCTCGATCCGTCCGTGGCCGTCCGGAGTGCGCATCAACACGAGGGTGGCGCGGACGTTATGAAGGCCGACGAGACGATCAACCGAGGGGCCTTCGACGGTCGTCTCGCCCTCCAACTCGAGTCCGACTTCGAGAAAGAAGGCCTTCACGGCCTCCAGGTCGTTGACGACGATCAGGACGTTGTCCATTCGTCTGAGAGTCATGTTTTCCTTTCCCAAGCTCGACAGCTCGCTCAGCGCTACCGCGGCCGGCTAGCTCTTCGGCGGGATTCCGAGCTCGCCGTGCTCGACCGCAATGCACATGTCCATCACAACCGTCAGCCCTGCGGCGGAGGCGGTCGCCGCCGCCTCTTCGTTCTCGATCCCCAGCTGAAGCCAAAGCGCCCCTGCTCCTGCTTCCACCGCATCGGCGGCAACCTGCGGCGTGTGCTCAGCGCGCCGGAAGACGTCGACGATGTCCACCTTCTCCGGGATGTCCTGCACCCGCTCGTACGAGGGCTCGCCCTGGACCTCCGACTCCTGGGGATTGACGGGGTACACGCGATAGCCTGCCGACCTCAAGTAGCTGAAGATGCGGTGCGACGGCTTGTACGGCTTGTTCGAGGCGCCGACCACGGCGATGGTACGTGCTTCGGTGAGAAGGCGGCGCACCTCGTCGCTGGCCGGGTTGGAGAAGGCCACGCTAGACCCCGCCCTCCGACGCCGTGAACTCCACCGGGTCCCCGACCCGGATGCCCCTTTCGGCAAGGAGCCCCCCGTTCACCTCCACGGCGGCCAGGTGGTCTTCGGCGGGAGCGTAGGTCGGGCAGGGGTCGGCCTCGCAGGGCTGCATGGTCTGGATGTCGACGATTCGCATCTGGTCATTCCACCACGCGATGTCCAGCGGGATCAGCGTGTTCTTCATATAGAAGCCGTGACGGCCGGTCGAGGACCAGAGGAAGACGAGGCCGTAGTCGTCCGGCATCTCCTCGACGCCCATGAGACCCCGAGCCTGCGCCGGCGGCGTGTCGGCTATCTGCACCTGCAGGCGCAGCGGGTTCCTCTCACCGAGCACCAGGGTTCCACCTCTCAAGCCCTCCACCACCTCGTTGCCGCCCGCCGGCGGACTCCGCTCCGCCCCGCAGGCGGCCAGGATGAGCAGTGCGAAGGCAAGGAGACATGCCGGAAGGCGATTGCGGAGTTTCATTCGTGCGGATGTCTATCCTATGTCTGTAACCGCTGCAGTCCGGAGAGACCGATGCCGAAACCGCCCCGTCTTCGAGGCACCCAGCGATACCTCGCCGCAGGGGAGCGGATACTGCTGACCACCCGTCGCCACCCCGTGCTGCTGGTGAAGCCGGTGGCGAAGTGGATCGCCTCACTGCTTGCCGTAGGGCTTATCTCGTTCGTCCTGACCGAGGGCAGGCCGATTCCGATCCTGGACACCATAGTGCTCTGGCTTGCACTTGCGATGACGGCGTACACGGCGTACAAGGCGCTTGACTGGTGGAGGACGTTCTACGTCGTCACGGACGAACGTGTTCTGCTGATGCGGGGAGTGTTCTCGGTCAACGTGTCGGCGGTGCGGCTGGCCCGGGTCACCGAAACCAGCTTCAACCGCACGCTCTGGGGCCGCTTGCTCGGCTACGGGGAGCTAAAGCTCGACACCCCGGGTGAGCAGCTCACGCTGGCGACGCTGGCCTACCTGCCGAGGGCGGCCGAGGTGTACCGGCTGGTCACCTCGTTGCTCCTGGGCGAGGACGAGGAGGAGCTTGAGCCTTACGACCCCGGCGAGGAGGTCACCGGCCCGCTGCCTCCGGTCGTTCGTTGACGGGCGACGCCGGCCGCCCCCGCCGGATCGGGCTGATGGGCGGGACCTTCGATCCGATCCACCACGGGCACCTGCGATGCGCCGAGGAGGCGCGGGTGCAGTTCGGTCTCGACGAGGTGGTCTTCGTGCCCGCCGGAGACCCATGGCAGAAGACCGGAGTATCGCCGGCCGAGGACCGGTATCTGCTCACCATGCTGGCCACCGCCTCCAACCCGCACTTCTCGGTGAGCCGGCTGGAGATCGACCGGGGAGGGCCGACCTACACCGTCGATACCCTCCGGACGTTCCGGGCCTTCTACGACGGCTCGGCCGAGCTCTTCTTCATCACAGGTACGGACGCGGTGGCGGCGATCCTGTCCTGGAAGGATCCGGAGGAGACGCTCGACCTGGCCCACTTCATCGCCGCCAACCGGCCGGGGTACCAGATCAACGAGGAGCAGCAGAGTTTGTTCCGGGGGCGGGTGAGCGTCATGGAGATGCCCGCTCTGGAGATCTCCTCCCAGGAGATCCGCAGACGGGTGGGCCAGGGGCAGGCCATTCGTTACCTGGTGCCTGACGAGGTCGTGCGATACATCGCCGAACGGAGTTTGTACCGGTCTCACCAGGCGCCGTCGGGCTAGACTAGAGGTATCCGGCCAGTTCGAGAGGGTGATGCCAATTCCGAAGGAATCCCGTTCCAAAGCGTTGATCGCGGCGGAAGCCGCCTCGGCCAAGAAGGCCGGCGACATCTTGATTTTGGAAGTGGAACCCCTGATCGGAATCACCGACTACTTCATCATCTGCTCAGGCAACACTGAGCGGCAGGTGAAGACCATCACCGACGAGGTGATGAAGAAGATGCTCGAGCGAGGGTTCAAGCCCTACCGGCGGGAAGGCGAGAAGGAGGCTCGGTGGGTCCTCCTCGACTACCTGGACATAGTTGTGCACGTCTTCCACGTCGAGGAGCGCGAGTTCTACGGCATCGAGCGGCTGTGGAGGGATGCGGCCACCGTGCCCTTCGAGGACCGTAAGCTTGCCTAGCATGCCGGCCCCCTCATTACGCCGTGTCTAGAGGCGGGCGCAGGCGCAAGGGCAAGCGGGGACGGCGAAGCCCCGAGGCCGCCGGCCAACGGTCCCAGGACGCCGAGGTCGAGCCGGGCGAGCGGGAACCTCAGCCCTCGAGGAGACGCAGTTCCTCCCGCAGTGTGGGAGGCCGAGAAGTGTCGGTTCTGGAAGAGATGAGCAGCCGGCCGGCTCGACTAAAGACGCTTCCTCCCGACGGCACGGTCCTCGAAGAGCTCATCGGCGCCCTGCAGAGCGAGTACGGAGTGCCGACGACTCCTCAGGAGTACCGGCTGATCATCAAGACGCCGATTCCGGAGGAGCCGACCGACCCCTCCCTGGAGGTCAAAGCAGCCGCACCGGAGAGACCCCCGGTTGCCGGGGCGCCGCCCGCCGACGAAGAAGGTGGGATTGCCCCTGCCCGTGCGGCCCGGCGCCGCAGGCGCGGCCGCCGGCGCGGCGGAGCTGCAGATGCATCTGGCGTCGAGGCGGAGGGGCCGCCCGCCGCCGACCAAGCGGAGAGCTAGCCGGCACATAGCCGGCCGACTAGTAGTCGTCTTCTTCGGATATGTCTCCGAGACTGCTGCGCAGCTTCGCCCGGAAGGCCGCGTTTCGTGCCTCCTCGGCAGTCCTTCCAGCCCTCCTCGGAGGCGGCGGCTTGACGCCCGGCCGCGCTCGATCGGGCCGGAACGCAGGCGCCGGAGCGTTGTTGGTGTTCTGGCGCGCCACCGGCCTCGCCGGACGGGGCGCCGCCGGCGGGCGCGGAGGTTGAGCAGCGGGTCGGGGGGCCACCGCCGCGGGGCCGTTCGCGGAGGGCGCCCGGTTCGAAGAGCGGACGTTGCGCACCATCAGGTCGTCGAAGTCGGACGCAGGAATGTCGTCGCTCCGTGAGCGCTTGCGGCTCGCGCCCCGTTCCTCCTCTCGCCCGTAGGCATACCGGTAGTAGTAGCCCCCGTCCATCTCCCGGTCGACCCCGTTGATGGCCACGCCCAGGACCCGGACGTCGAGCCGCTCGAAGTTCTTGACGACGTCCAGTGCCTTGTGGGCGTGGGTCTGGCCCGCTCTCACCACGAGGATGACGCCGTCCGTCAACGGCGCAAGCACGGAGGCGTCGGTCACAGGCAGTGCCGGCGGGGTGTCGAGGATGACGATGTCAACCATGCTTGAGACGGTGTTCACGAGGTCCGCCATTCGCTCGCTTCCCAGCAGCTCCGAGGGATTCGGAGGCGTCGGCCCCGCCACGATGATCGACAGGTTTGGGATGCGGGAGCGGCGAATGGCCTCGGAGAGGGAAGCCTGCCCGGACAGCACGTCGGAGAGGCCGGGTGACTCGGATCCTCCGAAGTACTTGGTCAGGACGGGTTTGCGCAGGTCGGTCTCGATCAGCAGGACGGTCGATCCCAGGGCCGCCATGCCGGCGGCCAGGTTGGTCGAGACTGTTGTCTTGCCGTCCCCGGCGAACGGACTGGTGACCAGCACGCGGTTGATCGGCTTGTCGACCGAGAAGAACTGGATGTTGGTGCGCAGAATCCGGATGGCTTCCGCCTGCGGCGAGGTCGCATCGGTCTCCATGAAGATCGACCGTTCCTTGCTGGCGGGGGAGAGCGGGATGGTCGCCACCACGGGGGTGGGGGCCAGGATCTTCTCCACGTCCTCCTTGTTACGCAGGGTCGTGTCCAGCTGCTCCAGGAGGAAGGCCACGCCGACACCGAGCATCAGCCCGAGCAACCCGCCGATGATGCCGTTCTGCAGCGGCTTGGGGCTGACCGGCACCGTGGGGCGCAGGGCCGGCTCGAACACCGAGGCGGTGATCGGCGACCCTCCGCCGAACACGCCGCCTTCGTCTTTCACGAACGCATCGACCATCTGGTTGACGTAGGTCTGAGCCCGCGCCGGACTGGGGTCCGTCACCGTCACCTCGATCAGCCGGGTGTCCGGCACGATCTTGGTCTCGGTCTTCTCGCTGAGCTCGGACGCCGTGACGGGAGCCTGCGTCCGCTGCACCACTATCTCGGCCAGTGGACGGCTCTTCAGCATCTCCGCGTAGGAGGTCACGTACTGCTGTGATGCGGTCAGCTCGGAGAGGAATGCCCCTGCCGCGTCATCCTGCTCCACCGTCCGCGGCCCGACGAAGACCTTCGCCGTAGCGGCGTACTGCGGCGTGATGCGGGCGGAGAAGACCAGCGCGGAAGCTGCGGCCACTGCCATACAGAGGACGATCAGCCACCGGCGCCCCCAGAGTATGCGCAGATAGTCACGAAGTTCCAAGGTCCTACGCCCTTTCGCTGCAGGAGTGCTTCGGGGGCGTTCGAAGCCGTTCGATTATATCTGCGTCGTTAGCGCCCGGACCTCAACCGCTTTGGCGTTTATGCAGAACGGAGTGAGCCCTCGAACCGGTCCCGGCGCCTGCCGGCGCTGAGGAGGACCGAACCCAGCAGGATGGTGGCGATGGCGGCTGCCAGAAGCGGCAGGGCGTCGACACCGGTGCGGGCGAGGACCTTCGTCACCGGCTTGGTGACGGGGGTCTGCTCGATCTTCTTGGCAGCTCCGGTTGCCGTAGCGATGGACTCGCACCTGGCGGAGTTGTTGTTGTTGATATTGATGTCTCCGCTGGTCTGGGCGATCTGGTATTGGCCGCTGTCGGCTGCGGTGGCGTTGCTGGTGCAGCTGACGCGGTTGTCGTTGTTGATGATCACGTTGCCGCCTGTGACGTCGTCGTCGTCGTCATCGTCGTCGTCGATGTCCACGACCCGGATGCGTGCGGTCAGGATGCGCAGCGTGTTGGTCTGGGCGATCGTCATCTGGCTGCCCGCCGAGGCGACGAAGTGCAGCGTGACGGTCACGGGGCTGTTGGGAGCGAACCCACCACCGGCGACCGCAATGGTCTGGCCGGGGACGACGACGTTGCGGGAGACGTTCAGGCTTCCCGTGCTCGTCGGCGGATAGGGAGTAGCCTGCGGCCCCACACCGGTAGCCCTCAGGTCATAGATCCCGGGGGGCGTGTTGGAGGGAATGGTGACCGTCCCCGAGAACACGCCCTGAGAGTTTGCGGTGAAAGTGCCGAGCACTGTCTGCGCGATGGCCGGAATAGCGAGGAACACAGCCCCGCAAACCATGAGCGCCATGACAGCCAGGCCGCTTCGCTTCCAAGTGGGCTGCATCTGCTCCCCTTCCGTCTTCAATGTTGAGAGATGTCTATTTACATATGTGAGTTGCCCGGACCCCATTAGGGCCCAGGCGGAGTGGCCGGAGCCACCGACACGAAGCATACTCCTGACGACCGGCCGGAGTCCAAGCATCTGGAAGCCCTAATTAGGCAGATTTTTCAACCATTTCGACCCTCGGAGGGACGGATAGTGGCCGACAAATCGCTAAGGGTGACCGAACCGGTCGGCGGAGCATTCGAGGGCGGGTCGAAGCGGCTCGAGGCTGAGCGCGAGAAACTTAAGTTTGGACCGAACAGGAATGACACCGGACGGGCCAAACAACTGTGATAGAAAGAGCCCACGAATAGGAAGGTTCGGGCCGGGAAGTTTGGGTACTTCTTCGACCGATGCATTACTGATTGAATATGGCCACGCAAGGTGAAAGGATTACGCCACCACTTTGCGCTCTTTGTATTTGCTTTTCGGGGAGGTAGAAACGAAATGACCAGAATCAAAAAGATGGTGTTTGTCCTTGGGACGGCACTAGCACTACTTGTGCCTGCTGTGGCCCAAGCGCAGACCGTAGAGGTCAACAACACCAGCAGCACCCAAAGCACCTCCACCGCAACCACTGCAGGACAGACCGCGACCACCACGACCAGTGGCACCGGAAGCACCGAGATCGAGGTCGACGGCGGCGTCGACAGCCTCGACGTGGACAGCACCGGCAACTCCGCTACCGCGGCGGTATCCGGTCCGCAGGGCGCATCGGCCTCCGGCAACTCCACCAACGAGACCGAGATCGACCTGGACTGCGGGCCCCTGGGCTGCGGCGCGGACGTGGACTGCCACGGCCTGCGGGACTGTGACGACTTCGACTTCGACTTCGACTTCGATGACGACGACCACGTGAGCATCTGCCCGCCGTTCTGCGGCACTCCCAACATCACCTGCCCGCCGTTCTGCTTCGACTTCGACGATGACGACGACGGCGATGACAACGCTGAGGAGTGCGAGACCGACGGTGGTCTGCTCGACCTGGGCTGTGTCCTGGCCAACCCGGACATCGCCCTCGACGACCTGATCGACATCAGCGACCTGCTGAACGACCTGGACGTGCAGGACGTGCTGAACAACCTGCTTGGTCAGCTTCTCGGCAGCGGCGGCGGCAGTGGTGGCAACCTGCTGGGAGGACTTCTCTAGTAACCCTGCAAGACCAGATCAGGCCCAAGCGATCGCTTGGGCCTGATTTTTGTCTCGAACCGGATTCGAACTAATCTGAGTATCGGCGCTGGAAGGCGCCGTTCGTTGCAAGCCCCGGCTCAGTGAGGTGATCGTTTTTGTCTGGAAAGCCGCTTCGTCTTTTAGTCCTTGGTCTTTTACTGGTCTGCCTCACCGCCGCCTGCCGCCAGGAAACACCGCCGGAGGAACAGGGTGACGGAGGTCTGACCCTTCAGACGCCTACGCCCGCCCCCGGGGCCACCGAGGGTTCCGACCCGGCCAGAGTGATCGAGCATCTGAAGGCCAGCAGACTCCCCATCGGCAGGGTGGACGTCTACAACGCAGAGACCGACCCGCTCAAGCGGCTCGGCCGCCCCGGCGAGTACATTGGTAAGGCCATTTTCCAGGACAGCAGGATGCCGCTGGAGATGCAGCAGGGATCCAACGTGATCAGCTTCCAGAACTCCGGAGGAATCGTGGAGACCTACAGGTCTGCGGAGGAGCTTCAGGCGCGCAAGCGGGAGCTGGACGTAGCCAGGCAGCAGATCCCCGGTGCGCTGCCCGAGTACAACTACATCAACGGCGTGGTGCTTCTTCGCCTGGGCCATGTGCTGACCCCTCAGCAGGCGGCGGAGTACGAGAATGCCCTGAAGTCGTTCCAAGGATAGGAGGCGTCACGGTGGGTGATCTGTCTACCGGGCTGTTTGCCCTGCTGGTGATCATTCAGATCGCCGTGCTGGTGATCCTGCTGCTATTCGCCGTCCGCCTGGTGAAGATCATCAAGAGCCAGAACCCCAACGGCAAGCTTCTGTCCGAGGCGACGCGCAGGCGCATGCGCAGAGGTCGAGATCCCGGCAAATAGCCGGTCGGTGAGGTGCAGGACAGTCGAGAACTCGCAACGACCGGGGGTTCAAGCGCCTCCGCCGCCACGCAAGCTGGTACAAGTGACTGCCCGGCCATGGCCGGCACGCAACGTCTACCCGGCGAGGTAGTAGCTAGCGCTCGCTGTCGTCCTGCGCGTTCCTGCAGGTCACGTCGGCGAGGTCGATCTTCCCGTCGTCGTCCTGATCGATTCCGTCACTGCACTCCGTCTTCGGCGCGGGCGGCGGAGGCGGGGGTGGGGGAGGCGGCGGAGGTGGCGGCGGCGGCGTACTCGGCTGCGGCCCCGGGGGCGGCGGAGGAGGTGGAGGCGGCGGCGGAGGCGGCGGAGGCGAGGGCGGAGGCGAGGGCGGAGGCGGCGGCGGGGCAGCAGCCGTCGTACGGGCCGGTGTGGGGGCAGGCGGGTTCGGCGCCTCGGTCCTGTCCGTGCGAGAGGAGCACCCGGGATCCCTGAGGTCGACCCGGCCGTCCCGGTCGTCATCCCTTCCGTTCGAGCACTGTGTAGCCTCGGGCGAACGGGTCGGCGTGGGAACAGGGCTTGGCGACATCTCGACAACTTCCGGGGTCTCGACCGGCGTGACCGGTTCGGGGTTCCCGAACGGGAACGCAAGCGGGATCTGCTGGCCGAGGTTGATGGTCGGTTGGGGAAGTGGCGTGGAATCCGCTTCCGGCTCGGGGTTGTTCTGGAGGACCACGAAGGCGACGAAGGGCAGCACGGCCACGCCGATGAGAACTGCCAGCTTCATGAACGGCGGAACGTTCATCGTCGCCATGTTGTTCCTCGCCATCCGCCACTGGCGGACGACCCTGTCCATAAGCGGGCTCACCTCGAAACCTCCTCCCGCAGGGAGCGCCTAGGCGTCATCGCACAACCGTTCGATTCCAGGGAAAGACCTTTCGCGCGGGGAAAGTGTGGCCGCCAGTATATCGAGGGTCATTCCTCGTTCTCGGGAGCGACTGGCTCTTCCTCGTCGTTGCCGGCTCCATCGCAGTTCGGGAAGCCCGGGTCCCCCGGTTCACATGCCGGACCGCCGTTGTCGTTGTCGAGCGGCGGCGGGGGGTCGGTGTCCTGATCGTCGTCCGGCTCGTCGGTGGGGGGCGGCGGAGGCGGCGGAGGCGGCGGAGGTGACGGGCTGCCCGGCGGTGGTGGAGGCGGAGGAGCGGCCGTCGTCCTCGCGGGGGCGGCACCTTCCGAGTTGTCGCTTCGGGAGCTGCATCCCGTGTCGGCCGGGTAGTCGGTCCGCCGGTCGCGGTCGTTGTCGACTCCGTCCGAGCACTGCCGCACCGGTTCCTGCATGTCGACGACTTCGGGCGCCTCGGTCGGCTCCACCGGCTCCTCGGAGAAGTCGTAGGGGAAAGCCAGCTGGGCGGCCTGCTGGCGGGTCGGAGTGCTGGCCTCGGGGGTGGGCGATGCCTGTTCCTCCTCGACTTCTCCGCCACGGGGCAGGAGCAGGATGAAGGCAACGAACGGCATAAGGGCGACCAGCAGGTAGACGAACTTCCGGAGCGGTGAACGCGGTTCCTTGACCTCCGCCACGCGGGTGGGAACCTCGGACGGCGCTTCTGCGGTGGCAGCAGCGGCCCCCGCAGCGCCGGCCCCCGCGGCGCCGGCTCCTGCCACGACGGCCGCTTCACCGGCCCGGGCGGCGCTTTCACCGGCCTCCTCGCCGGCCCCTGAGCCGGCCGGCGGCACCTCGACCCCCTCCCCGGTGTAGGGCATAGGGGCGGACGTCTCGGCCCACAGCT
>DATAAN010000218.1:0-2354 GCA_036260105.1 Actinomycetota bacterium
GGCCGGCGAGGACGAGGCCCTCGAGGCTGAGGGCCTGCTGGCCCGCATGGCCTACGACCATCCCGAGCGCGACGGCGCCAAGGTCCGGTTGTGCACGAACCAGGCGCCGGCCGTGCTGATGAATGTGCTTCGTGCACTGGATAGAAACGGGATGGTGCCGGCCGGCATTTCGGTTCACGAGCCTAGCCTTGACGACGTTTTCCTCAACCTCACCGGCAAGCCGGCGGACTCTGAAGAGGTGCTACCGGTCGGCGCGACCGAGCCCTCCGGGGGTGGAGCTCAGCAAGCGAAGACCTCCGGCCAGCTTATCGAGACGCAGGCTTACCAACCCCCCGTTGTGAGGTCCGGTCAGGAGCTTGAGAGCCAAGATCCTGCGGAGCGCCTCCATAGTGTTCTTGCCGCTCTGCCCTACAAGGCCGGGGAGGGCAGCGTACTGCACAACCTGGAGGAGGCAGCCGAGGCCGCCCTCATGTACTACCAGGACGGCGAATCAAGCCCGGCCCGCCGGCCACTCGATCTTTCACCAATCAGTGGTTACCTGTTGCTCGAGCAGCGATTTGGACGGATCAGCGGGCGGGCGTCACCCGAGCAGGCGGCCTCAGTTCTCGTCGGCGCGGTTGCGGCCCGGGCCCTTGGCCTTGCTGCCAAATCCGCCCGGGATTCTGAGTATCGAGGCAACGGCGAGAGAGAGCGATTTGCAAGGGACGCCGCTCAAATTCTGCTCCAGGGAATCGGGGCAAGCGAGTCGGAAAGGAGTGCGTCATGAGCACCGCGACGGCTGCGGCCGGCCAGCCGGCCACACCCACCCGGCACTGGAGGCCCCCAAGCGCCCTCAGGGATACGCTGGCGGTGGCGGGGCGCAACTTGACCACCATCCGCAGGGTCCCGCAGCTCCTAGTCTTCACCCTGATTCAGCCGGTTATCTTCGTCGTGCTGTTCCGCTACGTTATGGGCGGCGCCATCCGGGTGCCAGGCTTCTCGTACGTCGACTACCTCATTCCGGGCATCTTTGTTCAGTCGGTGGTGTTCGGGTCGATCCAAACCGCAGTCGGCATGGCGGCCGACCTCAAGAGTGGCTTGCTCGAGAGGTTCCGGTCGCTTCCGATGGCCCGCTCCGCAGTCCTTGCCGGAAGGACCGTGGCGGATCTGGTCCGCCTTACCTTTGTAGTCGGACTGATCACCGCGGTGGGGTTCGCGGTTGGCTTTAGGGTGCAGACCGGTCCGATCCCCTTCATCGCCGGCCTGCTTTTGGTGCTGTTCTTTGCCTACACGCTGGCATGGGTCTTTGCTGCGGTCGGTCTGGCGGTTGGGGATCCTGAGAGTGCCCAGGCGGCGTCCTTCCCGGTCATGCTGCCGCTGGTATTCGCTTCCTCGGCGTTCGTACCGGTGGCCTCGATGCCCGAGTGGCTGCAGGGATTCGCCGAGCGCCAGCCGGTGTCGGCCACGGCGTCGGCGGTGCGCGCCCTGGCGCTTGGCGGACCGACGGCCGACTTCGTGATCCAGTCGATAGCATGGTCGATCGGCATACTTGTCGTCATGGCGCCGCTCGCGGTGAGGCGCTACAGAAAGGCGGTCTAGGCTAGGCTGTACCGGCTGCCATGCAGCTGAGCGACGACGTCTTTCAAGGTGAGCAGAGAAGGACGGCACGCGCCTACTACCTGATCTCCGGCCTCTACACCCTGTCGGCGTCCCTGATCTGGGGAGTCAACACCCTGTTCCTTCTGGATGCTGGCCTTGACATTCTGGGGGTATTCGTCGCCAACAGCGTCTGGACTGGAGCAATGGTGCTCTTCGAGGTCCCCACCGGTGTTCTTGCCGACACAAGGGGCCGGAGACTGTCCTTTCTGCTGAGCAACGCCGTCCTGTGTGTCTCAACGCTCGCATATATCGCCATCGCAGAGGCCCGGGCCGGACTGCTTGCTTTCTGCGTGGTCTCGGCGTTGTTGGGTTTCGGCTATACGCTCTACTCGGGGGCGGTGGAGGCCTGGGTGGTCGACGCCCTCAAGGCCAGAGGCTACCAAGGGTCGCTCGACAAGCTGTTCGCCACTGGCGCCGTGGTATCCGGCGCAGCCATGCTGGTCGGCACCGTTGGCGGCGGCTTCCTTGGAACAGCCGACCTGTCCCTTCCCTTTCTCATCCGTGCAGGGCTGCTGGTCGTCACCTTCGCCGTGGCTCTGCCGATCATGCACGATGTTGGTTTCACTCCCCGGCCAGTAACGCTGGGCAAACTGGCCGCCGAGATGCGCCGGGTTGGCCGTGACGGCGTGACCTGGAGTATCCGGGAACCGCAGATCAGGCTTTTGGTGGTGGCATCGATGATTCAGATGGGATTTCTGACGTGGGGCTGGTACGCC
>DATAAN010000219.1:0-11576 GCA_036260105.1 Actinomycetota bacterium
GGGAGGAACGAGCAGCATTGAGCACCGGTTTCGCCGCACCGGCTCTGGTGCCGGGAGGCTGCGAGAGGAAGGTCGATCCGCAACTCCACCACCGTCGGAAACGCCGCGCGAGCCGGCGAGATCCGCTCTTCGTGGTGGCCCGGCATGGTCCCCTCCCCGCTGCTTGGCAGTTCGAGCCATTATTGGCTCCGCGCCCGGGGCGGCGCATCGGGTAAGTGCTTCAGATTTGCCTGGGTAGGTTCGGCAGCGCCCTACGGCAGGTCCAGAGCCTCGTTGGCGCCGGAGAAGGCGAATCCGGGCTCGGGGCCTCCCGCCACGACGTAGAGGGTCGTTCCCAGCGCCACCACGCCGAGGCCGTGGCGAGGGGTCGGCAGGTCCGGGAGGCGCAGCCATCTGCCGGCGCGGACGTCGTACGCCTCCACCTCCGGGAACGTCTCCTCCGCTTCTCCGCCGGCGGCGACGATCAGGCCGTTTCCCGTGCCGGCTGCCGCCAGGCCTCCCCGGGCGGTCGGCATCGGGGGCAGCCGCTCCCACCGACCGGCCGCCGGGTCGAACGCCTCGGCGGCGGATGTGTTCGGCGGCCGCCCGCCCACGACGTACAGGCGAGTCCCGTCGGTCGCCACGCCGAGGTGCTCTCGCGGCGTCGGAAGGCCCGGAGCGGTCGACCACTGCCTCGCTGCCACGTCGAGAACGAGCGTGGTGGTGGCCAGGCCGCCGGCGCCCACTCCTCCGGCTACGTAGATCCGCCCGCCGATTGCCGCTGCGCCCGCCGCGGCGCGCACCTCGGGCATGCGGGGAAGCTCCTCCCAGCCGGAGTCGCCCAGCACGAAGGCTCGGTCCGACGGAGCAGACAGGTCCCTCTCGCCGCGGTAACCCCCCAGCACGTAGACCCGATCCTCGACGGTGGCAGCCATGGCGTGGTTGACGGCGACCGGCAGCTCGGGTCCTTCCGACCATCGGCGAGCCGCCGGGTCGTAGATCTCCACGGTGGCGACGGTCCGGCCCGGCGGCACGAAGCCACCCGCAACGTAGATGCGGCCTCCGGCCGCAGCGGCGGCTACCTCTGTGCGCTCGGTCGGCGCCTCGGGCAGCGTCTGCCACTCCGGCACGGGCGTGCGCTCGGGCGCCGGGCTCGATGCCGGCCCGCCTCCGTCGGCGCCTCCGCAAGCCGCAAGGGCAACAAGAACGAGTGAGGCCGGGAGGATACGAACAGCCGCCGGGATACGAACAGCCGGGACGATACGAACAGCCGGGAAGATACGAACAGCCGGGACGATACGAACAGACGGGCGGCTGCGCCGGCCGGTCCGGTTGAGTGCGGCGCCCCGGCGCAAGAGGTTGCCCCTGTGGCTGCCGGTCAGTCGAGCGCCGGCGGCTGAGGGCCCCGCACCGTGCGGAGTCCCATCCAGAGCACCGCCGCCACTGCGCCGACGGCGGCGGCGGTCAGGAAGGCCGCCTCGTCGAGGCCGGCGTTCGCCTCGCCGGCCGAGTAGGCAGTCCACGACCGGTACGCCAGGTTGCCGAGAAACAGCCCCAGAGCCAGCAGGCTGACCTGCACCACCCGCAGCGCCCGGCGCTGCCTGGGCAGCGGCGGCGCTCCCCGCCGCCCCTTCCCGGAGATCGCTCTTTTGACCATGGCGGCATTATCTCCCGCCACCGGGGTAACCTGAACCAGGTCCAACGACGAACGGCTTTGACGAATGGCCGATGCGAGCACGGATACGGTGAGCCCTTCTTCCTCTGCGCCCGAAGCACTTCGTGAACGACTTCTGAACCGGGAGCTCTCCTGGCTCGACTTCAACGAGCGGGTGCTGGCCGTCGCGGCCGACGAGGACGTCCCCCTGCTCGAGCGGGTGCGCTTCTGCGCCATCTACTCCTCCAACTTGGACGAGTTCTTCATGGTCCGGGTGGCGGGCTTGATGGGGCAGGCGATGTCGACCGGCTCATCCCTGTCTCCCGACGGGATGACGGCCGGCGAGACGCTGTCCGAGATCCGCAGCCGGGCCCTCCTGGCATACAAAAGCCAGAGCCAGCTTTGGCGGAACGAGCTCCAGCCGGCGCTGGCTTCCCAGGGGATCCTCATCGGCGAGGTCTCGGAATGCTCACAGCCGGAGCTGGAGGAGCTGGAGGTCCGGTTCAAGCAGGAGCTCTACCCGGTGCTGACCCCGCTCGCCGTCGGCCCCGGCCAGCCTTTCCCCTACATCTCCGGCCTGTCGCTCAGCCTCGGGTTGTTCGTCCGCGACCCGGCGACCGGGGAGGAGCGGTTCGCCCGGGTCAAGGTCCCCGAGGGCCTTCCGCGCTTCGTCACAGTCGGCAACCGGAACCTGATGGTGCCGTCGGAGGAGGTTATCGGCCACTTCCTCGGCTACCTGTTCCCCGGGGTCGAGATCGTGGAGAGGACCCTGTTCCGGGTGACCCGGGACGCCGACCTCGAGGTGGACGACGACGCCGGCGACCTGATGCAGGCCGTGGAGCTGGAGCTGCGGAGGCGCCGATTCGGCGACGTCGTGCGGCTCGAGGTGTCGGACACCGCCTCCCCCCGCATGCTCGACCTTCTGCGGGAGTCCCTCGACGTCACCTCCGATCAGGTCTACCCGGTGGACGGGCTCCTGGACTTCGCCGACCTTACCCAGCTGGCGGATCTCGACCGGCCGGACCTCAAGTGGGAGCCCTGGGCCCCGGTCACCCGTCCGAACCTGCAGGGCGCGGGCACCTCCGACTTCTTCTCCCAGATCCGCCGGGGGGACCTTCTGGTTCACCTCCCGTACGACTCGTTCACCACCAGCGTCGAGGACTTCGTGGTCGGAGCGGCCCGGGACCAGGGCGTCATCGCGCTGAAGGCGACCGTGTACCGCACCTCGGAGAAGTCGCCGGTCGTCCCGGCGCTGATCGAGGCCGCCGAAGCCGGCAAGCAGAGTGTGGCGCTGGTCGAGCTGAAGGCTCGCTTCGACGAGCGGCACAACATCGAGTGGTCCAAGCGCATGGAGCGGGCGGGCGTCCACGTCATCCACGGCTTCCCGAACCTGAAGATCCACGCCAAGACCATGCTGGTCGTCCGCCGGGAGGAGGACCTGTTGCGCCGTTACGTCCACATCGGGACGGGGAACTACCACTCGGCCACCGCCCGGATCTACGAGGACTTCGGGCTGTTCACCGCCGACCCGGACATCGCCGAAGACGTCGCCGACCTGTTCAACTACCTCACCGGCTTCAGCAAGCCGGTCCGCTTCCGCAAGATCCTCGTAGCGCCGTTCGGGCTGCGTTCGGCGCTGAAGGAACAGATCAGGCAGGTGGCGAAGGCGGCCGAAAACAAGAAGACTGCAGTGATCCGGATGAAGCTCAACGCTCTGAACGACCCGGACATGATCGACGAGCTATACAAGGCCTCCAACGCCGGCGTCGACATCCGCATCCTGTGCCGGGGGATCTGCGCGCTGCGAGCCGGCGTTCCCGGCCTCAGCAAGAACATCACCGTCAAGAGCGTGCTGGGGCGCTTTCTGGAGCACAGCCGCATGTACAGCTTCCAGGCCGGCGACACCGTCAGCTACTACATGGGCAGCGCCGACCTCATGCCGCGCAACCTGAACGACCGGGTGGAGGTCGTCGTCCCGATTGCCGACGAGGCGATCCGCAAGGAGCTCTCCGCCTCCTTCGAGGCCGGCTGGGCGGACGACGTCTTCTGCTGGGAGCTGCAGCCCGACGGGCACTGGAGCCGCATCGGCACCGGAAGGCCGGGCCGGCTCGGCTCGGGCAGCCAGGAGGTGCTCATGAAGGCGGCGCGGGCTCGAGCGGGCCACAAGCGCAAGGGAAAGAAGAAGAAGTAGCTCAGGCGACGTCCGGCGGCGGCACGTACCGGGATGGCCGGACCCCACCGGACGCCCGGTTCAGGATCCAGTAGCCGCCCTTGCGCTTGGGGGCGTCCGGCCCGACTATCGCCTCCACGACGTCGCCGTGGGTGCACAGCACCGCAAGGCCCGGCTCCAGGCGCTCGACCAGCCTCGCCACGTCCTGCGAACCGGCCCCCTCGGCCAGCTCCTCCGCCTCCTGAACCGGCAGCCCGAGGCGCCGGGCCAGCGGCTCCACCGTCTCCACGCAGCGCACGAAAGGGCTGGAGACGATGTGGCGGATGGGATGGTGGAGCAGCTCGTCGGCCAGGGCCAGCGCCTGCTTCCGGCCCTTGTCGTCCAGAGGCCTCAGCCTGTCGTCCCCCTCCCACTCCTTGCGATCGCCGGCGGTTCCGTGCCGGACCAGCAGCGCAGCCGCCCGCTCAACCTCCTCCTCCATCAGCTCCTCCACCATCGAAAGGTCGTGCCGGTACGTCAGCAACCTACCCGCCTCGTCGAGGTCTGCCCACACGGCATCGTCCACCTCCGAGTTCGGCTGGAACCGTCCCGAGACGACACGCATGCTCCAGTAGCGGACCGTCTTCGGGCGCCCCTTTCGGTCCACGTACGAGGTGCCGGTGAGCTCTGCGACCGGCTCGCACAGCAGACCGGTCTCCTCCCTCACCTCCCGGATCGCGCACTGCTGCTCCGTCTCCCCGGGCTCGAGCTTGCCCTTGGGGAAGCTCCAGTCGTCGTACCGGGGCCGGTGGACTATCAATACCTCCACGGCACCGTTGCGGGAGATACGGGAGACCACCCCTCCGGCGGCGCGTACGGTGGGGTCCCGGTCGGTGAAGCGCCTCAACTCCAGGCCTTGCGCCCGCTCTTGGCGACCTTGCGCCACGCCTGGGGAAAGTCGGCTCCAACCCGGCGCCTCTTGGCCGCCTGTAGCTCCGCCAGCCTACCGAGCGCGAACGCCTGGGGCGGGGAGTCGACATCGGGGAGAAACTCCCGGACCCGTCCCTCAGCTACCACGGCGTCCTGAAAGTCGCCGAGGACGTCCTGCAGACCCTTCAGGTCCTCTACGTATGCGGCCACCTTCTTGCCGGCCGCCGGCTTCACCAGGTCGGCGGTGTAGCGAGCTTTCTTCGCCAGGCGGCGGACGCGGTGCAGCTCCTCGTCCTCCGGATGCTCCCCCAGCCCGTCCACCGCCTTCTTGAGCTTCCTGAACCGGCTGGCCGCCCCGTCCTCCAGGGTTTCGTCGACCGCACGAACCACGAGCGACACGGTGGCCGTCTCCAGGGTGTTCAACAGAGCGAGGTAACGGTCGCTCTCCAGGGCCTTCAACATCTTCAGGCGGGCGATCTCCCGGTCGGCCCTGAGCTTGTCGAGAAAGACCTCCACCAAAGCCGCCTCGTCCGGCAGGAGCAGCTTCGTGTCGGCCCGGAAGTACGGGATCATCACGTCGAGGTCCCGCACCGGGTTCAGCAGGTCCCCGATCCACTCCAGCTCCGAGCGGAGGGACTCGGCCCAGCCGGGATCGAGCATCCCGGCCGCCTGCAGCAGGCTCCGCAGCTTGCGGATGGCCACCCGGTGCTGGTGGAGGTCCTCCGGATCGTCGCCGAGGCGCGTGCCGGGGTCGTGGCGCAGGATCGTCCGGAACTGGTCGGTGATCATGCGCTGGATACGGGCCAGATCGGTCGCCGGCGGCTCCTCCGGCTCGGGTTTGGCGACCTCGATGTTCAGCGCCTGGAACAGCTTGGGCCGCCCGTCGGCATCCTGAGCCCCGACGGCCCGCAGCGCCGACCCGAGCTGCTGCAGGTCGTCCTCGGTTCCGTCCAGGAGCTCCACCTCTATCTCGTTGAAGCGGTTGACAACGGTGAGTCCCTTGACGACCTGGACCGAGTCGAAGACGACCTCCGCCACACGCCGGTCGCCGTCCATGACGGTCGTGCCGGTGCGAACCGTTCGCAGCTTGGCCACGGGAACCAGCTGATTTCCCCGGAGCGGGGCCGACAGCAGCTTCACCATGGAGGCCGGGGGCTTAAGGGGCCCGCCCCGCTCCTCGAGCTCCAGCCGGGCGGTGTCCCTGGGGATCTTGAGCTGCCACACGCCGCGGCGGCTCTCGACTCGCCGCCGCAGCGTGATCCTGGCCGCGGCCAGGCGGAAGTCCTCGGTGTCGAAGTAGGTGGAGGTGAACCGGCGTGGGCCGATCGGTGTTCCTGGGAACTGCGGAAGGGTGAAGCCGGCGGCCGCCTGGAGCTTGATCTCCCGTTCCAAGGTGGATTTCACGACTTCACACTAAACCGTCTGCCTGTGCCGAGGAGAGCCGGGCGCCCGGGAGCCACAAGTATTCGCCGCCCGGACGCAGAGGGGTCCGTTGCTCTCGTGCTTAGTTGCGGCCCTCGGCGAATTTGGCCACCGACTTCTCGATGCGGCGCTGCCGCGTCTCCGCCGCCTTGGCTCCCTCGATGGCCAGCACGTGCCGCAGCCTGTTGCTGTAGGACAGCTTGTCGAAGTAGGCCCTTGCCTCGGGGTTGCGGTCCAGGGCATACGCCAGGTCGGCCGGGACCGCCACCTCCCGCGGCTCGGCGTCCAGCTGGACCTCCACCTCCAGCTCGTCGCCGGCCTTCACGCCGGCGGCCTCGCGGTTCTCAGCGCTGACGCTCACCAGATACTCGCCGCCCATGACCGCGATGCTTCCTCGGTAGGTGTGGCGGCCGTTGATCGTCACCTTCACCGGCGGCTTCTTGCCCTTGCCCAGCGCCTCCACCACCTCGGCGGGGACCCGGATGCCGGTTGCCGTCTTGCCGCTCTGCTCGAGAGTCGCCCTGAACTTCACGCGGCGAGTATTCCCGATTTCGCCTGGGTTGACAGAGCCGAGATATTCGCTGTAATGTTGTTCTAATGACTAGTACACGGTCCTACCGAATGTCCACCCGGGCGGCGGCCACCGAGGCGACCAGGGAGCGCATCGTGGAGGCGGCGTGCGATGCCTTCAACAACAGCTGGTACGACGACGTCACGATCAGGGGTATAGCAGCCGCCGCGGGCGTTGCCCTGCAGACAGTGGTCAACCACTTCGCCACCAAAGAAGCGCTTTTCATCGCAGCGAACGAGCGCAACGTCGAGCGGATCGAGAGGACCCGCTGGGGAGCCGCACCCGGCGACGTGTCGGGCGCCGTGAGCGCTCTCGTCGACGACTACGAGCGCAACGGCGATGCGACCATCCGCACGCTGGCCGTCGAAGAGCACGTGCCCGTCGTGGGACCGAGCATCGAGCAGGGCCGTCAGGGCCACGAGCGCTGGGTGCAGGAGATGTTCCCCGAAGCGATCGACGGGCTCACCGGAGCCGAGCGCAAGCGCCGGGTCGCCCAGCTCGTCGCAGTCACCGACGTCTACACCTGGAAGCTGCTCCGGCGGGACAAAAGGCTCAGCCGCGAGCAGACGATCACCGCGATGTGCGAGCTGGTACTGGCTATGCACCCGAACAAACAAGGAGGTTCCTGAGTGGCTGAGTTCCTTTTGACGACATGGCACGGCGCGGGGACGACACCGCCGCTTCTGAGCATCGTTCGTGCGCTGACACGTCGCGGCCACCAGGTTCGGGTGCTGGCGGACTCCGTTCTGCAGGCAGAGGTGCAGGCTGCGGGTGGGGAGCACATCAGCTGGACGAGGGCGCCGCAGCGAGCCTGCCGCGGCCCCCAGAGCGACTTCGTGCGGGACTGGGACACCGACGACCCGGCCGAGGCGTTCGTCCGGACCCGGGACAGGCTTTCCGTTGGACCGGCGGCTCGGTTCGCAGCCGACGTGAGGGACGAGATCGAGCGGAGGCGTCCGGCGGCTCTCCTGACCGAGATGCTGATATTCGGACCACTGGTGGCGGCCGAGGCCGCCGGGGTGCCCGCCATAGTCCTGAATCCAACCATCAACATCATCCCGGCAGATGGCGTGCCGCCCTTCGGGTTCGGTTTCCTGCCCGCGGCCAGCGCCGCCGAGAGGGAACGGGACCGCCAGTTCCTCGCCATCGGGATGAAGGGGTGGGACGGCGCGCTCGAGGCCTTGAACGACGCCCGGAGGCAGCATGGCCTGCCGCCCGTCGACCACGTCCTCGACCAGGGACGGAGCGCGGCCCGGGTTCTCGTGCTGACGAGCCGGGCGTTCGACTTCCAGGGACCGCTCCCTCCGACCGTCAAATACTGCGGCCCCCGGCTGGAGGACCCGTCGTGGGTGCCGGACCGCTGGGAGGCCCCGGCAGGCGACGACCCCCTGGTGCTGGTCGCCATGAGCTCGGAGTTCCAGGGGCACCGGTCCCTCCTGCAGCGAACCGTCGACGCACTGGGCGGGCTCCCGGTCCGGGCCGTCGTCACGACCGGACCCGGACTGGATCCCTCCTCCCTCCTGGCGCCTCCGAACGTGCAGGTGGTCGAGTCCGCTCCGCACGGGCAGGTCCTCCGGCACGCCCGTCTGGTCGTCACCCACGCCGGGCACGGAACGGTGATCAAGTCCCTGGCTGCCGGCGTCCCGCTGGTGTGCCTGCCTCTCGGCCGGGACCAGCTGGACATCGCCGCCCGTGTAGTCCACTCGGGGACGGGCCGCCGGCTCGACCCGGGCTCCCCGGCCGAGGAGATCCGCGCTGCGGTCGGGGAGGTGCTGGGCAATCCCGACTACTCGGCGGCAGCCGGCCGGATGTCCCGAGCGATCGCCGAAGAGGTGGCCGAGGACCATGCCGTGGCGGAGATAGAGGCAGTCGTGAGCCGGCAGGACACCCGAATCCCGGCGTAACAAACAGCTTGCGGGCCTAACGGCCCAGCATCGTCCGGATCTGGCTCTCCAGCAGCGCGGGGTCGATGGCACCCAGGGTCTTCGTAGTCCCGCTCTGGCCGACCTGCCGGCCCGAGCCGACGCCGATGAACACGCCCTCCTTGTCGACGAAGAAGGTCTCGGGCAATCCTCTGACCCCGAGCTCCCGGTACAGCGTCAGGTTGGGGTCCCGGACGATGGGATAGGTGATGTCGAACTCGTCGACGAAGGCCTGGGCGTCCCGCTCGGAGTCCTGCACGTTGACACCGAGGACCACCACGTCCTCCCCGGAGTACTTGGCATAAGCGGCCTGGAGATCGGGCGCCTCCTCCACGCAGGGTTCGCACCAGGAGGCCCAGAAGTTGATCACCACCGCCTTGCCTTCGAGGTCCGCTGCGGTGAGGGTCTGCTCGGAGCCGAGCATCTCCAGGGAGAACTCGGGGAGGCTGGTGCCGACCAGCGTGGTCGGCGGCGCCGTCTTCAGCAGTGTGAAGGCGAGAAAGCCGATGAAGGCGGCGGGCACCACAAGGAATGCCAGGAGGCGGAGCAGCTTCATCCGCCCGGGGGCCATGCCGCGACGGCTCGGCTCGGCCGTTTCCTGCTGCTCCCCCGCAGTCAGCGCCTCAGCTTCCATCGCTTCCAAGGATAGTGGCCAGCAGCCGAATGGCCCCCGCCTTGTCCAGCGGCTCGTTGCCGTTGCCGCACTTGGGCGACTGGACACACGACGGGCACCCGCTCTCGCACGGGCAGCGGGACACCGCCTCGAGCGTCGCCCCCAGGTGCTCCGGCGCCTCGGCGTAGCCGCGGGCGGCGATCCCCGCACCGCCCGGATGGCCGTCGTAGATGAAGACGGTCGGCAGGCCGGTGTCGGCGGACAGGGCCGTGCTGACCCCGCCGATGTCCCACCGGTCCGCCATGGCGAACAGCGGCAGCATGCCGATGGCCGCGTGCTCGGCGGCGTGCAGGCTTCCCGGCAGGTCGACGGCGCCGAGGCGGGCTCTGTGCACAACCGAGGGGTCGACGGTGTACCAGACGGCCACCGTGGACAGCACTGTCTCCGGCAGGTCGAGGTCCACGATCGCCAGGGTCTCCCCGGTTGCGATGTCCTTGCGGGCGAAGGCAACCACCCGGTTGGTCACCTCCACCCTGCCGAGGTAGAACTCCGCCCGCCCCACTCTCTTGTGCTCGGTTGCCTCCAGAACCCGGATGTCGGAGGTCTCCCGTGACTGGGTGAAGTAACGACCCTGCGACGGCTCCACCAAAGCGACGTTGTTGGCCAGGTCGAGCTCGGCCACCTCCCAGTTGTCGCCCTGGTGGAGGTAGACGGCCCCGGGGTGAACCTGGGAGAACGCCTTGCCGCCGTCGACCGTCCCCAGCAGTGCACCGGTCTGCCGCTCCACGATGGCGTAGGTGACTCCCATGGACCTGAGATCCAGGTCGCCCGGCGGGGTGTCCCCCCGGTAGTGGTAGCGCCGGACCCCTTTGGACTTGCGCAGCGCCAGCCGGCCCTCCTCCGCCATCTCCTCGGCCTGCCGGAGCGCGTCGGGGCCGAAGTACTCGGCCACCTCGTCCGGCGGCACCGGCTTCTCGTACGCGGCGCACGCCAGGTGCGGCTTCAGGATGTTCGGGTTTGCCGTGTCCACCAGCGCCATCTCGAAGGGCCTGGAAAGCATGGTCTCCGGGTGGGCGATGTAGTACTGGTCCAGCGGGTCGTCCCGCCCGACGAGAACCGCCACCGAGGGGGTCGTGGACCGTCCCGCCCGTCCGGCCTGCTGCCACACCTGGGCAACGGTTCCCGGGAACCCGTTCATGACGACGGCGTCCAGGCCTCCCACGTCGATCCCCAGCTCGAGCGCCGTGGTGGCCGCCACCCCGAGCAGCTCACCGGCGAACAGCCGCTGCTCGATGGCCCGCCGGTCGGAGGCGAGATAGCCGGCCCGGTAGGCCGTGATCCGGTCCCCGGCGTCCCCGGCCAGCGTGCGGGCGTACTTGGCGACGAGCTCCGCCGCCTTCCGAGACTTGGCGAAGGCGATCGTCTTGATGTCCCGCCCGGCGAAGGCGGCCATCAGGCGGGCGCTCTCCCAGTTGGCCGACGCACGGGTCGCCGTCTTCTCCTCCAGGAACGGCGGGTTCCAGAAGGCGAAGAGCCGCTCCCCCCGCGGAGCGCCGTCCTCCGTAACCTCGGTGAACGGCAGGCCGACCAGCCGCTCGGCCAGGCCGCCGGGGTTCGGGATGGTGGCCGAGGTGAGGATGAAGAGCGGGTTGGCGCCGTAGCCGGCCGCCAGACGGCGCAGCCGGCGGAGGATGCAGCCGACGTGGGAACCGAACACCCCGCGGCAGACGTGGCCCTCGTCGATGACGACGTACCGAAGGTTGGCCAGGAAGTCGGCCCAGCGCGGGTGCGAAGGCAGGATGCCGAAGTGCAGCATGTCGGGGTTCGTGAGGACGATGTTGGCGTACCGGCGCACCGAAGGGCGCTCGTCGGACGGCGTGTCCCCGTCGTAGGTCGCCGGCAGGACCTCGGTCAAGCCGAACGCCCGGAGCGCCCGCAGCTGGTCCTGGGCGAGAGCCTTCGTCGGGTAGAGGTAGAGCGCCCTGGTCCGGCGGTCGGCAAGGATCGACTCGATCGTGGGCAGGTTGAAGCACAGGCTCTTTCCGCTGGCGGTGCCGGTGGACACGGCGACGTTCTCGCCTCGCCGAACCGCGGCGAGCGCTTCGGCCTGGTGGGTCCACAGCCCGTCGATTCCTCGGGCGCTGAGGCGGGCGCGCAGCTCACGCGGAAGCGGAGGCTCCGGCCGGACCTTCGTTCCGGGCTTCGGCGGCAGCGGAACCAGCGCCTTCAGCCCCTCACTTTCGAGGGTCGCCGACACCGACTCCAACAGGCCCTGCAGCTCGGTTCGGTCGGTGACGGTCAATCGTCCTCGAAGCGGATCTCGACCACCCGCGGCC
>DATAAN010000220.1:0-20387 GCA_036260105.1 Actinomycetota bacterium
GGGTCGAGGCGTTGCTCGACCACCTCTGCGATGCGCTGGCGTTCCGAAGCCGACCTGGAGGCGACCATGCCGTTTAGTTACCCCGCCCGGCCCGCCGGAACGGTTCGATACGCGTGCCAAGGCGGTAGCTCCGCCCGCCTCGTCCCCGACCGTCAGGCCACTACGGAAAGCGATTCCCCCGAGCCGGCTCCGCGGTCCGCATGGCCACGTTCACCCGCACCGTTTTGGCGCCGAACCAGTGACGGCAGAACTCGGCCGCCCGGTAGGGTGGGTACGCTTTGCAGCTGAAGATGTCGATGTAGGCGCTGTCGCTCTCCTCGGCGAAATGGCCGGAGATAAGCGAGGTCTCGATGAGTTGCGCCAGTGAGTACCCGCTGACCCGAGGATCCTCGCCGAAGCGAACGATGGCGGGATCGCCGAACCGCTTCATCTGAATAAAGGCGCACAGCTCAACCACGAAACGATAGATGTGGTCGGGATCCCGAATCAGCTCTGGTTCGCAGCCACCCAGATCGATGCCGGTGGCCATCCCCCACGGGTTCAGCTCCCGGTACTGGAACTGAATCTGACGGTCGAGCAGGTCGGTGTCGTCAACGTCGATTCTCGGAATCGCGACCGGAGCGGTCTCGAGGCTGGTGATCATGGTTCCCTCCCGTTGTGAGTGATACGTCGAACAAGCAAGCGGCGGCTGGAGATGGTGGGCAGGTAGAAGACGAGGTCCGCCGCGACCTTGCCGGCCAGAATTCCGAGCGCCGGGGTCGGAAGCAGCCGGAGTCCCGCGTAGAGGAGCGCAGGCCGGACGAGAAGACTGTCGAACAGCTCGGCGGGACCGAACTCGACCAGCATGGTGACCAGGGTCCGGCCGGCCCGCCGGATGGGGCCGCCATCCTGACCGCCGAAGTCGCGAGTGGCGATGACCGCGTAGTAACCGGTGTTCTCGGCCCAGGCAGCGGCAAGCGCCGCCACGGCGGCCGCCGCACCGGCGCCTACGAAAAGGAGGCCGGCGGCCAGCGAGGCGGCGACACCTGCGGCCTCGGCCGGAAGGTACCGGCGAAGCGACTCGGCGACCCACCCGTCGTCCTGGATCCCAACCATGCCAGGATCCTAGAAATGGCGGTGAGCGGGGGGCAGTAGGCGCTCACCCCGATTCCGGTGGGGAAACCACCCCCTTTTGTATGGGTACTTTTCCACCGCAGGGAGCACAGGAAGCTCGGGAGGTGGATGAGTGAGCGCAGACCAGAACCGCCAGACGGTACAGCAGCTGTACGAAGCCTTCGGAAGAGGCGACTTCGCCGCACTGCTGGACGGCATGACCGAGGACATCGTTTGGAGGTGCTACGCAGCAACGCCCTTCGCCGGGGTCTACCGCGGGAAAGCGGGAGTCCAGGAGTTCTTCGCCAAACAGCAGTTGATCGACCTGGAGCGGTTCGACGTCAAGCAGATACTGGCCGAAGGCGACACCGTCGTCGTGCTGATCGACAACCGCTACACGGTAAAGGCGACGGGCAAGAGCGCCGAGGGGCCGATCGTGCAGGTGCTAACGGTCAAAGACGGCAAGGTCGCCGAGTGGTACGAGGTCGAGCACGCCGCGGTGGAGGCCTGGAGTTAGGCCACCCGCACGGGAGCGTGGGGCTGCCGGGCAAATTTCCAAGTAACCGCTTAAATCCTGGAGGAACTTTGCCGATATGACGGGATGACGTCTGCGGGGAAGTCTGCTCAGCGAGAGTTCGAGCGCCGGGCCGAACTGGACCGAGCACGAAAGCAGTCCCGGATCAGGCTCAAGATCGCCGTGGTCGTCCTGGCTGCTGTGGTTACCTACCTCGCCGGCATCTTCCTCAGTTCTGCGCTTGCCGGCGTACCCGCACGGACGGGTCCCCTTATTCTCGCTGGCCTGGTCCTGCTCACCCTGTTAGCTGACTGGCTAGCCCCAAGGAAGTCAACCACAGTTTGGAGGACCGGCGCCGAGGGCGAACGGCGTACCGCCCGCGATCTCGAACGGCTGCCCCCGACGTACGAAGTCCTGCATGATCTACGCATCCCAGGCACCAAAGCAAACATCGACCACTTGGTAATAGGCCCGAGCGGCGTCTTCACCGTGGAGACGAAGCGAAGATCCCGCGACTTGCAGGTGAGAAGCAAGGCGGCACGGGATTTTGCCCGTCAGGCCCAACGCCAGGCCTCGGTCATCTCTGAAATCGTAGGTATGGAGGTGACGCCACTCGTCTGCCTTCGCGGCGCATCGATGAGAGGCTTCCGCCCGTTCAAGCCAACGGTCGACGGCGTGATGATCTGCTCACCGACCGGACTGCTCGCGGCCATCAGGCGTGCAAACGCACACCTGTCGGGTCAAGAGGTAGCGCGCCTCATCGATCTGGCGAAGGCAGGGGTGCGGCCGAGTTAAGCCCCTCGTCCTACGAGAGCCGCCCCATGCGCACCGAGTGAACTGGAGGAAGGTGGCGGGCCGCCTCGAACCACGACGCCCCGCCGTCGGCGGTGCCGTAGAGGTCCCCCGACGTAGCTCCGAAGAACATCCCGAGCGGGTCGTTGCCGTCCGTGCAGAACGCCTGGCGCAGAAGGGTCAGGTAGGCGCCCCTGGGCGGCAGGCCGTTCTCCTGTGCCTTCCAGCTTGCTCCCCGGTCGGTCGTCTCGTAGACCCGCACCGCCCCGTCGACGGTTACCCGGTCGGTCTGGGAGGCCAGCGGGATCACGAACGCCCGGTCCGGGTTGTTCGGATCTATCGCCATCGGAAGCCCGAAGTCACTCGGCAAGCCGTCGGCGATGGACACCCACGTCATGGCTCCGTCGTCCGAGCGGAACACACCGTTGTGGAACTGCAGGTAAAGCGTCTCGGGCTGCACCGGCGACCTGTGGACGTTGTGAACACACTGCACCTGCTGGTCATCCGGTGCCTCATCGGGCCATCTCGGCAGGCCCTTGATCCGCTTCTCCCAGGTGGCACCACCGTCCTCGGTGTGCCAAACGCCGGCGGCCGACACGGCGACCGTCAGCTTGTTCGGCTCTCCCGGATACGGACAGATGGAATGCAGGCAGAGCCCTCCGCCACCCGCCTGCCAGTTCGGCCGGCTCGGCTGGTCCCACAGCGCCCGGTTGAGCTCCCAGCTACGGCCGCCGTCCGTGCTGTGGAAAAGCGCAGCCGGCGCGACCCCTGCCCACACCTCGCCGTCGCGTTCACCCGGCTGTATCGCCCACACCTTCTCCAGCTTGGCACCGGTGTCCTCGGGGAAGGCCATCCCCTCGGCTTCCTTCCACTCGCCGTCGACGTCCTCGGCGTACCAGAGCCGGGGGCCGGTGATCCCACCGGGTGCGAACTCCTTGAACTCGTCCGGCCAGTGGGTCACTCCGGCGAGGTAGGTCCCGGTACGTGGCTCGTAGCAGAAGAAGTCGACCGGCACCTCGTCGAAATGCCGGGCGACGATGTCGAGCGGTCCCTCTCGGTCCCCGCGCAGGACGAACAGGCCCTTCCTCGTTCCGACCAGAACCTCGGTGTCAGCCACTGCCTACCCCCTCCTTGATCTCCACCGCTGAGCCGGCGCCCGAAGCCGCCGGTCTGTTTGCTAATCCTTCGACAAACCGATTGATATCGAAAGCCCGGAGACGAAGCGGCGCCCGGCGGAGGGGCCGGACCGCCCCGGCGAACTCGGCATGTCGAAGTGAGGGCGGGGAATCTGTCGATTTTCTAAGCCGGCTCACATAAACCTCACAAACTCCGGTGCGATCCTCCAGTCCATGAACCGGCCCCCTCCCCCCGCCATCCGGGTTCTCGCGGTGGACGACGAGCGAAACATCCGCTTCCTTCTGGAGGTGGCGCTGCGCCAGCAGGGCTTCGAGGTGCAGCTCGCCGAGTCCGGCCGCGAGGCGCTGGAGGCGGTCGGCCGTCAAGCGCCGGACATCGTGCTTCTCGACGTGATGCTCCCTGATCTCGACGGATTCGAGGTGTGCCGGCGCATGCGGGAGGCCGGCATGCGCGTGCCGGTCCTCTTCCTCAGCGCCCGTGACACCACCGACGACAAGGTACGCGGCCTGACCCTGGGCGGCGACGACTACGTCACCAAACCGTTCAGCCTGGAGGAGGTCGTCGCCCGGATCCACACGATCCTGCGCCGGCAGGGGCAAGCCGCCCAGTCTTCCAAACTTCAGTTCGCCGACCTGGAGCTGGACGACGACTCGCACACCGTCCGCCGCAACGGCGTTCTGCTGGACCTCTCACCCACCGAGTTCAAGCTGCTTCGCTTCCTGCTGGCCAACGCCGGGCGGGTGCTGTCCCGAAGCCAGATCCTCGACCACGTCTGGGAGTACGACTTCAACGGCCGCACCAACGTGGTGGACACCTACGTCAGCTACCTGCGCCGCAAGGTGGACCGGTTCGACCCCCCGCTGATCCAGACGGTTCGAGGCGTCGGCTTCTGCCTGAGGCTGGGATCGTGACGTGACGCTCCGCCGGCGGATCCTCCTCGGCTGCACCGTCATCGCGGTCGTGCTCCTGGCGGCCGACATCGTGCTGGCCGTCACCGTGCGGACCGTCCTGCTGGACGGCGTGGACAACCAGCTGACCGAGTCCGCCAGGCGGATCACCCGCCTGAGCGGCTTCCGGGCGCTGGCCGGCCAGCCGGTGGAAGCGGTGCCGATCGGGCCCAGGCAGCGAACCGTGGTGGTTGCGCCTGACGAGCCGCCCCCCGAGGTACTGACCGACCTGTTCATCGCCGTTCTGGACGACGGCGGGAACCAGGTCTTCCCTTTCAACAGCGTGCTGGGCGCTCCCACCTCTCAGATGCCCGAGATCCAGCCGGCTCAAGTGGCCGCCCGGGTCAGCGACTCAGGTGGTGACCCGGAGCCCTTCACGGTGCAGGCAGCCGACGGGTCCCAGGCATGGAGGATGGTGGCCGCGTCCGGCCCCGGGCCGGACATCGTGGTCGTCGGCATGAGCCTGCAGCAGATGAGCGAAACCTTGAGCCGGGTGATCGGCGTTGCGGGCGTCGTCACCGCGGCCATCCTCACCATCCTGGCCGCGGTGGCGGTGTGGATGATCCGGCTCGGCGTTCGCCCGATGACCGAGATGGCCGGCACGGCTGAGGCCATTGCAGCCGGAGACCTCGACCGCCGGGTCGAGGTCTCCGGCAGCGGAACAGAGGCTGCTCGCCTGGGAGCCTCGCTCAATACCATGCTCGAACGCATCGGCGAGGCCTTCGCCGCCAGGCGAAAGTCGGAGGAGCGCCTGCGGCGCTTCGTCGCCGACGCCTCGCACGAGCTGCGCACCCCTTTGACGTCGATCCTCGGCTACGCGGAGCTCTGGCGTTCCGGAGCTCTGAACGATCCGGAGGATCAGGCGGAGGCGATGCGACGGCTGGACGAGGAGGCGCGTCGGATGGGCGTTCTGGTCGACGACCTGCTGCTGCTCGCGCACCTGGACGAAGGCCGCCCGCTGGAGAAAGCGACCGTCGATCTGCACCGCATCGTCACCGACGCCGCGGCCGACTTTCGTGCGGTGGCGCCCGACCGGCCGGTTACCGTCGAGGCCGGTCCGGCGCTGGTGGAGGGCGACGAGTCGCGCCTCCGCCAGGTGGTCGCAAACCTCCTCACCAACGCCAGGGTCCACACGCCGGCGGGCACCCCCGTGCACGTCGCCCTTTCGGCGTCTGACGGCACAGTCCGATTGGAGGTGGCGGACGAGGGGCCGGGGATCGACCCGGCTGAGCGGCCCCGCCTGTTCGAGCGCTTCTACCGGGCGGACCCTGCTCGGAGCCGGAGCTCCGGAGGCGCCGGCCTCGGTCTGGCCATCGTCGCCGCCATCGTAGAGGCGCACGGCGGACGGGTGTCGGCCGAAGAGCGGTCGGGCGGCGGCGCCTGCTTCGCCGTCGAGCTGCCGGCGTCTCCGCAACTCACATAAACCTCTAACGGCCCTCTAAAAGCGGTCCAAAAGTCGGCCTCCAGAATCGGCGTCGCAACCGATCACCGGAGGACGCTCATGAAAATTCTCGCTTTGAAGCTGCTGGCCCTGGCAGCTCTTCTGGCTCTAGCCGCCTGCAGTGCCCAGAGTCAGGCCGGTGTGGCTTCCCTGGACCAAGGGGACGCCAAGGAAGACAAGCCATCGGAGAAAACCGATCCGGAGAACGCCGAGGAGCAGCTGGTCAAGTGGGCCGACTGCATGCGCGAGCAGGGTATCGACATCCCGGACGCCTCCGTCGACAGCGACGGGAACATGCGGATCACCCGGCGGGTCGAGCGGCCGGCCGGCGGCGAGCCGCCCCGGGGCGGCATCGTCCGGCTGGACGAGAGCTTCGACGAGGCGCAGAAGAAGTGCGGTGAGCCGCCTCAGGTTGCCGGCAGCGGTCCCAGCGAACAGGAGATCGAGGAGCTTCAGGACAACGCCCTCAAGCTGGCCCAGTGCATGCGGGAGAACGGGGTCACCGAGTTCCCCGACCCCGACTTCTCCGACTTCGGTCCCGGCACCGGGCCGCAGCGTGCCGCCCGGGTGGGCAGCCCCTTCGGTGACGTCGACATGAACGACCCGGACGTTCAGGCGGCGTTCGAGAAGTGCCAGGACGCCAACCCCGATGCTCCTTTTGCGGTCCGGTTCGGGGCCGGCCGAGCAGCCGGCTGATGAGGCGGAAGCTTGTGCTTGCCGTGGCGGTGGTGGTCGCCGGCGGCGGGGCGACTGTGGCGTACAGCGCCACCCGGGGAGGGGACGTCCCGGCCGCCCCACGGATCGAGACCTCCACCGCCCGGCTGCAGCGCCAGGACCTGGCGGTCACCGAGACCTTCGACGGCACTCTGGGCTACGGGGAGCCCCGTGAGCTCGTCACGGAGCGCGCCGGCGTCGTCACCTCGGTCGCAGAGGCCAAGGCCACCGTGGCACCGGGCGGAGAGCTGTTCCGGGTTGATTTCGAGCCCACCGTCCTTCTTGCCGGAGACGTCCCGGCGTACCGGGCGCTCGACGCCTCGAGCTCCGACGGCCCGGACATCCGACAGCTGGAGCAGGCTCTGGTCGACGCCGGGCACGGCGCCGGCGTGACCGTCGACGAGGACTTCACCTCGGGGACGGCCGCCGCCGTCGCCCGGTGGGAGAAGGCCCTCGGCCGAGCCAAACCGGACGGGCGGGTGGAGCTCGGCGACGTGATCTTTCAGCCGGGAGCGGTGCGGGTGTCCTCCGTCGAGGCGGACAAGGGCACTCGCGTCCAGACGGCGTCGACGGTGCTGAAGGTAACGCCGACCACGCGGGTGGTCGAGGTTGGCCTCGAGCCGTCCAGGGCGGACGACCTTGAACCCGGAATCAAGGTGCTGCTCACGATGCCCGACGACACCGAGACCACCGGAACCGTGGCGTCGGTCGGAGCAGAGGAAGATTCAGAGGACGCAGAAGGAGCGCCGGGAGCCCAGGAGACAATCCCGGTGGTCGTCACGCTGGACGACCAGGCGGCCGCCGGAGACTTCGAGTCCGGATCCGTGGACGTGGCCATCGAACGGTCACGGGAGGACAACGCCATCGTCGCACCGGTGACCGCGCTGGTTGCGCTGGCCGAGGGCGGCTACGCGGTTCAACTCGTCGACAAGGACGCACCCGGCGGTTACCGGCTCGTAGCCGTGGAGGTCGGCACCAACACAACGCAGCTCGTTTCGGTCAAAGGTGAAGGCATCGAGGCGGGGGTAGAGGTCGTGGTGCCGAAGTGAGGCCGCCCGCCGTGCTGCTCCGGGACGTCTACAAGGAATATCCCGGTGATCCCCCTACTCCCGTGCTGCATGAGGTCAGTCTGGCGGTGCAGCCGGGAGAGCTGGCAGCGGTCGTCGGTCCGTCCGGCTCCGGAAAGTCGACACTCCTCAACATCATCGGGACTCTCGACCGGCCGACCAGCGGCTCGGTCCACATCGCCGGCTACGACACGGCGGAGCTGTCGGACGACGACCTCTCGGCGCTGCGGGCTCGGGAGATCGGCTTCGTCTTCCAGCAGTTCTTCCTCCTGTCCGGCATGACGGCGGTCGACAACGTTGCCGACGGCCTGCTCTACAGCGGCCTCTCGCTCGCAGAGCGACGAATCCGGGCCTCGAAAGCCCTCGAGGAGGTCGGCCTGGGGCACCGGCTGAATCACGACCCCTCGAAGCTCTCCGGCGGTGAGCGGCAGCGCGTGGCGATCGCGCGGGCGCTCGTGGGCAAGCCTTCGGTGGTGCTGGCCGACGAGCCGACCGGGAACCTCGACTCGCATTCGTCGGAATCGATCCTGGCCCTGCTGCACTCGCTGAACGAGACGGGATCCACCATCCTCGTCATCACGCACGACAGGGAGATCGCCGCCGCCCTGCCCCGCCGGATCTCCATCCTGGACGGCCGCATCGAATCGGATTCCTCGGCGGAGCTGGTTCGGTGAGCACCGCCGCGTCGCTCGAGCCGAGCGCCGTCCACCCGGGCGATCTGCTCCGTATCGCCACCGTCGGGCTGCGAAGCCGGCGCCTGCGGGCAACCCTCTCGGCGCTGGGCATCGCGATCGGGATCGCCGCCATGGTGGCCGTCCTCGGCATCTCCGAGTCGTCCCGGGCGGAGCTCATCAGCTCGCTTGACCGCCTGGGCACCAACCTCCTCACGGTGCAGGCGGGTTCCGGGTTCGGGCTGGGCTCGGGTGAGGGGCTGCCTACGACCGCGGAGGCGATGCTCCGCCGCATCCAACCGGTGGAGGCGGCGTCCTCGGTGACGGTTGTGGAAGCCACAGTCCGGCGCACGGACCTCGTTCCGCCGACTCGCACCGGCGGCATCACCGTGCAGGCTACCGACCCGGGTTTGATCGGAACCCTGCGAGCCGAACTTGCAGACGGCGAGTGGCTGGACGACACCCGGGCCGGCCTGCCTATCGTGGTGCTCGGGTCGGTCGCTGCCGAACGGCTCGGAATCACCGATGTGGCCGACGGCAACCTGGTGTGGATCGGCGATCGGTGGTTCAGCGTGATCGGGATCCTCCAGCCGGTGGAGCTGGCGCCGGATCTGGACCGGGCAGTCTTCATCGGGGAGAAGGTCGCCGAGGACGAGTTCGGGACGACGGCGAGCCCGGGGACGATCTACCTTCGGACCGACCCCGACCTCATCGACGACGTCCGCGACGTCGTGCCGGCTACCGCAAACCCTGCCGAGCCCGACACCGTGGAAGTCTCGCGGCCCAGTGATGCCCTGGAGGCGAAAGCCGCCGCGAGCAGCGCCTTCACCTCCCTTTTCCTCGGGCTCGGTGCGGTGGCCCTGCTGGTGGGTGGGGTCGGCGTCGCCAACGTCATGGTCATCGCGGTGCTGGAGCGCCGGTCGGAGATCGGGCTGCGCCGGGCGCTCGGCGCCACCCGGCGCCACGTCAGCGTCCAGTTCCTCACCGAAGCGCTCCTTCTATCGGGCACCGGGGGCGTCGCCGGAGCCCTCCTCGGGGCGGCCGTGACCGCCGGCTACAGCGTCCTGCGGGGTTGGGAAATCCGGGTTCCCGTTGCAGGGGTGATCGGGGCCATCGTTGCTTCGATTCTCATAGGGGCGGTCGCCGGGCTCTACCCCGCCCGCCGAGCGGCGAGTCTGTCTCCCACCGACGCCCTGAGGCCGGTGTGATGCCGGCACGGAAGCGAATCGTCGCACTAGCGCTTGCCGTACAGATGGCGATGGCCGGCGCGGCGGCCAGGAGTGGAAACGCCGGCGCCTCAATCGATGATCCGTCGGGTCCGGTGGCGACGGCCACCGCCCGGGACCTGCGGACCACCAGCACAGCATCGGGGACCGTGGAAAGGGCCGAGACCACCACCATCGTCTACGGCGGCATCGGCGGGACTGAAGGCGGCATGCGAATCGCCTCTCTGGAGACCGGCGTCACGTCGGTCACCGGCGACTCCGAAACGGCCTGGACCGGGGGCCCCACGCCTTCACCCTCGCCGAGCCCGTCACCGTCACAGTCGCCGTCGCCGACGCCCAGCCCGTCGGCCACACCGAGCCCCTCGCCGGCGCCGTCTCCGAGCCCGTCGCCCTCGCCGAGCCCATCGCCGAGCCCATCGCCGACTGCCTCACCCACGCCCGCGCCACCCTCACCAGAGCCTCCCGCACCGGCGCATGAGGATCCGGCGGCTCGACCGCCGGCCAACCAGCCGGATAAGCCGGCGGAAAACCGCCCGGCCGTCCCTGGCGGGGGCGCATCAGGTCAGTCGGGCGGTCTCCCGGATGCGCATGACGATCAGGCGAGCCGTTCGGCGACCTTGACGTCGATCCTGGGCGTCGGCCAGCTCGCCGGCCGGGGAACGGTCCTGTACACCGCGGACACAGAGCCGGTCGTCACCCTTCTTGCGCCGGATGCGCTTTTTCGGGACCTGAGCACGGCGTCCGCGGACGGCGACGATGTCAAGGCGCTCGAAGAGAACCTGGTCGCCCTCGGCTACGGGGCGAAGCTGAAGGTGGACCGCCACTACGACGTGGCAACCGCAGCCGCAGTGAAGCGCTGGGAGCAGGACCTCGAGCGCAAGGCTCCCGACGGCGTCGTGTCGGTCGGAGAGGTGGTCTTCCTCCATGAGCCGGCGGCCGTTGTCAGCCATCGGGTCTCGGTGGGGGAAAAGCTCGATGCCGGCACGTCGGTTCTCTCCCTCGGCACCGAAAGCCGCGTGGTCACGATCAGCGTGGAAGTCGACGACCGAGAGCACTGGGCTCTCGACAAGGTGGTCGAGCTCGACTGGGACCGGGATCCCAAGACGGGCACGGTGACCGAGGTCGGTCGCGAAGAGGTGGAGGGCAGGGTTGAGATCACGATCTCGCTGCCGCAGCCGCCCGATGTGCCCACGGGCACGGAAGTGGAGGCACGCGTGACCACCGCAGAGAAGAACGGCGTGGTAACGGTGCCGGTGTCGGCCGTCGTGGAGGGGCGGAACGGATCCTCCGTGCGGCTGGCCGGAAAAGAAAACGACGACCTGACTCCGGTGGAGCTGGGCATCACGGCGGATGGACTGATCGAAGTAACGAGCGGGCTCCAGGCGGGACAGGAGGTACGCCTGCCCGGATAGCGCCTGCGATCACCTCGGCGGAGCATCGCGGAGAATAAAAGGACATGCGAGGCCTCCGGCTATAAATAGCGGATGGACGCGGTGTGGGTTGCAGTCGGGCTGGTTCTGATCCTCGCCGGGATCTGGGACCTGTTCATGACCGTGCTGTACTACGACGCCGCCGGTCCGCTTTCCCTGCGGCTGTACAAGCTGGTGTGGTCCGTGCTCCGCCGCATCGCCAACCGGGTCCCGGAGACTTCGGCGGCGTTCACCCTGTCCTTCGGCGTGCCGCTCATGGTCCTGGCCAGCCTGGCGCTGTGGATCTCGCTCCAGGTGGTGGGTTTTGCGTTCATCTATTACGTCGGCCTCCACCAAGGGGCATTCCGGTTCTCCGAGGGCCTCGACGCCAGCGCGGTGGAGGCCCTGTATCTCAGCAGCATCAGCGTGTCCGGCCTGGGATACGGCGATCTGGCCCCCGTCACCGCGCCGTTCCAGCTGGCCGCCGGGCTACAGGCGCTGACCGGCTACGGGTTTCTCACCATTGCCATCGCGTACGTAGTCAACGTCTACAAGGTCATCGAGGACATGAGCATCCTCTCCGCGGACATCTACCACGAGTCCGAGCACACCTACGACAGCCGCCACATCCTGGAGGTTCACTTCCACCTCGGCCGGCCCACCGAGCTCACCGGGCGACTGAGCAACTTCTACTCGAGCATGATCTCCCACCACGAAGGGATGCGGCACTACCCCGTCGTCTACTACTTCTACAGCCGCCGGGGATATGCGGCTCTGCCCTACCGGTTCGGGTTGATCGGCAAGGTCATCGCCGCCCTGCGCTGGGGCGTCCCTTCGGACGACCCGATCAGCGAGGAACCGTGGCTGAGGGCGTTGAAGTCGGCGTACGAGTCCATCTCGGACGAGATACTGGAGCGCTTTCTCGAGATCGACAGTTGGAGGCCGGCCGATCAGCCGCTTGATGCCGTCAGCTTTGCCCGCGACCTGGCGGCAGGCCGGTCACACGACGCCATGATGGCGCGCTTCCTGGAGATGTTGAAACTGATGGACGAGCTTACCGAGTGCGAGCAGCCAAGAGACCCGGACGAGGCTTACGCCCGCTATCTGGAATGGCTGCCTTTCATGTCGCGGGTCGACGCCTTCCTCGAGAGTATGATCCAGCACCTGAGTCCCCGCTCGTAGGGGACGGAACCCGACGACCCCTAGGGCAGGATGAACACCGGCGTGCCGGGCGCTGCGATGGATGCGAGCTTCTTCACGTCCGCGTTGGTGAGCCGGAGGCAGCCGTTGCTCGAGAACTGGCCCACCGTGTGGACCGCCTCCGTACCGTGGATCGCAATCTGACCCGTACCTCCGCCGAAGTTGCGCAGCACGTTCGAGAAGCCGGCGACACTCAGCATGTGGACCCCGTAACCCGGGCCCGGGTTGGGAACCGAGAAGTCGACGTAGAAAGTGCCCTCAGGAGTCGGCGTCTTGCTGGTGCCCACCCCCACCGAGGTCTCGAACAGCTTGGTGTCGCCCCGCCATGCGCTCAGCCGCCGCTTGGCGGTCTCGACGACGATGTGGTTCGGCACCGTTTTCACCAACACGTCCGACTTCTTCACCCAGCCGGTGGAACCGTTCGGCCGGACCGGAAGCTGGACCCTCAGCCAGTCTCCCCGGTCCTCTTTGACGCCGAAGATCAGCTGCATGCCCTCACGGGTCGGGTTGTCCAGCGTCCGGCTCTGGCCACCTCCGGGCGACGAGTAGATCGCCATCTTGCCCAGCGCCGAGTAGGCGACCATTGAGCTTCCCGGGTGCGAAAAGACGAGCGGGCCATCCGGGACAGCCGGCGCCTCGGCCGGCGCTGCCGCCGAGGTCGCCCCAGCTGAAGCGGCGAGCATGTCGTCGGCCATCCCGACGATGTCACCCTTGAAAGCGACCTTGCCCTTCGAGACCTGGGATGTCCCAAAAGAAACCCACACGAAGACGCCCGTGGCGATAACCGCCAGGACGCCGATCAGCGCAACAACAATTCGGGATGCCGACTTCATATTCCGCCTTTGACTAGCCACCGACTCTTTGCTGAGTAAACGCAGTTCAGTCTAAAAGGGGTGCGAGAAATAGCGGCGTAAAAAGTCGCATTTCCGCCGCCCGCATGCGGCGGCTACGCCGACCGATCAGCAGTAAACCGTCGTTGCAGCGTTACTTAGCGGTGATCCTGGTGAGGCGGTGCCGGCCTTGACGGCCGCTCACGGGGTCGCCCGGTTCTTCTCCGGAAGGCGGAGATGGAGGCGAACCGGGCCGAGCCGGTTCTTTGCCAAGCCGGCCGGCGCCGGTTCGCCTCACCTCGCCGGTCGAGGGCTACTGGTCCAGGGCGAAGGAGCCCACCTGCACTGCTCCAGCCCTGCGGTAGGTGTTTATGGTCACTCCGGAGGTGGAGACCTTCGAGTCGGCGAGCTCCAGGCCGGCAGGCATGGCGCCGCCGCCGAAGAGGCGCTTTCCGTTACCGAGGACGACCGGGAATACCCAGAGCACGAACTCGTCGACCAGGTCGTGCTTCAGAAGCGTCTGGATCAGATTCGAGCTGCCGGTGACGTGGATGTCGCCGGCGTCCTGATCCTTCAGCCTGGCGATCTCACCGGCGACGTCGCCCTGAAGGAGGGTCGTGTTCTTCCAAGTGGCCTCCTTCAGCGTGTTGGAGGCGACGAACTTCGGCATGTTGTTGAGCTTGTCGGCCACGGGGTCGTCTTCCACCTGCGGCCAGTGCCCGGCGAAGATTTCGTAGGTCCGGCGACCGAGGAGCAGCCTTTCGCCACTCAGCGTCTGCTCGCCGATGAGGTTCATCATCATCTCGTCCCAGTACGGAACGGTCCAGCCGCCGAGCTCGAAGCCGCCATCCCGGTCCTCCTCCGGACCTCCGGGGCCCTGCATGACACCGTCGACACTGACGAACGTTCCCACGACCAGCTTGCTCATCTCGATCTCCTTTCCTTTGGCGTTCCGTCGCCTTTGGTGTTCCGTCGCCTAAGCGTCGAACGGCGAAGGTGGGAATCGACAAACGGAAAGAAAATTCCTAAAGGAACTCTACGGACCTCTCGATCTGACTGCCGGAGGTGAGGAAGTCGAGCAGCCTCCGTGCTTCCTCGAGAAGCTCGGCCGACTGATCGTCGCTCAGCCGGACCATCGGCCTGACGATGAGCGTGACCGCCTCCTTGCGCCGATCCAGCTTCCAGGTGCCGGACAGGAACCCATCCACTGCGAACATCGACCAGTTGATCGGCATGCTCTCCGGCCTGCCGAAACCGACCGGAAGGTTCTGCGCTTGCATCCCGAGCCACACGCTCGCCATGCCCTCCCGGAACT
Organism: Actinomycetota bacterium; assembly: GCA_036260105.1. Classification (GTDB taxonomy): domain Bacteria; phylum Actinomycetota; class CADDZG01; order JAHWKV01; family JAHWKV01; genus JAJCYE01. Next base: position 14,356 of record DATAAN010000220.1, read on the forward strand.
CTTCCGGCGCCATCCTCGAGCGGTCGGCGTGCGAGAGGAAGACGTTGTCGAACTCGGCGAAGAAGCGGGGCGGCGCAGGCGTCTCGGGGTCCGGACGGGGAGCCTCCGGCAGGTCGAAGAGCTCCCTGCCCTGATCGTCCCGGAACGTCACCAGCTGAGGTCTCAACCGGTCCATCACCTCTTTGAGCCCGGATAGACCGCACCACTGGCGGACGTCGGCGACGGTCGCCGGCCCGAAGGCCCCAAGGTAGCGAAGGACCACATCATCGATGGCATGCGCCACGGCGGGCTGATCGGGAAGCCAGTCCTCCACCAGGGCCCAGCGCGCCTTTCCGCTCTTTCCCCACACCCCTCGAGGCGGGATCTGCACCACCGGAAGCGTCGGCAGGCAGAAGGACATGGCCTCGGGATCGTGCTGGGGCCACCGCTCCGCCAGCAGGGTTCGCACCTCAGACCGGGTTCGTGGCCTCTCCTTCAGCAGCTGCCGGCACGCCGCCGTCACCGCTTCTTTGTCGTCGCCGAGCTTGCCGCCCATCGTCCGGCCCTTGCCGTAGACCCGGTCGTAGATCGGCTGCATCAGAGGGCGCAAACCAACGCAGTCCCGGGCCGTCACGAGGTGAATGGTTCCCCGCATCAGGCCGCAGCGGACGGCTCGCGCGGAGAGTAGAAGCTCCGAAAGCTCCTGCGGGTCGAAGTTGTCGATCCGCGACCACAGGGTGATGTAGGGGTCACTCGGCACCTGAGCTTGCAGGCCGACGAGGTGTTCGATCACCTTCTCCGCCGTTACGACGTTGCGGTTGAGCAGCAGCTGGCGTGCCAGGGTTGCCCGGTTCAGAGCCCGGGCATTGAGGATTTTCGCCGATCCGTCGGTTCGAGCCGGCAAAAAGCCTCCTTTGTCGCTGGGGAGCCACACTACCGAGCCCTGCGGACAGATTCCGTCCTCTATCCGGCAGGCTGGCTTTGCTTCAGGAAGAAGATCCAGTCGCCGGCCGAAGTGATGCTGGTCGAATAGCCGGCGGGATCCGGGGCCTTGGGCCAGTTGTAGTACCCGCCGTTCGAGCCGGTGCCCGGACCTTCCTGCTCGGTGACCGGCCGAAATTCGTAGTCAACGCTGAGAATTCCGATGAGGTGTGCCATCGGCTCCTCTCCGGCGTCCTCCTGGGCAGCCCAGAACTGGGCCGGCTGGGCTTCCGGCCCTGCCGACTCTTCATCTTCGCTGTACTGGAACGACCCGTTCGGCCTCAACGCAAGCTGCTGAAGCAGCTGGAAGTCGCAGCTGACTGCCGCCTTCAGAATCTCCTTGCGCATCATCGCCACCGCAGCCGGGAGACCGGCCGGCTCGGGCACGTCTTCCGACAGGGTGGCGGCCGAGCACTCCGTTTGGACCGGCGGCGGCAGGGCGGAGGCGCCGGCGGCCGGCGAAGTCGCCGCCGCGTCGGTCGCCTTGGCGTCGGGCGAGCCGCCCTGATCGCATCCCAACAGCACGCAAAACAGCGCCAGCACCACAAACCTGCGCATCGCCAAGTCCCCCCTCTTCGTCCCGCCGCAGCCTTCGGTTTTGACGTTACCCAACCGGTCGGTCGTTCGGTGGATTGAGGACAGAAGCTGGCCGCAGTCGGTGGGACAATGGCCGGCATGGGAGACACGACGTCTCGAATCCTGCGTTTGCTGTCACTGCTTCAGACACACCGGGACTGGTCGGGAAGCGAGCTGGCCCAGCGTCTGGAGGTAAGCCCGCGGACCATCCGCCGGGACATAGACCGGCTACGCGAGCTCGGCTACCCGGTGCACGCCAGCGCAGGGGTTGCCGGAGGCTACCGCCTCCAGGCGGGAGCCTCCATGCCGCCGCTGCTGCTGGACGACGAGGAGGCGGTAGCCATTGCCGTGGGACTGCGGTTCGCCGCCGGCGGTTCGGTGGCCGGGATCGACGACGCCTCGGTCCGGGCGCTCGCCAAGCTCCAACAGGTGCTCCCGTCCCGGCTGCGCCGGCGGGTCAACGCCCTGCAGACCTACACCGTTCCGATGGCGGCGCCGGATGGTCCAACGGTGGACCCGGACGCGCTTATCGTCATCGTCCAGGCATGCCGCGATATGGAGCGGCTGCGCTTCGACTACCGGAGCAAGGAGGGGGCCGACACCAAGCGGCTCGTCGAGCCGCACCGCCTGGTCTCCGCCGGGCGGCGGTGGTATCTGGTCGCCTGGGACGTCGACCGCCGGGACTGGCGCACCTTTCGGGTCGACCGCCTGGGGAACTGCGCCCCCGACGGCATCTCGTTTCACCCGCGCCCGCTTCCGGCTGAGGATGCCGCGGCGTACGTCGCGGACGCCATCGCGTCGACGTACACCCGATACCAGGCCGTCATCCGGCTTTCCGCGCCGAAAGCCGAACTTGCTTCCAAGGTGCGGCCGCAGGACGGCCAGCTGGAGGAGGTCGACGGCGGCACAAGCCTGCTGCGAACTCAAGGCGACTCGCTCGAGTGGCTGGCGGCATGGCTCGGCTGGTTCGGAGTCGGCTTCGAAATCCTGGAGCCGCCGGAGCTCGTGGACTACGTGCGGGAGCTGGCCGGCCGTCTCGCCTCTTCCGTCGCCGGGTCCTCCCAGGCGTAGCGGCACGCTGCCCTCCGCCCGCCGGCGCGAATATTCTTTGTCCCATGACCGCCAACAAGCTCCTCAACGTCGCGGACTACAGCTGCGCCGCCCGTGAGGCGCTGGCATCCGATGTCTTCGACTACTACGACGGCGGGGCCTTCGACGAGATCACTCTCGGGGAGAACGTCGCCGCCTGGCAGCGGTTGAAGCTGTACTACCGGGTGATGGCCGGAGTTGCAGAGGTGGACCTCACCACAACGGTGCTGGGCGCGGCGGTCTCGATGCCCATCCTGGTCGCCCCCACGGCCTTCCACAAGCTGGCCTGCGCGGACGGTGAGATCTCTGCCGCCCGGGCCGTCGCCAGGGCCCGCACCGCCTTTTGCCTCAGCTCTCTGTCGACGACCGCCATGGAAAATGTCTTTGCCGAGGCCGCGAGTCCGAAGTGGTTCCAGCTCTACATATATAAGGACAGGGGCGTGACGCGGGAGCTGGTCGCCCGGGCGGAGGCGGCGGGCGCCGAGGCAATCGTGCTCACCGTCGACGCTCCGGGCTGGGGGAACCGGGAGCGGGACGCCCGCAACGGCTTCCGTCTGCCACCGGGACTGGCCGTGGCGAACGTCGCCCCCGTCGGGAAGGGCGAGCTCCCGCAGGTGAAGGGATCCGGCCTGGCGTCCTACGTGCGGGAGCACTTCGAGTCTGCGCTCAGCTTCGACGACCTGGACTGGCTATGCGCCCTCACCGACCTGCCAGTCGTGGTGAAGGGGGTGTGCCGGGGAGATGACGCCCGTCGCTCGGCGGAGCAGGGGGCCAGAGCGGTCGTCGTGAGCAACCACGGAGGCCGGCAGCTGGACACCGCACCGGCGACTTGCGATGCGCTGCCCCATGTCGTCGAGCGGGTCGGCGGGGCGTGCGAGGTCTACGTGGACGGCGGCATCCGCCGCGGCAGCGACGTGTTGAAGGCGCTCGCGCTGGGCGCCAGGGCCGTCCTCGTCGGCCGGCCGCTCCTTTGGGGCCTGGCAGTGGACGGCGAGGACGGCGCCGTGCGGGTCCTCGAGCTACTGCGAAGCGAGCTCCAGGAAGCCATGCTGCTGTGCGGCTACCGGAGCGTCGGCCAGATCGACGGCACCATCCTGGCGCCCTGAAGAAGGAGGGACCGATGCTCAGCACGCCGTTGTGCGACCTTCTCGGAATCGAGGTTCCCATCATCCAGGGTCCGCTCGGAGGGCCCTGGGAAGTGTCGGCCGACCTGGTGGCAGCCGTCTCCAGCGCCGGAGGCATGGGAAGCATCGCGACATCGCTCAAGGACGCCGCCTACGTTCGAGATCAGATCGCCCGGGTCAGGGATCTGACCGACAAGCCGTTCGCCGTCAACCACACCCGCCGGCCGTTCAACGAGGAGTCGTTCCAGGCGACGCTGGACGCCCGCCCGCCGGTCATCTCGCTTGCGCTGGGCGAGCCGGCCGACCTCGGCGCCCGCGTGCACGACGCCGGGGCGAAGTTTCTGGTTCAGGCCACCACGGTCACGCAGGCCCGACGAGCTGCCGAAGGCGGAGCCGACGCCATCATCGCCCAGGGCGCCGAAGCCGGCGGCTTCAGCGGCTCGATCGGCACCATGGCCCTGGTGCCCCAGGTGGTCGACGCAGTGGCCCCCATCCCGGTGGTGGCGGCAGGCGGCATCGCCGACGGGCGGGGCCTGGCGGCGGCCCTCGTGCTGGGGGCGGCGGGAGTCAACATGGGTACCCGCTTTCTGGCCTCCACCGAGGCCGCGGTGAGCGAGGAGTGGAAACGGCAGATCGTCGAGGCACAGTCCGAGGACACGGTGAAGGTCCAGTTTGCCGAGCAGGTGGTCCCCGGACTGACGGAAGGCGGTTGGGTCACGGTCCCCCGCAGCCTGAGAACTCCCTTCGTCGCCACCTGGAACGACCGCCTGGCCGACGTGCCCGCTCAGCTGGACGCAATCAGGGGCGAGCTTATGGAGGCGATGCGCAGCGGTCGAGCCCACGAGCTCATCCCGCTAACCGGGGAGAGCGCAGGCAACATCCATCAGGTCCTGCCGGTGGGGGTAATCATCAGCCTGATGATGGATCAGGCGGAGAGGGCGCTGGAGGGCTGGGCTTAGAAGGGGCTGCGAGGTCTAGTTCTTTGCCTTCTTCCCCTTGCCCTTCTTCGGGTTGCCCTTCTTGGCCCTTCCCCGGAGTGCCTTCACCGCTTTGCGGGCTTTGCGCAATGTCTTCTTGGCCTTCTTGAGGGCCTTGCCGTTGCTCTTGTTTCCCATGGGGCTGGATTCCTTTCTCTAGGCACAGGGTTCTTACCCAACTTCGCCTGACCAGAGAAACATTCGCCGCCGGCGGTATCGCGGCGCCTCCGCCCGGCGGTTACTTCAATGAGATGAGAAAACTCCGCAGCCGTAGCGACGACAACCTGGACGCAATCCTGAGCGGCAATGGGCCCAACGCCGGCCGGGAGGACGACGTGCTGGCCGCCTTTGTCGACCAGCTCAAGCGGGCTGCAGAAATGCGCCCCGCACCGTCGGTCGAGGACAGCCACGTGGCGGCAATGGTGGAGACCGCTCAACTCTTCGTCGAAAAAGGCGAACCGGTCGCGAGGCCGGCCAGCAAAGCCGCGGGATCTGACTACCAGGCTTCCCGGCTACCGAAGCGAAGGAGGAAATTCGTGCTCAGCTCACTTTTCGCATCCCTTACGGCCAAATTGGCCGCCGGCGGCGTCGCCGTTGCCATGGCCGCCACCGGCGGACTTGCGGCAGCCGGCGAGCTGCCCGACCAGATCCAGGACACCGTCGCCATGGCGGCCGACAACGTCGGCATCGACCTTCCGACGTCGAATGACGACCTCGACGACGTGACGGACGACCTCGACGACGTTACGGACGACTTGGATGACGTCGTCGACGACGGCACCGACACCGGCGAGGAAGCCGGCGAGGACGACGTGACGAAGTCCGGCAAGAGTTCCAGCGCCGACGTGCACGCAGCGATCAACGCCACGGAGCCCGGGCCGGAGCGCGGCAAGGCCGTCTCCGAGGCAGCTCGGCAGAAGCCGGCCGGCGGGACCGACACCCAGGCCGACGGCACGACCAAGGGCAGTGCAACCAGCGCCGCCGTCCACGAGGCGATCAACTCCACCGAGCCCGGCCCGGAGCGCGGCAAGGCCGTCTCCCAGGCGGCTTCCGGCAAGGTGCAGGGTGGCGGCGTTGACACCGATGGCGGAACCGACGACGACGACAACGACGACTCGGGAACCGCCCAGACGGCGTCACAGGCCGCCAAGGGCAAGAAGTAGGACCGCCGGCTACCCAGGCTGGACAGGTGTCCAGGGCACAGCGTCGCCCAACCGTTCGTCGGGCGATGTAGATGGCAATCGGCGCTAACTTTCCGGAGGTCCTCCGTGCCGCGCAGCTTGGAGCTGAGTGGGCATGGCGGGTT
>DATAAN010000221.1:0-2831 GCA_036260105.1 Actinomycetota bacterium
CTGGTTAGGACAGGCTCGAAGCCTCTGCGCCGGACATGTTCATGCCTTCCGCCTGGCGGTTACGGGAGGTTCGAAGCGTCCAGGCCAGGATCGCGGCCGAGATGACCACCACGGCAATGCGGACCGCAGGGTCCGGGTCGACGTTGATGACCGTCACCACGGGGACCGCTACCAGCACGGCCACCAGGTTCATGACCTTGATCAACGGGTTCAGCGCCGGACCGGCCGTGTCCTTGAACGGGTCACCAACGGTGTCGCCGATGACGCCGGCCTCGTGGGAGCTGGAGCCCTTTCCGCCGTAGGCGCCCTCTTCGATGAGCTTCTTGGCGTTGTCCCAGGCACCACCTGCGTTGCTGAGCAGCACCGCCAGCAGCTGGCCGCACAGGATGACGCCGGCCAGGAAGGCACCCAGCGCCTCGGCGCCGAGGGCGAACCCGACCAGGATCGGGGTCAGCACCGCCAGCAGGCCGGGGGTGGCCAGCTCCTGCAGCGACGCCTTGGTGACGATGTCGACCACCCGGGCGTAGTTGGGCTTCTCGGTGTAGTCCATGATCCCGGGGTGCTCCCGGAACTGGCGGCGCACCTCCTGGACCACGGCGAAGGCCGAGCGGCCGACCGCAGAGATGGTCAGGGAGGAGAACAGGAACGGCACGGCGCCGCCGATGAGCAGGCCAATCAGGACCTCGGGACGGTCGACCCGGATGGCGAACTCACGGAACATCTCACCCCCTACGTCGATCACTGAGTCCCGGAAGGACCCGAACAGTGACGTGGCTGCGATGACCGCCGTGGCGATCGCCATGCCCTTGGTGATGGCTTTGGTGGTGTTGCCCACCGCGTCCAGGCTGGTCATGATCTCGTCCGCCTTGCCGCCGAGGCCGCCCGACATCTCGGCCACGCCGTGAGCGTTGTCCGAGATCGGGCCGAAGGTGTCCATCGAGACGATGACTCCGACCGTGGTCAGCATGCCCATACCGGTGAGGGCGATCATGTAGAGCGCCTTGGATTCGTCGCCGCCTCCCAGCAGGAAGGCGCCGCCGATGGCGCCGGCGATGGCGATGATCGACCACACGGTCGACTCCAGGCCGAAGGCGAATCCGGAGATGATCGTCGTGGCCGGGCCGGTCTGCGTGGCGGCGGCGATCTCCTTCACCGGCTTCTTCTCAGTGGAGGTGTAGTACTCGGTGAGGTAGTGGATGACCGCCGCCAGTACCAGGCCCAGCAGGACCGCCCATGCCGGATCCCAGTCGACGTCGCCGTTGGGACGGAAGTAGAGGTAGGTAAGGGCAAAGACCGCCAGCGCTGAGAGGATGCCCGAGTAGAAGAACCCCCGGTTGATCGACTTGATTCCGCTCTCGGACTCACTGCGGGGGTTGACCAGATAGATTCCGATGATCGAGGTGATAACGCCGATCGCCCGCACCAACAGCGGGAACATCACGCCGATGGCCGCCCCCCTGGGCCCGAAGGTGCTGTAGGCGGTGAAGCCGAGGATCAGCGCGGCGACCAGGGTCACCTCGTAGGACTCGAAGATGTCTGCCGCCATACCAGCGCAGTCGCCGACGTTGTCACCGACGTTGTCGGCGATGGTGGCGGCGTTGCGGGGGTCGTCTTCCGGGATGCCCTGCTCGATCTTGCCGACCAGGTCGGCGCCGACGTCGGCTGCCTTGGTGAAGATGCCGCCGCCGACTCGCATGAACATCGCCAGGAGTGCGCCGCCGAAGCCGAAGCCTACCAGCACCGTGGGGGCGTCGCCCCGGAAGATCAAAAAGATAGCGGCCGCCCCGAGCAAGCCCAGACCGACCGTGAACATTCCGCAGACGCCGCCCGCCCGAAAGGCGATGGTGAGGGCCCTCTTCTGGGACTCCTGGGCGGCGTTGGCTACTCGTACGTTCGCCTTGACCGCCAGCGTCATGCCGACGAAGCCGATGGACGCGCTGAACCCGGCACCCAGCAGGAAGGCTATAGAGCGGGCGAACTTGACGGTGCCCGGCTCGCCCGAGACCTCCCCGACCGGGAGGAAGAACAGGCCGAGGGTCAACAGAGCGACGAAGATCGCCAGGGTCTTGAACTGCCGGCGTAGGTACGCCCGGGAGCCCTCCTGGATGGCGTCGGAGATGGCGATCATCTCAGGAGTCCCCCGCGGAGCGGCCAGCACCTGGCGAGCGAAGTATCCGGCGACCAGAAGGGCGAGGAGAGAGATTCCCAGGATGATGTAGAGCGAGAGCTCCTCGAAAGAGTTGAGCTGTACGTCTATTGACCCGCCTTCGACGGCGAGTAGTGCGGTGCCAGGCATGCTGGATGAGCCTCCCAAGAGTTAGCGATTGGAGCGGGCAGCCCAAGTTCCGAGGGCGCCGGGGTAGTTTTCCGCCGGGCCGATTATATCCACGCTTGCCGCGGTCGTCCGTCGGGCGGCATGGCAGAAGCAGGCGGGTGTTTGAACCGCCGGCCACCGGTAGGCAAGAATACGTCCCCGTGCCGACGAACCGCCTCCCCCGGATCCTTCTAGCGCTGTCCTTGTGCGCTTTGCTGCTCGGTGCCTGCAACCGAGCGGCCGAGGTGCTTCCCGGCAAGCAGAAAGCCGAGGCGCCCGTATCGTCCGAGCCGAACTTCCAGCTGGGCGAGGTTAGGGCGATCGACCCCCAGGACCGCCCGGACTCGGGGCAGAAGGCGCAGGCGGAGGCGCCCAAGATCGCGGCGCTGATGAACGCCTTCTACGACGCCGCGTTCCTCGACCCGGCCAAGTGGCAGGAGGGCCGGCATCCGGAGCTGGCGCCGCTGTTCACTGCCGAGGCGCAGCCCGGAGTCGCCGCCAACCTCGGCAACCTGGC
>DATAAN010000222.1:0-2381 GCA_036260105.1 Actinomycetota bacterium
GTCAGCTGCGGGAGCCACGCGATCCCCGCAGCTGACGCCGCTGGGTGAGGTGTTCGCCTACAACAACGCCGCCATCGCGCTGGCAGGGCGCCTGATCGAGGTGGTGACCGGCTCGACCTACGAGGAGGCGGTGCGGGAGCTGGTGCTAGAGCCGCTGGGGATGAGCCGCAGCCGCTTCTTCTCCGACGAGAGCGAGCTAGCCGACTCGCTAGCCAGCTCCAACGTGGCCGGCCCGCACAACATCGTCGACGGTGAGCCCGTGCTCGATAACTCGCTCTTCGACATGCCTCGCCAAATGCGCCCGTCCGGCGGCCTGTTCTCCAGCGTTCGGGACCTGATCCAATACGCCACCTTCCACCTCAGCGACGGGAGGGCGGAGGACGGTACCCAGCTCCTCACGAACGAGTCGCTGGTCGCCATGCGCTCCAACCCGGGGCCCGGCGGGACCTTGATCCTCGAGCTCGACGGGGTGGGGGTGACCTGGGAGCTGCGGCCCAGCGCCGAGGGCGTGCCGATCGTCGAGAAAGGCGGGTCCTGGCCGGGCTGGTACACGGGCTTCACCATGGTCCCCGAACGGGGGTTCGCCATCATCGTGCTCACCAACTCTAATGGCGGGCCCAGGCTCCAACGCGACCTGATCATGGACGACTGGGCGCTGCGGCGGTTCGCCGGGGTCAGCAACACCCCGGCCGAGCCCCGCGCGCTGACCGACGCCGAGCTGGCCCCCTACGAAGGCCTCTACATCGGGCGGTTTATGGACGATGACGGTCTAAGACCCCTTGATGCGGACCTCAAGGCCGACAACGGCCAGCTGCACATGACGCTGCTGAAGCGCCCCGAGTCGGCCGCCGTCCCTGGTGACCCCGAGGACATCGCGGAGCCGGAGGAACTGGAGCCGTGGGTAGAGCAGCGCCTGGCCTTCTACCACGACGACTACGTGCTCGTCTACGACGCCGACAGCGGGGAGCCGAAGGGCACCCGGGCGGACTTCATCCGAGACGCCGACGGCAACCTGGCGTGGCTGCGCTGGGGCGGACGGCTCTTCCGGCATCCAGGGGCTACCGGAGAGCTGCCGGAAACGTAAGGGCAAGACCTAAAATAGTTTTAGAGCCTCTAGTGGCAATAAGGGGCCTCTCTTCTACTTCTCGACTCCTTTTAGAGAGTCTCTCTCGGACGGACCGATATCTATCTACATACGGTTGAAAGATCTCGGACCACAAACGGTTGAGGGGTACCAGGAAAGTAGGTAAGGTTGAGGGGTACCGGGAGAGGAGGCAGAGGATGACCGCAGAGGTGGTAACCGATCCTATCGGCGGGCTGTCAGCCAACGACGTGGCGGCGCGCAAGGCGCGTGGCGAGGTCAACGCTCCGCCGCCGGCCCCCGGGCGCACTTATCGCCAGATCGTCCTCGAAAACGTCTTTAGCTTCATAAACAACGTCTTTTATGTCCTGTGCCTGCTGCTGGTGATCCTCGGACGCCCGTTCGACGCGATCCTCCCGATGGGAGTGGTGCTCGCGAACGTCGCCGTCAGCGTTTTTCAGGAGGTGCGCGCCAAACGCAAGCTCGACAAGATCGCCCTGCTCACCCGTCCGACGGCGAAGGTCATCCGCGACGGTCGAGAGCAAATCGTCGACCCTGCCGAGATCGTGCGCGGCGACCTGCTGATGGTCGGTCCGGGCGACCAGATCGTGGTCGACGGCACGGTGGTGGGCGACGGGCCGATGGAGGTGGATGAGTCGCAGCTCACCGGAGAGTCGGACCTGGTCCGTAAGCGCGCCGGTGACCAGGTCTTCTCGGGGAGCTTTTGCGTTACGGGCGGCGCCCGCTTCGAGGCACAACAGATCGGTGCAGCCAGCTTCGCCAATCGGGTTACCGCCGGTGCCCGCGCCGAACGTCATGTGGTGACACCGTTGCAGCGCGAAATCAACGGGATGATCCGGCTGATGATACTGGTAGCGGCGTTCCTGATGGTGGTGTTGACCGTCGGCGCGGTCGCCGCGCACGACCCGTTTGTCGAGTTGGTCCAGAGGCTGGTGGTGGTCATCGGCCTGGTGCCGCAGGGGCTCCTGCTGGCCCACGCCGAACAACTTCGGCAAGACCGGTGCCAAGCCGTCGCATCCCGAACTGCTCGATTTCCTGGCCGAGTGGTTCGTCGCGAACGGCTGGTCGATCAAGAAGCTGCACCGGCTGATCATGACGAGCGAGGCCTACCGCCGCAGCGGCGAGCATCCCGATCCGGAACGGCTGGCGGAACTCGATCCGAACAATGAGCTGCTGGCCCGCTTCGCGGCGCGGCGGCTGACCGCCGAAGAGCTGCGGGACGCGATGCTGGCGGCCACCGGGGAGCTCTCGACGGCGATGGGCGGGCCCGGCGTGTTCC
>DATAAN010000223.1:0-4289 GCA_036260105.1 Actinomycetota bacterium
GCTGCGTTCGACTGGCTTTCCCGAGGCCTTTACGAAGCGATCGAGGGTTTTGCTCGCCAGGCGAGCGGCCCCGACTTCGAGCTGCGGGTCTGCGCCTACGAATTCCACTATGAGCCGTTCCTTTCGCTGCTCGGCGACATCTCAGCCTCCGGTGCGTCGGTGCGGATCGTCTACGACCATCGCAAGAAGTCTCCGGGAGCGAAGAATGCGGCGGCGATCAAGGCGGCCGGCATCGAGGACCTGTGCATCCCCCGGGAGTCGAACCCCAACGAGATCAGTCACAACAAATTCGTCGTCCTGCTCGAGAAGGGCATCCCGAAGGCGGTGATGACCGGCGGAACGAACTTCACGGTCGGGGGCATCTTCGGGCACTCGAACGGGGTGCACATCGTCCAGGAGCCGGAGGTCGCCGCCGCCTACAGCCGTTACTGGGAGCGGCTGTCGAAGGACCCGCCGTCCAAGGAGCTTCGGCCGGCGCTGGTGCAGGAGTTCCCCGTACCGTCCGGGCTTCCTCCGGCCGGCGCCGTCCCGATCTTCAGCCCCCGCACGAGCCTCGAGGCTCTGGAGTGGTACGTCTCGCTGGCGGCCGGGGCCAAGCAGGGCCTTTTCGCCACCTTCGCATTCGGCATGCACGAGCGCTTCCAGGAGGTCTACCGGACGAGCAAGGCCCCCATGAGGTATGCCCTGCTGGAGAAGGAGGTACGGCCGATGGCCCCGGGACCGGCGCGCGAGCGCGCCGTTGAGGCAATCCGAAAGCTGCGGTTCCTGCCGGAGAACCGCTTCGCCGTCGGCGCTTACCTCAAGCTCAACGCATTCGACCGGTGGAGGGCCGAGAAGCTGTCCGGCCTCAACCACGCAGTCCAGTACCTGCACACCAAGTATCTGCTGGTCGATCCGCTGGGTCCCGACCCCATCGTCGTGACCGGGTCGGCCAACTTCAGCGACTCGTCCACCACGGACAACGACGAGAACATGCTGGTCGTCCGGGGGAACCGCCGGGTCGCCGAGATCTACCTGGGCGAGTTCATGCGCATGTACAACCACTTCGCCTTCCGGGAGTGGGCTGCTTCTCCGCAAGCGCAAAGAGCCGGCTTCTCGCCCAGCCACCTTCGCACCGACGACTGGTGGCGGGAGTACTTCGGCGACACCGAGCGGTCCCACCAGAGGCAGTTTTTTGTAAGCTGACCGCCACAACGGCTCCGGCCGTCGAGGAGCGGAGGTGGCCGGGATGGCTTTTCGGAGGGGTGGGCGCCCGGGCGTCCTGCGGCGGGTTGTCGCCGCGGCTCTGATGCTGGTCGTCGCCGCCGGCTGCCGCCCGCCCGGCCGTTCCGGACCTCCGCCGTCGCCCGACCCGAAGGAGCTCGAGCCGGGAATCGTGCGGGCGGTCGACCTCCTGCTGGTCCCGGGGCTCCAGCCGATGCAGCGCCTGGGAGCCGACGAAGCTGCGCAATTCGACCAGCCGACCCTGGTGGGGCCGTGCGGCGCAACCATTCCCCAGCCTCAGACCGACAACCGGCTCGTCGCCGTGTTCGTCGGTGAGACTGCGGCTCTCACCGAGGCGATCCTCGTGGTCGACGAGTCGGAAGCCGAGGAGCTGGTCGCTTCCATCCGCGACGACATCCGGCCGGACTGCCCGCCGCAGACCGCGGTCGGCCAGGACGGAGAGACCCAGACCTACCGGCAGGGGCCACTCGTCGACATCGGACGGCTGGCGGAGGACCGGGTGGCCACCCTGGCGACGCTGGAGCTGGGGGAGCAGCGACTGCACCTCGGGACGATCCTTCTGCGGAGGAACGGAACGCTCATCCAGGCGCTGCTGTCGTCCGAGGAGCCGGTTGAGGAGTCGACCGTGCGGGAGCTGGCCCGGGTGCTCGAGTCGGCCTCGCTGAACATCGAGGATGAGGCCTGACGCCTACCTGACGTGGAGTGCGAGGTCGACGGCGGGAACTGAGTGGGTGATCCGGCCGACTGATATCGCATCCGGCATCAGGGCCGCAATTGCTCCGACGGTGTCCAGAGAGACGCCTCCCGACACCTCCAGGAACAGCCCCTGCGGCTTGATCCGCACCGCTTCAGCCACCAGCTCCGGCTCGGCGTTGTCCAGCAGCACCCGCTCGGCCCCCGCTTCGGCGGCTTCCCGGAGCTCGTTCAGGTCGCGTACCTCGACCTCCACCTCCAGGGTGCTGCGGCTCTTCGCCCGGCGCACCGCCTCGCCGATACCGCCGGCCAGCTTGCAGTGGTTGGTCTTGATCAGGATGGCGTCGTACAGGCCCTCCCGGTGCAGACTGCCTCCTCCGACTGCCACCGCGTAGCGCTGAACCGCCCGAAGGCCGGGAAGCGTCTTCCGTGTGCACAGAAGCTGAACGCCGTGGGGCGCGCAGTGGTCGACGAAGGCAGCGGTGAGAGTCGCCACGCCTGACAGGTGCTGGAGGAAGTTCAGCGCCACCCGCTCCGCCGCCATGATGGAGCGGGCCCTCCCCGAGATCCGAGCCACCTCCGCGCCGGCCTGGAGGGGGGCTCCGTCGTTTAGCAGCCACTCCAGCTCCAGCGATTCGTCCATCTTGGCGAACACCGCCTCGGCGACCGGCCTGCCGGCCAGCACTCCGGACGACTTGGCAACAATGCGGGCCGAGGCAGTGAGGTCGGCGGCCAGGATGTTGTCCGATGTGACGTCCCCGGTATCGGAGAGGTCCTCGATGAGGGTCCGCTGCACCAGGAGCCGCAGGGCGCCGGGGTCGAGGTGGAGGTCGTCGTTCATAGGCGGTGAGTTCTCCTAAACAGTACGCTTGAATGATGGGAATCCTGGAGAAGGACCTGGCCACCGGAGCCTACGACGAGTGGGCTTCCAGGGTGCGCGCTCTGGCTGCGAGCCGCAACGCGGTGATCCTCGCCCACAACTATCAGGAGCCCTGGATCCTCGAGGTCGCCGACATCGTCGGCGACTCGCTGGAGCTGTCCCGCAAGGCCGCCGGCACCGGCGCCGACGTGATCGTGTTCTGCGGCGTCCACTTCATGGCGGAAACGGCCAAGATCCTCGCTCCGGGCAAGAAGGTGCTCATCCCAGACCTGCAGGCCGGCTGCTCGCTTGCCGCCTCCATAACCGCCGAGCAGCTGAGAGCGTGGAAGGCCGAGCACCCGGACGCCGTGGTGGTGTCGTATGTCAACACCTCCGCGGAGGTGAAGGCGGAATCCGATTACTGCTGCACCTCGGCGAACGCGCCGCGGGTGGTTGCCTCCATCGACCCCGGCAAAGAGATCCTTTTCCTGCCGGACATGTTCCTCGGCGCCCACGTCGAGAGGGTCACCGGCCGGAAGATGCACCTGTGGATGGGCGAGTGCCACGTCCACGCCGGCATCACTCCCGCCGACATCGACGCCCGCCTGGCCGAGCACCCGGAGGCTGACTTCTACATCCACCCGGAGTGCGGATGCGCGTCCCACGCCCTCTACCTCGCCTCGGCAGGAGCGCTTCCCGCCGAGCGGACGCACCTGTTGAGCACTTCGGGAATGCAGACCTCGGCCGCCCAGTCCGCCGCCCGGCAGATTATCGTTGCGACCGAGACGGGCCTGCTGCACTCGCTCCGCAAGAAGAACCCCCAGAAGGAGTTCTTCGCGGCCAACGAGGCGGCGGTGTGCCGGTACATGAAGATGATCACACCGGCCAAGCTCGTCGCCAGCCTGGAGAATCTGCAGTTCGAAGTGACCGTCCCCCGGGACGTGGCCGACCGGGCTCGCCTGGCCCTGGAAAGGATGATCAGCCTCTGATGCTCGCTTCAGTGGACACCACGTCGCTCAAGTTCGACTCGGCGGGGCTCATCCCGGCCATCGTCCAGGACTCCGCCACCGGCGAGATCCTGATGATGGCGTGGATGAATGCCGAGTCCATAGCCCGCACCCGGCAGACGGGGACCACGTGGTTCTGGAGCCGGAGCCGCCAGGAGTTCTGGAACAAGGGCGCGACGTCGGGCAACATGCAGCACGTCGACGAGGTGCTGGTCGACTGCGACGCCGACGTCCTGCTGGTCAAGGTCCGGGCCGACGGCCCCGCCTGCCACACCGGCGAGCGCACCTGCTTCTATCGCGCTCTCAGTTGACCTCGCAGTACCTGCCGGGCAAGGAGCACTTCGAAGCGCTGAGGCGGCAGCACAACGTGGTCCCGGTGTGGACCGAGGTGATCGCAGACCTGGAGACGCCGGTCTCCACCTACATGAAGCTGGTCCAGGGGGCCGAGCCCGACAGTGTCTCCTTCCTCCTCGAGTCGGTCGAGCACGGCCAGCGCTGGGGCCGCT
>DATAAN010000224.1:0-3333 GCA_036260105.1 Actinomycetota bacterium
ACCGGAACTCGGCCCCGGAGGCGCCGGGGGGCCGGCGTCAGGGGCGGGAGCGGAGGCCGGCGGAGAAGCGGCGGAGGCCGGCGAGGGACCGGCGGCGGGAACAGCGGTGCCCGGGGTGGGGGTGGCAGGAGCGCCGGCTGCGGTCGTCGAGCCGGAACCAACGGAGCCCCGGACGCCGACGGGACCAGACTCGTGCGCACCAGTTGCGGCGGACGGATCGGAGTCCCGGGCGCCAGCTGGTGGAGAAGGAGCAGCGGAGCCCTGGGCGATTCCCGCGACAGGATCGGCGCCAGCGGGAATGGACCCGCCTTGACCCCCCGCTCCAGCTCCCTCCGCATCGCCGGCACCTGACGTCGGGCGGGCCGTTACCCGAACCCGGGCTGGAGACCCGATATAGCCGAAGGTCGAAGGGACTGGATCCTCCAGGACTTCAACGTCGACCTGGTCGGCGCGGAGGCCCAGCTGGGCGGCCGCGGCGGTGGCGGCCGCTTCGATGGTCCTAGCGCTTGCCTCGGCGTGGGCCACTCGACTTGCCCTTTCCGGACGAGCGGCTGCCCGACCTCCGGTTGCCGCTGGTGCCCTGCCGGCCACTCTGGCCCTGGCCCTGCCTGGCCTGGGCTCCTCCCTTGGCCGCTGGTCCACCCTGCTTGGGTGATGCCTTGCCGTTCCCGGCCTTGGCGCTGCGGTTGCCGTTCTTGTTGGTCGCCGGGGAACGCTCCTCGGCGGCCCGCGACTGGGAGGAGCCACGGAACATGCTCAGGGGACCGATGCCCTTGCGCTCCTCGCCATTCTCGACCAGGGCGGGGGCCCCGGCGGTCGCGGCCTGCACGGCCCCCGCCGGCGCGGGGGCGTTGCGGAGCAGGATGTACTGCTGGCCGACGCTCCAGAAGTTGGTGGTGACCCAGTAGACGATGACCGCCAGGGGCACGTTGACCGCGAACACGAAGAACATCAGCGGCATGATCTTCATGATCATCTGCTGCTGAGGGTTCACCTCGGCCGTCTGCTTGCTCATGAGCTGGCGCTGGGAGATGTAGGTCGTCAGCGACATCGCCGTGGTCAGCGCCAGGATCGTCAGACCAGCCGCCGAGAAGAGCTTGTCCCAGCCGGGCAGTGCCCACCAGTGCGTCTCGAGGGGTACGCCGAAGAAGGTCTTGCCGATGAGGACGTTGGGCCCGCCGGCGATCTGCTTGGCGTAGATGACCTGGTAGAGGGCGAAGAAGAACGGCATCTGGGCCAGCAGCGGCCAGCAGCCGGCCATCGGGTTGAAGCCGCGCTCCTTGTAGAGCGTCATCATCTCTTCGTTGAGCTTCGTCTTGTCGTTCTTGTGCTTCGCCTGGAGCTTCTTGATCTCGGGGGCGAGCTCCTGCATGACCCGGGTCGACCTGACCTGCTTGACGGTGAGCGGGATGAGCAGGATCCGCACGGCGATCGTCAGCATGACGATCGCGAACCAGTAGCTCTGGCTCGCCATGAGCGGCTCGACCAGGTCCTGGAAGAACGTCAGGACGTGGTAGAGCGCATCACGGAAGCTGTTGAAGAGTTCGATCACGAGGAGCCTCTCTCGGGCGGGCCGACCCGGCCGGCCCTCACCATCTCACCGTACCCCTTGCGGCCCGGCTTCACGCGACCGGTTGCGGGTGGAACGTAGTCGAAGCCCCCCGGATGGAACGGCTGGCACTTCACGAGGCGGCGCAGCGCCAGCCAGGAGCCGCGGAGGGCTCCGTGCGTCTCGATCGCCGTCTTGGCGTACGCCGAGCACGAAGGGTGGAAGCGGCAGCGGTTCCCCAGAAAGGGGCTGATGTACCGCTGGTAGGCCCCGATGAGCGCCATCAGCACGGCGGCCGCCCCGCTCGGCGCCGGCGTCCTGGCCAGGCGATCGCTCAAGCGCCGTCGCCTCCGCGCAGGCCGGCCGCGTTCAGCAGGTCCCGGATGTCGCCGGCGATCTGCCCGTAGGAGGCGCCGGCGACGCTCGGCCGGGCCACGACGACCAGGTCGAGGCCCTCGGGCAGCTCCTTGCCCTCCAGCCGCAGCGCCTCCCTGAGCAGGCGCTTGGCCCGGTTGCGGGCGACGGCGCCGCCGACCTTCCGGCTCACCACCAGCCCGGCCCTGGCCGGCCCGGCCCCGGTTGCCCGCTTGGCCACGTACAGCACGACCGCGCCCTGCGCATAGGAACGACCGGTCGAGAACACCGACCGGAAGGCCGACGGGGAGCTCAGCCGGTTCAACGTCGCCATGGCGCACCCCGGTCTCCGAGCGGAGCCTCAACTCGGGCCGGACGGCCCGGGGCTCCGGCTCCCAGCGCGGCGAGGTGGGTCACCGGTGCTCCTCAGGCCCCGAGCCGGATGCGGCCCTTGGCCCGGCGGCGGGCGATGATCGAGCGGCCGGCGCGCGTGCGCATCCGGATGCGGAAGCCATGAGTCTTGGCCCGCTTACGGTTGTTTGGCTGGAATGTACGCTTCACGACGACGGCTCCTAAACCCGGTCGAGGCGGAGGGCAGGCAGAGTGAGGGCGCGAGAACGCGCCGAAGGACGATGGTACGGGCCTCGCGCGAACAACGTCAACGCGGCCGGATGGCCCGCCAGGCGCCCTCCATACCCTTGCTGACTCTGGAGGCGAGCCCTTGAGAGCCCTGGGGCGCCGATGCTATTCTCCGGCCCGCCTTCAGTCGGCGGCCCACACGTCTGGCCCGGCTTCCCCGTCACGGCCATCTACCCTCTGCGACGAGGGTCTGCCGTCTCTCCCGGTACCGGCCCGGTTGGGCCACCGCGTCCAGAGGTTTGGGTTCTCCACACCTGTGGATGGGGGTGTGGATATGTAGGTTGCGGCGGGTCCACCGGTCGCAGAGGGTGTGTCGCACACCGGGCGCACACTGTCGAGATCCGGAGGATTCGATTGCCGGAAAGGGATGAGGCGGCTGTGGTCGAAGGGTTCCATGACGACGCGGCGGCGATCTGGACGGCGTGCCTCGAGTCGCTCGACGGCGCCGGGTCGACCCACAAGGCCTGGCTGAACCAAATCCGCCCGGTGGCGCTGTCCGGGGACACGCTGGTCCTGGCCGTTCCCGACGAGTTCGTCAAGGAATGGATCGAGCAGCGGTACACGCCGACGGTGGTCGCGGCCCTTGGGCGGGTCGCGGGCCGGCCCCTGGACATCCGGGTGACCGTCGGGCCGCTTGAGGACACCGGCGACGAGGAGCAGCTGCGGCCGGCCGCCGCACCCCAGCCGGCCGCCGACCGTCCCCAGCTGACGCCCAAGTACACCTTCGAGCGGTTCGTCATCGGCTCCTCCAACCGCTTCGCCCACGCGGCCGCCGTGGCCGTGGCCGAGGC
>DATAAN010000225.1:0-13902 GCA_036260105.1 Actinomycetota bacterium
CGCCAGCGGCGGGCCCCACAGGCGGTCCTCGCCCAGGCCGGCCATGAAGTCGTGGAACAGGAGCACTGCCAGCAGGGCCACGGGCACCGCCAGGAAGAACTGAATCAGAGTCATGTCTCTACCTCCCTCGTTGGCCGCCCCACCTGGGGCGGATACTCAAAGCGCGATTTCCATCCACCCCGGAGCCACCGCCGACCGGCGAAACCCGGCCTGCAGCTGCTGCTCCAGCTGCTTTGGATCGTCACCCGGCCGAACTCTCAGAAGGGTGGCGCCTGCAGCTCGTAGCCTGTCCGCGAGACCGGTCACCAGACGGCACGTGGTGCTGGCCTGGGGAAATCCGGGATGAACGAAGAGCCGCTCCAGCTGGACCGTCTGCTGGTCCAGATCCACCGTGAGCGCCGCGGCGGCCGGGGAAGGAAGCCCTGCGTCGGCGACGTCCACCAGCGCGAACAGACGGACGTTGCAGAAGCTCTCCTCCCACACCCACTTCGGGCAGCTGCAGAAGAGCAGCTTGAGAGCTGAGTTCGCGGCGTCGCTCAGGTCGATCTGGCGGAGCAGCAACGGGGGAATCCCCGCTGCGATCGCTCCTGAGTGCTCGGTTGCTTTTGTCATGGCCCGAGTATCGGCCCGCTGGCTTGGAGGCTACTAGGACGCCCGTCCTAACCGCGTCCTAGTCGCCTCCAAAGTTTCCGGGAGAGAGTTCGTTCGAATTCAAACCGTTTGCCGGCCATTCCCGGCGCCGGCTGGAAGGAGGAGGCGAAATGGCACAGACGCTTCAGGAGAAAAAGCCTGCGGGTGCCCATGGCGTTGAGGGAATCTCGAAGCACCCGACTGGCGGCATGACTTGGAGGAGACTTCTCAGTGGGGCCGCCCTGGGAGCAGCGGCCGGCCTGGCCGCCATCTCGTTCCTCGTCTTCAAGGCGGTAGTGCCGCCCGTCCTTTTGATGCTCGCCCTTCTTGCCGCGGGAGGCTGGCTGGCCACCCGGGCCGGCAGGGTTGGAGCCATCGGAGCCAGCCTCGCTGCGGCGGGCGCCGCCATCTACGCCGCAATGGGGTCGAGCTTCGTAATCGGCGTCCTGGGCGCTCCGGAGGAGCCGAGGGAGTTCATCCCTCTGGTTGCCGCCTTTGTCCTCTCGGTTGTGGTCCTGACCTCCGCGGTCGTCCTGGCGGTCCACGGCCGCGGGCGGGCGTTCGACCGCTCGCGGGCGGCGAGCGTTGTCGCAGCCGTGACTACAGGCCTCCTGGTCGTGACGGCCGCCTGGAGCCTGTACTCCGGCGCAACCTTCGAGTCGGCAACCGCCGCATCGGGAGATCTAACGGTCGGCGCGACGGAGTTCGCCTTTACGCCCGACGTACTGCGGGCGCCGGCCGGCGAGATCTTCGTCTTCGTCGACAACACCGGAAAGGGACTTCACACTTTCTCGTCCGAAGAGCTCGGATTCGACGTCGCCGTGCCGGCCGGCAAGGCGCAGAGGGCAGCTTTCACGGCAGGCGCCGGCGAGTACACCTTCTACTGCAAGCTCCACCCCGGCATGGAAGGCCGGCTGGTCGTCTACTAGCCGGCCTTGCCGTCAGCCCTATGTGGACAGTCTGATGTATTTTCGATGCGCTAGATCTGGAGGCCCGATGCTGCACACCGGAACAGACGCCCCCCCGGCCAGGAGCTGGAGCCGATGACCCCTCCCGCCGGACAGCCGCTTCCCACCGGCACCGTCACGTTCTTCTTCAGCGACGTGGAGGGCTCCACCAAGCTCCTCCAGGCGCTGGGCGGAGGCTACGACGAGGTGATCGGGGCCCACAACCGGATCCTGCGTGAGGTGTTCGCCAGGTTGGGAGGCTCGGAGATCTCCACCGAAGGCGACTCCTTCTTCGTCGTCTTCCGCAACGCCCGGTACGCGGTCGAGGCGGCAGTGGAGGCGCAACGAGCGCTCGCCGCCTACCCCTTCCCGGACGGTGTGAAGATGCGCATCCGCATCGGCATCCACACCGGCGAGGGCCGGCTGGTCGGCGACAGCTACCGCGGCCTGGACGTCCACCGGGCGGCCCGCATCGCGGCTGCAGCCAACGGGGGTCAGATTCTGGTCTCGGAGACGACACGGATTCTCAGCGAAGGGTCGGCCGGCAATACGATCCGGTTCGTCGACCTGGGCGAGCACCGCCTCAAGGATCTGGAGCGGCCGGAGCACCTTTACCAGGTGTCGGCCGAGGGGCTCGAGGCTTCGTCGCCGGCTCCCCGGACCGTCGACGGGCATGCCAACAACCTGCCGCTTCCGGTAAGCGCGTTCGTCGGCCGGCAGCGCGAGCTGCGCGACCTCAAGAAAGCGCTTGCCGACAACCGCATGGTAACCATGACCGGCACCGGCGGCACAGGCAAAAGCCGGCTCGCGATCCAGGCCGGAAACGAGCTGCTGGACAGCTTCGAGGACGGCGTCTTCATAGTCTTCCTCGCTTCGGTCGGCGACCCTGAGCTGGTGCCGTCGGCGGTGGCGCAGACGCTCGGCCTTCAAAAGCAGGGCCTGACCTCGGTGATGGAGACGGTCGTGCGCTATCTGTCCGGGAAGCAGATGCTGCTCATTCTTGACAACTTCGAGCACCTGCTGCCGGCGGCCTCCTTCGTCGCCGAGCTGCTGGCCGAGACGGCGCACCTCAAGATCCTCGTCACGAGCCGAGCTGCCCTGCGGATCTCAGCCGAGCAGGAGTTCCCCGTGCCGCCGATGTCCCTGCCGTCCCGTTACGGCGACGACCTGAACGAGCTTGAACAGTCGGAGGCCGTCACGCTGTTCCTGCAGCGGGCGCGACTCGTGCGGCCCGACTTCGAGCTGACGCCGTCCAACGCCGCTGCCATCAGGGAGATCTGCCTCCGGCTGGACGGGCTTCCGCTCGCGCTGGAGCTGGCCGCCGCCCGGATGCGGACCCTGTTGCCCCACCAGGTGGCAAGCCGGCTCAACCGAAGCCTCGACCTGCTGACCAGCGGAGCACGCGACCTGCCCGACCGGCAGCGGACGCTGCGGAACACGGTCGCCTGGAGCTTCGAGTTGCTGGACCAGGACCAGCGCCGGCTGTTCTGCCAGCTCGGCGTGTTCGTCGGCGGATTCTCCCTGGACGCCGTCGAGGCGGTGTGCTGTGACGACGCCCTCGACTTGCTGGAGGGGCTGGCCGAACACTCGCTGGTCAAAGCGGTAACGGGGCTCCAGGGAACCCGGTACCTGCTGCTTGAGCCGGTGAGGGAGTACGCGGTCGAGCGGCTCGAGGAAGGCGGCGAAGCCGACGCAACCCGTGAGCGCCACGCCCGCTACTTCCTGGAGATGGCAGAGCGGGCCGGCAAGCAGATGCTGGGACCGGAACAGGTTGAGTGGCTGGACCGATTGGAGATGGAGAACGACAACCTGCGGGCGGCCCTGGCATGGGCCATCGGCGCCGGTCGCCACGAGCTGGCGGCCCGGATGAGCTGGAGCCTGTGGATGTTCTGGTGGCTCCACGGCTACCACCAGGAGGGACGCCGGAGCATGGAATCGCTTCTGCGGCTGGATCTCCCGGCGGCCAGCCGCTCCATGGCCTTGGTGGTCGCAGGAAACATGGCGCTGGTGGCGGGCGACCACCCCGCCGCGCAGGCATGGTTTCGGGAAGGCATCGAGCTTGCCCGGGAGATCGGCGACTACCCAAGGCTCGCCATCGCCCTGCAATCGCTAGGGCTCTCAGCGCTGAACGGCATGCAGCTCGACGAGGCGGTGTCGGCCTTCGCCGAGGCGCTGCCGCTGTTCACGGCCGCCGGCAACCAAATGATGGTCTCCGGGATACACACGCATCTCGGCACGGCTGCGCTGCTCCGGGGGGACCTCGAGACGGCTGACGCCTCCACCCGACAGGGCCTGGAGATAGCGCGCCGCTCAGCCGACCCGGTGAGCACCTACTTCGCGCTCTACAACCTGGGCCAGGTGGCTCTCGCCCGCCGGAACTTCGAGGAGGCGGCGCCGCTGCTGCGTGAAGGACTGTCCCTGGCCCGCCAGATCGGAAACCAGGCGCGTGTCACCTACTTCCTGGAGAGCCTTGCGATTGTTTTCGGGGCGCAGGGAGACGTGGACAGGGCGGCTCGGCTTCTTGGCGCCTCGGCGGCCTTGAAGGATGCCGGTGAGATCGCCACCTTCAACTACCTCACCCCTTCCCGCGACCTGTACGAGAGGGCAGTCGAGGCGGTGCGGGCGAAGATGGGGCGGGAGGGTTACGACGAAGCCTTCAACGACGGCAGGCAGCTGACACTGCAGCAGGCAGTCGCGTACGCCCTCGAGGGCGAGCTGCCCGGTTCCGACGCCCAGCTTCTTCCGCTTCTCGAGTTGCCGGCACGTCCGAGCGGTGAGAGACCGGATGCCCGGACGGAGCCCGCCGGTCCCCCCCTGACCGGCGGCTACCTGAGGGATTCCGGCCGGCACCCTGCCTTCGTCGGCCGCACGCGTGAGCTGTCGTTCCTGGAGGCCCGGCTGGACCAGGCTGCGGAGGGGCGGGGCTCCGTGTTGTTCGTCTCCGGGGAGCCGGGTATCGGAAAGAGCCGGCTGGTAGAGGAGTTAGCACGCAGGGCCGAGGCCGGAGGCTGGCGAGTTCTCAGCGGCGGGAACTCGGAGGGAGGTGGGCGCCCGGCGTTCTGGCCGTGGTGCCCGGTGGTGCGAGGCGCAGCTACCGCCGTCGAGCCGGCGCACCGCCTGCCGGCCCTGGGAGCGGGAGCGGCCGAGGTCATCCAGGCCATTCCCGGCATGGCGGACATAGTCGGGCCTGCGCCGTTCCCGCCGGCGATGGATCCGGAATCGGCCCGGATGAGGCTGTTCGAGGCGGTGGGGAACCTGCTCGCATCGGCCTCGCAGGACCGCCCGCTTCTAGTGGTCCTCGAGGACCTGCAGTGGGCCGACGTCGCGTCGCTCCAGCTCCTCGGGTCTATGTGGCGAACCGTCGGGCGCGCCCGGGTGGTGGTGGTCGGAACCTACCGTCCCGAGGAGGTCGCGACGAACCACCCGCTCAGCGAGGCGCTCGCCGAGCTCAGCCGGCGCCAGGTCACAAGCCGTCTTGAGCTCGCCGGCATGGATAAGCGCGACGTCGAGCGGCTGGTCGCTGCCGTCACCGGGAGGGATCCGCCGGAGGAGCTGGTGGACCAGGTCGTGCAGCGGACCGATGGCAACCCCCTGTTCGTCACGGAGCTGGCCCGTATGCCCGGGCCGCCGGAGGGCGAAGCCGGCCGGCCCGGAGTGCCCTCTGCCGTCAAGGACCTACTGGTGCGCCGGCTGGCCGGCCTCTCCAAGCCGGCAGCGACCGTGCTGGCACTGGCCGCCGTTGCCGGGCGGAGGTTCGACCTCAATGTCGTTGCCGACGCGGCCGGTCTGGACACCGAGGTGGCGCTGCAACTGATAGAGGACGGTGTGTCGGCCGGGGTAGTCCACGAGATTTCCGAAGACGTCGGTTCCTTCCGGTTCACCCACGACCTGGTCCGGGAGACGGTGCTCGAAACCCAGACGGGAGCCCGCCGGGCGGTTCTGCATGGGAAGATCGCGGCCGCTCTCGAGAGGATCCACGGCGAAAACGTCAGGCTGTTCGAGGTAGCCCACCACTTCTACGAAGCGGCCCCGGCACTTGGTGCGGTGCGGGCGCTGCCCTACGCGTTGAAAGCGGCAGAGGTCGCAGTCGGCTGCCTGGCGTACGAGGAGGCAGAGCAGCAGCTGGGCAACGCACTCGACCTGGTGGCCCGCCTGCCCTCGGGACTGGAGCAGGACCGCAAGGAGCTGGAGATCCTGCTTCGCATCAGCTCGCTTCTCACCATGCGGGGAGGCTTCGGCGCGCCTCAGAACGGCGACGTCCTGGCCCGGGCGCACCAGCTCTGCACGAAGCTGAACGAGACGCACGAGATGGTGGCGGTGCTCTACGGGCTCGCCATCTTCGAGCTCGTCAGTGCCCACTACGACGGAGCGATCGCACTTGCTGGGCAGCTGGAGCAGCTGGCCCGGCAGTCCAACGACCGGACCGTCACCATGATCTCCAACCTGGCGACCGGGATCGTGGAGCTGCACCGCGGGAATTTGAGTACCGCGCGCCGGCACCTGGAGCAGGCGCTCGCGAACCAGCCGGCCACCCGGGATCAATGGCTTGGCGCCTGGTTCCCCTTGCACCCCGGAGCGTTCGCCTCGACGTTCCTCGCCTGGCTGACCTGGCTCGAGGGCGACCATCAGGGGGCCCGAAAGCTGGCGGAACAGGCGCTGGCCGTGGCGGTCGAAGCCGGGGACCCGTTCACCATCTGCCACTGCATGGCGTTCGACATCTGGATGGCCATCTGGAACGAGGAGGTCGATCACGTCGCCGGGGCCGCCGAGGATCTCCAGCGTGTCGCCGCCGAGAAGGGCTTTCCCCTGTACCTCGCAGACGGTGTTGTC
The DNA here is from genome assembly GCA_036260105.1 of Actinomycetota bacterium. Taxonomy (GTDB): domain Bacteria; phylum Actinomycetota; class CADDZG01; order JAHWKV01; family JAHWKV01; genus JAJCYE01. The sequence goes on from DATAAN010000225.1 coordinate 6,408, forward strand.
TTCAGCGGGTGGGCTTTGTCCCGCCGGGGCCAGAACGAGACGGCGGCGCAGGTGATCAGTGAAGGCACGACCGGTCTGGAGGCGACGGGGGCGAGCATGCTTCAGTCGATCTTCCTCTCGTTCCTGGCCGAGGCGGAGTGGAAGGCCGGCCGGTCGCTCGACGGCCTGAACGTGGTAGATCGAGCCCTCAAGTTCGTCGAGACGACGGGCGAACGCTTCTACGAGGCGGAGCTCCACCGCCTGCGCGGCGAGCTGCTGTTGGCAGTGGACGCCAACGACCGTGCCGGCGCCGAGAGGGAGTTCCGCCTGGCACTTGAGATCGCCGCAGGCCAGGGCGCCCGGTCATTGGAGGACAGGGCAGCCCGCTCGTTGGAGGAGCTGCAGGCTAGGTCTGGCTGACCGGCTCGCGCCGCCGGCTTGCAGAGGTGCCAGCCACCGCGCCCATCAGGGCCAGGGCGACCACCACAACGAGCGAGTGGATCAGCCCCGGCTTCACCGCCATCAGCCACAGGACGCCCATCGCGAGGCCGTTGAGCATGGTGGCAGCGGCCCACAGCTTCGGCTCCCGAACTCGGCGGACGAGATCGGCGCTCAGGGAGCCGGCGGCCCCGGCGTCCCGCCCGATGCCGCCAAACCTTCTGCCCACGAAGCCGCCGCCGACTCCCGATATCACCAGGAGCGAGACGATGCCGACGACCACCCAGGGCGTCTCGAAAGACCACGCCGTGCCGGCCATATACAGGCCGGTCAGCAGGAGGAGCCCCAGGGCGACCGGGTACATGGTCCCGGTCGTACGCACCAGCCGCAGGCACAGGCGCAGCTCGTCGAGGTTTCCCGCGCCACGCATCTGGGTGCCCACACGCTGCACGAGACCCATGGCGATGAACAGGGTCACCGCGCCGACGATGTGGAGGAACAGGGCGACGTTATAGGCCGTAACCATGCGAAAGACCCCCTCTGATCGGATATAACAGCCGGGTTCAATTGCGCAATGATTATAGTTTGTAATGATTGTCGCCGTGGCATGATAGTTGCATGGGAGCGGATACGTCGGGCGACCACATGGTGGTCCCGGGCGCTGCCTTTCTGCTCTCGCAGGTCGGTATGCACTCGTCCCGGCTGTGGCGGGAACGGATGGGCGAGCTCGGGCTGGATCCCAGGCACGTGGTGCTGCTGCGCCTGGTCGGTGCTGAAGAGGGCCGGTCACAGCTGGCGCTCGGCAACCAGATGGGATTGCCGCCCAGCCGGATGGTGGCATTCGTGGACGAGCTGGAACGGCTCGGACTCCTGGAGCGCAGAGCGAACCCGGACGATCGGCGCGTGCGGGCCCTTTACCTGACGGCGAAAGGCCGTCAGACGCTCGAGGCGGTCATGAAGATGTCAGCGGAACACGAAAAGGAGTTGACGAGCGGGCTGAGCGAGCCGCAGGTGAAGCGGCTGCGGCATTTGCTCAGCCGCATGGTGGAGGAGCAGGGGCTGACTCCCGGCGTACATCCCGGTGTGTCGGTCCTGGATGGGCCGAAGGAGCTCTAGGGTCAGCATCCCGAAGGCCGGGAGCGGCCCCATGGGGTAGGGACCCACCGCCGCCGGCAAGGGGAACGGCTAGCTCATCGGTTCAGCAGCCGCAGGTGCACGGTCCTCCGTCGCTGCAGCACGTGCAGCCGCAGGGGCAGTCAGGCTCCATTCTTCGAATCACCTCCCCTCCTCAGATCGATCTCACAGGGCCACCCCGAAGATCCGGGCGGCGAATAGCACTCCAGGGCGCTCAGCTGCTCCAGCTCCACGCGAAGCTTGTTGAGCACGGCCAGCTCGCGGTTGACCTCGTCGAGCCGCTGCTGGAGAAGGCTCTTGGTGTGCCCACAGGGGCAGGCTCCTTCGTCGCGAATCTTGAGGAGCTCGCCGATTTCCGAGAGTTGCAATCCCAGGCTCTGGGCGTCCTTGATGAACGAGATGCGGCGCACCGCTTCCTCATCGAACTGGCGGTAGCCGGACGGCGTCCTCTCGGCCGGCCGGAGCAGTCCAAGCGACTCGTAGTAGCGAACGGCGTCGGCCGAAACACCGGCTTGTCGGGCAACGTCCGAGACCTTCAGCGCCATGCTTTGAAGGTACACCTTGGAGTCGGCTTCAAGGTCAAGCGTTTACGGCACGTCGCCGGGACGTTGTCGCCCATCACCGGAAAGGGGGCGTCGAACTAGGCCATTTCGAGAGTGGAGCCGAGGGGATTCGAACCCCTGGCCTCTGCATTGCGAACGCAGCGCTCTACCAACTGAGCTACGGCCCCAGCACAGCCATTGTAGCGGCGGGTCAGGCGCCGTCCTGCTTGAAGTTGTCCAGTGCGTTCTTGAGACCCTGCTGGATGATGGTGGTCGACAGGTCACCCCGGGTGCGCTCGATGATGGAGCGGGCTACGTCGGTTGTCCTTCGCAGGCCGCCGGTCATGGCGTCCGGGTAGTCCATGGTGATCAGCAGGTAGTAGATCTCGTCCATGGCATTCATGAGGCGTTCCGAGCGCTCGAGCTCGCCCCGGCGCATGAGGTCCAGGAGGTGGCGGCGGACTTCCCCGATTGCCTCGCCCATACCGTTCAGGTAGGCCGCCATCTCGACCCCGATCTCCTCGGGCCCCTCGACCGGCGCGCCGAACACCAGGGCGTAGGTGAGCCGGGCTTCGGCGTACTCCTTGGAGGCGTCGTGGTAGAAGCCGGCGTGCAGGATGTCCGGGTGGTCCGCCATGACGGCCACCGCCTCGTCGAGCAGAACGCGGGCCTCACCCATCAGCCGCTCCGCCTCCTCGGCGTCTCCTCGGTGGATCGCCCGGATGGAGTTGGCCGACAGGCGGATGATCCGCCGGCAGTGCGATAGCCCCTGCTCTCTGGCCTGGTACTTGTCGTCGAGCCTCTTCTGCAGCACGTCGCGTATGGCGTCCAGGTCCATACGTCGATTATCGGCTACTGCGAGACGGTGCGAAAAACGCGGGTATCAGTAGCGGCCGGCCTGCGCCCAGCCGAGCTCGCTGAGCCCATCGTCGTCGGGGAGAGTCTCGTCGTCGATGACGTAGAGCGGCCGCCCGCCGTGGTGAAGGATTCGCACCGGCGAAGGTTCCGGTATACGAAGAACCGACGGAATGTCGTCCGCCCGGAACCGCGGCTCCTCCCACTCGCGCTTCTGCTCGATAGGCAGCGGCCGGTAGTCCCGCTTGTTCTTCTCGGAGATGAGGAAAGCGGTGAAGCCGGCCAGGCAGGTGGCCAGCAGGATGCTTACCCAGACCAGGAAGTGCAGACCCGGCACAAGGCTGGCGGGCAAGGTGAACGCAAGGGCCGCCAGCAGACCGCAGAAGATCCGCCGGCGCATGAAGATGATCTCACTGGGGGTGCGCTCGTCCAGCGGACTGCGGGGGGTCAGCACCCAGCGGCCCCCCATGCTGGGCTGGTCGTGATTCGACCCCAGAGCCCGCATGCCGCGGCTGAAGGTGCCGACGCTTACCGACACCGAGGAATCCTCTTTCGCCTTGAGAAGAACGGGCAGCAAAACAACCGCCCAAAGAACTGCAAGCAGAGCTACGAGTACTCCAGTCATGCGGCTACCTCAGTCCGTGCTCGTACACAACATCTGCGGACAGCCGGAAAATAACACTGCAGATGTTGTGGTCCGTGGATTTCTGTGGCCCCCGATGCGAAAAAATTACAAAAGTGTAATTTTGCGAGGTCAACAGGCGCGGAACCGCTGGTTTTGAGGGCGGGACGGGCGGGGTCAGGAACGGGACTCGGTTGGGACCGGGAGAAGCTCCAATGCCGCACGTGGGTACCTTTCGCCAGGGGGAAGTGGTGAAAGGGGCCGGCCGGGGAAGCTCAGGATTTGGCCTGAGGAACCTTATCAACCGTCCCTTGGACGGATAAAGGGCAGAATGACCAGTGCGCGAAAGAACTTTTCGATCTCGCGAAACATTCTTCGGGAGCCGCGAAAACCACCGCTCGATCGCGTGGAAAGCGGGTGCCGGAGGCGGCGATAGACTCGGCTGTCGGAGATCGGCGAAAGGCATCCATGGCTGACCTGAAGACGGTAGACGCCCCCGCCCGGGACACCGCAGCCGATCTGCTGGTGGTCGGAGTCACCAAGGGGAATCAACTGACCGCCGATGCAGCGGAGGTCAATGCTGCGCTGGACGGCCAGCTGGCTGCGCATCTCGCCCGCACCACCTCGGCCGACGGGAAGAAGAGCTTCGACGGTTCTGTGGGACAGACGACGGTCCTTCCCTCCTTCGGCCGGCTTCGGGCGGACGCCGTGATGGCCGTCGGCCTGGGTGAGGCGCACGAGGTCGAGGCCGAGGCGGTACGCAGAGCCGCCGGGGCCGCCGCGCGGGCGGGCGGCGGTTACCGCAAGGTTGCTCTGCGGGTTGCAGGCAGCGTCCAAGGGGGCGGCCGGGCCGCCGCCGAGGGCTTCCTGCTCGGTTTGTACGTCTTCGACCGATATCTGTCGGACAAGCCGAAGCGTTCCGAGGAGGTGGGGGTCGCCGGCGCGTCGATTGCGGACCTGCGACTGGCCCAGATCTACACCGACGCCACCGCCTGGGCCCGGGATCTGGTGAACGAGCCGCCCAGCAGCCGGGGCCCCTCCGTGGTGGCCGAACTCGCGTCGGAGAGGGCGTCCGCCGCCGGCCTGCAGGTGGAGGTCTTCGACGAGGACGGCATGGCCGGCCTCGGAATGAACGGCATCCTCACGGTCGGCAAGGGCAGCGACGCACCACCCCGCTTCGTCGTCGTCACCTACGCGCCCGAGGAGGGGACGGGATCGCTCGGCCTCATCGGCAAAGGCATCACCTTCGACTCCGGCGGCCTGTCGATCAAGACTTCCGAGGGCATGGAGACCATGAAGATGGACTGCTCCGGCGCCGCCGCCGTGCTCGCCGCCGTCACGTCGTTGCCGGCACTGGCGCCGAGGACCCGGGTGACCGCGGCGGTTGCCCTGGCCGAGAACATGTCGGGTGGCCGGGCGGTCAAGCCGGGGGATGTGATCCGCCACTACGGCGGCCACACCTCCGAGGTGCTGAACACCGACGCCGAAGGCCGGCTGGTGCTGGCCGACGTGCTGGCCTGGATGTCCGAGCGTGAGCCGGACGCCATGGTCGACGTCGCCACTCTCACCGGAGCGATGGCGGTGGCGCTCGGCCCGAAGGTCGCCGGGGTCATCGGCAACGACGACGCCCTTTGCCACGAGCTTCTTCAGGCGTCGGCGCGAACCGGTGAGCCCCTCTGGCACATGCCGCTGGTCGGCGACTACCGCAGCATGATCGCCAGCGAGGTCGCCGACGTGAAGAACATCTCCGGAACCCGGTACGGCGGAGCAATCGTGGCGGCGCTCTTCCTAAAGGACTTCGTGGGGGAGACGCCGTGGGCGCACCTCGACATCGCAGGGCCGGCGTGGGTCGACAAGCCGGAGCACTACCTCTCGCCGGGTGCCAGCGGCTACGGCACGCGGCTGCTGCTCGACTGGATCATCAGCCGCGCCGGCTGATTCGACGGAGGAGGCACCATGGAGATCGACGGCCACCCGACGCAGGACCTGGTGGACGAGCTGGTTCGGCGGGGGGCCGTCACGCTTCCCGGGGACTCGAGCGGTCCGGACAGTGCCCGGGCCGCGGCGCGCCTGCCGAAGCTGAGCGGCTTCTGGATATACGTTTCATCCGAGGTTTACGACACGGAGATCGATGAGGGCCCGCCCCTCATCGTGTGACGAGGCGGAAAGGAAGGACTTCAGATGACGAAGTGGGAGTACGCGTCGGTGCCGGTGATCCCCCACGTGGCCAAGGAGATCCTGGACAACTGGGGTGAGGACGGATGGGAGCTGGTCACCGTCTTCAGCCCGCCGGACGTCGGCGGGGTGGTCGCCTACTTCAAGCGGGAGAAGCCGCAGGGGTAGCTAACCGGAGCGGCTCCAGCCTCCGCTCTTGCCGCCCACCTTGTTCACCAGCTCGACGAACTCGATGCGAATGCCCTTGTCGACGGCTTTGCACATGTCGTAGACGGTGAGCGCCGCCACCGACGCCGCGGTGAGAGCCTCCATCTCGACGCCGGTGCGGTCGGCCGTCCTGACGACCGACATAATGCGGACTCCCCCCTCCTCCAGCTGGAGCTCCACCTTGATGCCCGTTAGGGCGAGCGGGTGGCAGAGCGGGATCAGCTCGGGAGTCTTCTTGGCCGCCATGATGCCGGCGATCTTCGCGACGCCCAGGGCGTCCCCTTTCGCCAGGCCTCCGGATCGCACGATCTCGACGGTTTCCGGAGTCATGGCGACGAAGGCGGCGGCGGTCGCCTCTCTGACGGTGGCGTCCTTGGCCGACACGTCGACCATGGTGGCCTGGCCCTCGGCGTCGACGTGGGAAAGCGTCTTTGCGGGCTCAGACATTGGCGGGGACGCCTCCTTGGATCTTCTCGAGATAGGCGCGGAACTCCGGGCCCAGCTCAGGATGGTCGAACGCCAGGGCGGCGGTCGCCTGAAGGTAGCCGAGCTTCGTCCCGGCATCCCACCGGCGGCCGCGATAGCGCTGGGCGACCAGCTTGCCTTTCGCCGCCAGGACGGCAAGGGCGTCGGTAAGCTGGATCTCTCCGCCGGCCCCCGGCTCCACGGTCTCCAGGATCTCCATGACGTCCGGTGACAGCACGTAGCGCCCGATCAGGGCCAGGTCGGACGGCGCCTCGGCGGGGTCAGGTTTCTCGATGATCGCCCTCACCCGCATGGCGTCGCCGTCGGCCGGCTCGGGATCGATGCACCCGTAGGAGCCGATGCTCTCGTGTGGGACCTCGTCCACCGCGATCACGCTGCTCCCGGTGCGCTCGTGGGTGCCGATCATCTCCGACAGGAAGTCGTCGGCCGGGTCCAGGATCTCGTCGGGGAGCAGGACGACGAACGGGTCGTCGTCCACGTGGTCGCGAGCGACCCAGACGGCGTGCCCCAGTCCGAGCGGCTCGTTCTGGGTGACGGAGTAGATGTCGGCGAGCTTGTTCAGCTCCAGCATCTCCTCCAGCAGGTCCGTCTTGCCCTTGTCCCGCAGGACCGTCTCCAGCTTGGCGTTGGAGGTGAAGTGGTGGGTCAACGCCTCCTTGCCTTCGGAGGTCACGATGCAGATGTTGCGGATCCCCGCGCGGACCAGCTCCTCCACGGCGTACTGGATGACCGGCCGGTCGACCACCGTGACGAGCTCCTTCGGAACCGCCTTCGAGGCGGGAAGGAAGCGGGTTCCCATTCCAGCCGCGGGAATGATTGCAGTCTCTACGGGCACGCCTCGATCCTAACCGGATGCCCCGGTTATTAATCCGGCCGGTGGGCCACCACCCGGTTCTTGCCCGAGGCCTTCGCCTCGAGCAAAGCGAGGTCGGCCGCCTTGAAGATAGAAGGGAAGTCGGTGCCCGCCGACGGGTAGGTCGCGACGCCCGCCGAGATCGTCACGTGCAGCGGTTCCGGCGTCATCTCTGACTCGAACGGCGTCGCCGCAATCACCTGC
>DATAAN010000226.1:0-5363 GCA_036260105.1 Actinomycetota bacterium
TTGCTGAACTCAGGCTTCTTCTTGCCGTCCTCGTCGTAGGCGTACGGGGGGTACTCCTCGCCGTTGATCGTCTGGTACTTGAGCAGCCCGCCCTGATGGAGCCGCAGCTGCTCGGTCACGGCTGAGGTAAGGCCGTAGACCTGCATCAGGTCGATCTCGTGGTTGGAGTCGTTCTTGGCTGGGTCCTCAGGCGTATTCCGGTCGCTCCGCAGGAATCCGTCGGTGAACCACTGGGCGAAGTAGGCGAACAGCACGGTGGACTTGTCCGAGGCGAGGAACTTGCCGTCCCGCCGGGTGAAGACGTCTGCCACCTCGCCCGGATCGGGCAAACCCTCGGGCACCTTGGTGGCCGCCGGAAGGTGCCGAGAACTGTAGGTCTTGTCGGTCAGCGACGCCCACGACGTGTACGTCGACATGGTGCTGAAGGGGTTGGGCCGGAAGGGCATCTTTCCGGTGGCGCTGTTCACGAGGAGCCCGTTCACCTTCTGGTCCCACGACGCCCTCATCTGGACCAACTTCCACACCGGCCCGAGGTGCGTCAGAAACCAGAACTCGCGCTCGTTGCTCCTTCCATCTGCACTGGTGTCCCTCTTGCCGGTCGCCGCTTGATCAGCCATGGTTTCCTTCTTTCATCCCGCTGCCCGAAGTTGCCCTTGCCGCTATCAGCGGCCCCTCAGCCCGCCGATCCGTTTCCGAAGCCGAACCAGAAGCTCTCCGGGAAGGGGCCGCCGTGGAAGTCGACCTTGCCTTCGGGGGGCGGCAGCAGGTGAACGTTCGGCCGCAGCAGCACCCTTCGGATCACTTCGGGGATGATGACCGAGCCGACGTACCTGCCCAGGCAGGTGTGATGCCCGTAGCCGAAGTGCAGGCTGAGGAACTCCGGGCGGTCGGTCCGGAAATCGTCCGGGTCCTTCATCACCTCTTCGTCGAAGACCGCCGAAGCGGTGCAGGCGAACACCAGGGATCCGGCGGGAATTGTGGTCTCCCGCTCGGTTCCGGCGGCCACGGTGTAGTCGGCCACGGACACCCGGAACAGCAGGGGGTTGATTGGGTTGAGGCGAAGGCCCTCCCACACGTACTCGTCGAATGCCGACGGGTCGTCGGCCTTGGCCGCCTCCACCGCCGCGAGATGCACGTCCGGACGCATAAGGATCTGCTCCAGCGCCTGGACGATCGCCTGGGAGCTCGTCTCGCCGGTGCCCACCAGCAGTCCCATCACGTTGGAGAGAATGCGCTCGTCGTCGAAGCCTATCTCCGGCGGGAAGACCGTCCGCACCAGCCTGCTGAAGGTGTCCTGGGGAGCGTCCCCGTTGTAGTTGGCAACCGCCGCCTTCTTCTCTGCCAGCAGGCCGGTCAGGTACTCCTTCATCTCACGGCCCGCCTGAACGGCGGCCTCATGCACCGCCGGGTCGTTCTGGAGGTTTTTGAACATGTTGGTCTGCGTGGCCTTCGACCAGCGGTACATGGACTCCATGTCGGGCCCGGGAAAGCCGAAGTACTCGCCGACGATGCTGAGGGGGACGAAGCGGCCCAGCTTGCTCACACCCTCGATCTTGCCTTCGGCAGCGGCCGAGTCCAGTGCCTGGTCGGCGAGCCGTCCCGCCATGTCCCTGACGGCGGGCAGGTCCTCTGGCTTCAGGACCGCCTGCATGATTCCTTTCTCCCGCCAGTTGAGCGGCGTGGCGTCCCGGGCCAGCATGAACGGGCCCACGACCGGGTCCATGTGGGGTTGATAGGCGCGCACCGTGAAGACGGTCTCGCGCGACAGGATCTCGGTGACGTCCGGAAAGCGCGTCAGCAGCGTGAAGGTGGGGGCTTTGAGTATCGGCCGGTGCTCGCGGAGCTCCTTGAAGAACGGCCGCCAGTCGGTACGGATCCACTTGCTGACCATTCCGACCTTGGTCTTGTCGTCAGCGGCGTCGTACTGCTCCAGGTAGCTGGCTGTTTCGGTAGCTGACAAGTGGGCCTCCTATCGCCGGGACCCGAATTAGCCTAAGACTTTCCTGGATCCGGTCAAGGCGAAAATGGCGGAGGAGAGCCCCATTCCGAGCCGCCGGAACGACCTAACTTTCGACCGGAAGTACCTAGCTCTCCTTGCGTTTCCAGGACCTCTTGCGCTCAGGGACTATGCGGACCTCGGTCTGCTCACCCGGGCGCTCGGAGAGGATGTGAGCCGTACCCGAGACGACGACTCCCCACTTGGGCTTGCCGTGAAAGACGACGGTGACACGGGGATCTCGCTTCAGGTTGCGGATCTTCGAAGAATCGGGGTCGCTCTGGAACCGCAGGCCGCCGTCCTCCCACCTGAGGCCCACGGGGACAGAGTGGGGATAGCCGTCCCGGCCGTTCGTCGTCAGTACTCCCAGAGAACGATCTGTGCGCTCCAGCTCCCACTCCTCGAAATCGGGCGGCCGCCTCACCATGGCGCTAGATCCTCGTGAGCAGGCTTCGGGCGATGATCTCCACCTCGTTGCCCTCCGGGTCGTCCACGTAGAAGGTGCGCACGTCCTTCAGGACGGGGTGGATCCCCTGGCGCACCTCGAGCCCGGCGCGCCGGCAGGCCGCCTCGAGGTCGTCGTACCGCTCGGGGTCGACCGCAAAGGCAAGATGGTGAAGCACCCGCCGCGCCTTCTGCGCGGGAAATGGCGGCTCTTCCTCGGGATGGGGAAACAGGACGATCATCTCCGGAACGCCGCCCGGCCCGACGCCCGCGCTGAGGAACTTGGCCCTGAAGTCGGGTTTGGAGATCATCTCGAGGCCCAACAGGTCTCGATAGAAGGCCAGGGTCGCCTCCGTCTTACGGGTCCACAGGACGATCTCGGACAGGCCGACAACGGCCCGGCCAACCGGTGTGCCGGTCAAGCGTGGATGAGCGGCAGATTCGGGTCAGTGGCAGCCTTCATGGCCACAGCCGCACTCGTGCCCGACGTGGCCCTCGTGAGATCCGTGCTGCTTGCAGTAGTCGCTGCAGTAGCCGTCTTCCCGCGCTTCGCAATTGCAATTTTCGTGACCGCACTGCTGAGCCATGAAGACCTCCTGGTTCGAACGGTTTACTCCCAAACGATACGACTCCCGCCGTCCCAGGTCTAACCCAGGTCGACGCCATTCCGATACGCTGGAGCCGTGCCTAACAACGACGGACGGCTTCGGATCGGCATCTCGCAGTGCCTGCTCGGCGACGGGGTGCGGTACGACGGCGGCCACAAGAGAAACGCCTTCGCGGTGGACCTCCTCGGAGAGGTCTTTGCCCTGGTCCCCGTCTGCCCCGAGGTGGGCGCCGGCATGGATGTGCCCCGGGAGCCGGTGAAGCTGGTTGCCGGCGAAGGCGGCACCAAAATGGTGGGAGTGCAGTCCGGGGCCGACCATACCGCCGCGATGGAGAGCTTCACCGTAAGGAAGATGCAGGACCTCGCCGAAGCGGACCTCCGCGGATTCATCCTGAAGAGCGGGTCGCCGAGCTGCGGGATGGACGTGATCGTGGAAGGTTCGCCGGACTCCCAGCCGGGACTGTTCGCCCGAGCCCTCACGTCGAGGTTCCCCGCGCTGCCGGTGGTGGAGGAGACCGACCTGGACGACCCGGCACTGCGGCAGGGGTTCGTGGAGCAGGTATTCGCCTACGACCGCCAGAACAAGTTCTTCGCCGGAGAGCGCAGCGTCGGCCAGCTGGTGATGGCGCATGCCCAGACCAAGCTGCAGCTCGACGTTCGGGGGCCCGACTTCCACGCCGAGGTCGCACAGGTCTTCAAGCAGGCCTCTGACTTCTCCTACGTCGAGCTCGGCGAGCGGTACCTCACCCGGTTCATGCAGGCGCTTCGCACGCCGGCTACGGTCAACGGGCACTTCGGGGTCATGAAAACCATCTTCGACGGGATGAAAAAGGAGCTGGAGCCGGCGGTCGCCAAGGAGCTGGCGCGGTCACTTCAGGACTACCGTCAGGGCAACGTGCCCCTGGCGGTCCCGCTGACACTGCTGCGCCACTACGTGCGGGTGAAGGAGCATCCCCGCTTCAACCAGCAGACGTACCTGGAGCCTGAGCCAAAGGAGCTCCTGCTCAGGACTAGGTTTTAGCGTCGCCGTAGAGCTCTTCTTCGGCGACGCCGGGAGTCAGCTCGGAAGAGCCGGGGACCCCAACTCGCTGTCGAGCCGAGAACATCGAACCGCGGGCCTGCACGGTAGGCGCGAACTTGCCCAATCCGAAGCCGGGCATGTCGATGTACATGGACTCGATGTCGCGTCCGCGCGCGTAAGTCTCATGCCAGAAGCCGGTTCCTGCGGGGTTGGCAAGAAAACGCTTCCACCACTCCCGATGGATTCCTGAGCGCGCCCAGCGCTCGAGCGAGTCGAAGTCTCGCCAGTACTGCCGGAAGCCGGCGTGGGGTGGGAGAAGCGAGTACGTCAGGTTCTCGTGAAGGAGCAACCCATCCGGGGTCGGCGTCAGTGCCTTGTTCATGAGCGGCGGTGCGAATTTCATCAGGGTCTTGAGGCCCCGGGGCGAGTTGACCCTCATACCGAGGTAGATCACCACCAGGTCCGGGTACTGCGCCAGGTCTGCGAGGACCCGGTTCGGCCTGCTCTTGCTCACTCAGCCACCTCCTGCCGCTTGCCGATCCCCTCGAGCACGATCTTGACTGCGTCCCGTGCGAACTGATCCGAGTCCTCCTCGTCTCCGTCGGCGGTCAAAGCCTGGGCGGCGAGCGCACCCATCAGCAGCTGCGCCACGTGCTCGGGGTTCTCCATGCGTGCGATGCGCCCCATCCGCTGCTCCAGGGTCAGGTAGCCGCTCAGCCGGGAGATGTCGAGCGCCGGGTACCCGCCGCCGTCGCTCTGGAAGTGCCGGTAGGTGGTCCGGGCTACCTCCTCGAGGTTGACACGCACGTCGCCCTTGCCGGCGCGGAACGGGAGGTCCCGCAGCAGCCGCTCCAGCTCCGAGGGCGGCTGCGTACGCGCCGGCACCGCGCCGAGCCATGCCGGGGAAGGCCTGGTGGGGTGGCGCGGCCGCCGGCCGTCCCGGCCCGGGATGTCGGGAAGTTCATCGGAGAGGTTCATCCACTCCGGCTCGCCGGAGGCGGGAACGCGGGTAGAGCCGGAGCGACGGGCAGGGGGCTCCGGGTCGACATCGTCCTCCGTTGCGTACACCGGGTAGGCGGAGTGGTGCCAGGCCGGGGACAGATCCGCTCGTGGCTGCACGGTGGCGTAGCTCGGCGCCACTGCGTCCGAGGGGACCGGTTCAAAGGCGCCTGTGACAAGCGCATCCGGGGCAGGCGAAGCCTCTTCGGACTTCCCTTCGATGTGGATGTTGGGGAGGAGCCGGTCCAGCCACCGCGGCAGATACCAGTTGGCGTCCCCCAGGAGCTCCATCGTCG
>DATAAN010000227.1:0-1750 GCA_036260105.1 Actinomycetota bacterium
AGTCCTCGCCCATCGGATTGGACAGGGGCGAGGACTTCAACTACGCCGAGGAGTTCAAGACCCTCGACCTCGACGCGCTGAAGCGGGACCTCATCGAGGTGATGACGACGTCGCAGGACTGGTGGCCGGCCGACTACGGCCACTACGGGGGGCTCTTCATCCGGATGACGTGGCACGCCGCGGGCACGTACCGCATCGCCGATGGCCGTGGCGGTGGCGGCAGCGGCGCGCAGCGCTTCGCCCCGCTCAACAGTTGGCCGGACAACGCGAACCTCGACAAGGCGCGCCGGCTGCTCTGGCCGATCAAGCAGAAGTACGGCCGCAAGATCTCCTGGGCCGACCTGCTGGTCTACGCCGGCAACGTGGCCATGGAATCGATGGGGTTCAAGACGTTCGGCTTCGGCTTCGGGCGAGCCGACATCTGGGAGCCCGAGGAGATCTTCTGGGGCCCTGAGGACACCTGGCTCGGAGACGAGCGCCACGCCGGCGACGGGCTGCTCCAGGGGCCTTTCGGCGCCGATCACATGGGCCTGATCTACGTGAACCCTGAGGGGCCGGGCGGCAACCCGGACCCGCTCCTTGCGGCGAGGTACATCCGCGAGACGTTCCGCCGCATGGCGATGAACGACGAGGAGACCGTCGCGCTCATCGCCGGCGGCCACACGTTCGGCAAGACCCACGGTGCCGCCCCTTCGACGCACGTCGGTCCGGAACCCGAGGGTGCCCCCATCGAGGAGCAAGGCCTCGGCTGGAAGAACACCTTCGGCAACGGCAAGGGCCCCCACACGATCACCAGCGGGCTGGAGGGCGCCTGGACCAACGAGCCGACGAAGTGGGACAACGGGTTCTTCGACAACCTGTTCAAGTACGACTGGGAGCTGACCACGAGTCCCGCCGGTGCGAAGCAGTGGACTCCCAAGAATCCCGAGGCCCAGGGCACGGTGCCGGATGCTCACGATCCGTCGAAGCGCCACGCCCCCATGATGCTGACGACCGACCTGGCGCTGAAGCTGGATCCCATCTACGGCCCGATCTCGAAGCGCTTCCACGAGAATCCGGACCAGCTGGCAGAAGCCTTCGCCAAGGCCTGGTACAAGCTGTTGCACCGCGACATGGGCCCCGTCTCGCGCTACCTCGGCCCGTGGGTTCCGGAGCCGCAGCTGTGGCAGGATCCTGTCCCCGCGGTCGATCATGAGCTGATCGGGGAGGAGGACATCGCTGCCCTCAAGGGCAAGATCCTCGCCTCGGGACTGTCCATCTCCCGGCTGGTCTACACCGCCTGGGCGGCGGCGGCCAGCTTCCGCGGCACCGACAAGCGCGGCGGGGCCAACGGAGCGCGGATTCGCCTTGCGCCGCTGCGGGACTGGGAGGTCAACGAGCCCGCCGAGCTGGCCAGGGTGCTGCAGACCCTCGAGCAGATCCAGCAGGACTTCAACCGCTCACAGGCCGGCGGAAAGAAGGTCTCGCTCGCCGACCTGATCGTCCTGGGCGGATGCGCGGCCGTCGAGCAAGCGGCGAAGAACGCCGGGTACGACGTCACGGTCCCGTTCGCGCCGGGGCGCACGGACGCCTCGCAGGAGCAGACCGACGTGGAGTCGTTCGCCGTGCTCGAACCGACCGCCGACGGGTTCCGCAACTACCTCCGAGCCGGGGAGAAGTTGTCGCCGGAGCAGCTGGAGCGGGCCAACCTGTTCACGCTGTCGCCGGAGGAGCTGCTGCTGGAGCGGGCCACCATGTTGACGCTGACCGC
>DATAAN010000228.1:0-3287 GCA_036260105.1 Actinomycetota bacterium
GCCGCCCCACCGGCCCCCGCTCCGGCTCCCGCTGCAGCGCCTGCCCCTGCCGCCGCTCCGGTCCAACCTGCGGCTCCCACGCCGGCGGCTCCGCCTCCCGGCAAGGCGTCACCGGTGGAGCCCACCGAGCCGCCGCTGGACCCCGAGAAGGTGTACCAGGCCGTCCTGCACGACGAGCAGACCAAAGGAACCGACGCCCGCGTGGCGGAGGCAAGGGCCAAGGCGGCGCGCATGAGGGCCGAAGAAGCCCTGGCGACGCCTTCCCCGGTGGCCGCATCGGCGCCGGCGCCGGCCGCTCCTCCGGCTGCCGCAGAAGCCGCTGCCGCCCCCGCGGCAGCTCCCGCTCCCGCTCCGGCAGCCCCGGCTGCTGCTCCGGCGGGCAAGGGAGTCTCGGCCGAGGAGGCCGCCGCCATCCGGCAGAAGGTCTACGAGGAGGAGCTGGCAAAGGGCTCCGACGCCCGGGTGGCGGAGTCCCGTGCCAAAGCTGCCGAGATGCGAGCCAAGAAGGGGACGTCGCTACCCTCGAAGTAGCCTTTCGACGGGCGGCGTAGGTCGTCCGGGGGCTCCGAGAGCTGAGTCGTCGCTGCCGGCCTTCCCCCCCGATTGTCGGTCCGGTCTGCGTCCATCTGCGCTATTCGGCCGGTTCCGGCCTCCTCGGCGGCCCCGAACGGTTCGGGGGCGGGCCTTTTTTCGTCAGCAGGCGGCCTATGGCCCTTACTACGATGTCGACGATCTTGAAGGTCGGCAGCGTCACCGAAAGCAGCATGAGGAAACCGCCGATGCCGATCAGGGCGAGCCCGAGGCTTCCTGAGCTGGCCCTCCCCATGCCGATGATGAACAGCAGCCCCCCGATGCCGCACATGACTCCGATTCCGAGCACGCCCGCCACTGCTCGCCGGCGGCGGATCTGGGGAGGGACCGGCGGCGGCGCCACCCGGGCGGTTGCCGTCTCGCCGGGAGGTGGACCCGCCTCCGCCGGCAAAGGGCGTGCGGGGGGGCGACGGGGGCGTCGCGTCGGGCTTACGGCGGCCATGCCGGGGGGCTTAGGAAGCTCGAGGCCCTTGCGCTTGGTTTCGAGCAGCAGGCGCATGGGCACCACGCAGTAGGCGGCCAGCACGCCTACCAGCCATAGGATCCCTCCCTCCAGGACGCGGAAGACCATGAGGAGGAGGCAGATACTCAGCAGGCCCAGCGGCAGGTAGACGAGCCATAGCCAGCGAAGGAAGATCGCTCGCTTGCTTTGTTGGACGGGCACAGCTGAAGCCTATTGCACGCCTTCCGGCCGTGCCCCTTCGACCAGCTCCTTGAGGATCCGCAGGTCCCGTTCGAAGGTCTTGCGCAGAATCGGGGTGAAAAGGCGCAAGCCGACCGCTCCGGCGACCCACAACGGCGGGTAGAGGGTTTCCCGCCAGTAGAGGAAGCTGCCCCAGGGGGCCCGCCGGCATTCCATCAGCCCTTTGCCGGCGACCCAACCCTGGTGCGAGATCTCCAGGGTGTGCGGAGGCTCCCAGCGGGTCACCTTGACCGGGTCCGTGGTGGTGATGCCGCCGATTCGGATTGTGGCCTCGGCCGTCACGCCGGTTCCCTCCCGGTGCCGAGAGGTCACCTTGAAGCCTTTGCCCTCCAGCATCCACTGGTCGAGGTTCTCCCAATCGACCAGGTAAGGCCAGACCACCTCGGGAGGCGCATTGATTTTCACCGACATATCGATCTCGACCGGCCCCACCAGCGCCTCCTCATCTTCCCGATATTGTGGTCGCGTGGCCCTTCAGATTTTCGAGCATATGGTGGTCGGCGCGCTCAGTTGCAACTGCTACCTCGTCGGTGACCCGGTTTCCCGGCAGGCTGTGGTGGTCGACCCCGGGGACGACGGCGGGCGCATCCGGCACGCGATCGACCGGCACGGTCTTACAGTCGTAGGAATCGTTGCCACCCACGCCCACTTCGACCACGTGCTGGCGGCGGAAGCGATACGGGCCGCCACCGGGGCTCCTTTCTACCTGCACCTGCACGATGTCGATCTGCTGCAGTGGCTGCCGGCCAGCATGGAGCTGTTCCTGGGGGTATCCGGTCCGGCCCCTCCGGAGGTGGACCGGCGGGTGGACGACGGCGATGAGATCCAGGTCGGGGAGTGCCGTCTGCAGGTCGTCCACACACCGGGGCACTCGCCGGGCAGCATCTGCCTGCTCGACACCGGCGGAACGCTATTCTCGGGCGACACCCTGTTCGCCATGTCGGTCGGCCGGAGCGATCTGCCGGGCGGCGACCAGGACGCCCTGATCGCCTCCATCCGCAAACGGCTCTTCCCGCTCGGCGACCTGCCGGTTCACCCGGGCCACGGCCCCTCTACCTCGCTCGATCGAGAGCGCATATCCAACCCGTTCGTCGGAGAGGGCGCCCGGTTCTGGAGCGGATAGACCTAGGGAAGCTACTCCTCGGCAAGCTCCCAGCCGGGGTTCCAGGCGACCTCCCACAGGTGGCCGTCCAGGTCCAGGAAGTAGCCCGAGTAGCCGCCCCAGAACCGGTCCGCTCCCGGCTGCGTGATGGTGGCGCCGGCCGAGCGGGCCCGATCGAGGACCTTGTCGACCTCGTCCTTCGAGCCGACCAGGTGGCCGAGCGAGAAGTCGGACGGGTTGGTGGCGGCCGCCTTCACATTGGCGTCCTTGGCAAGCGAGCGCCGGGGCCACAAGGCAAGCGTGAGGTTGACGTTCATTTTGAAGAAGACGACGGCCCCGTCCTCGAACTCGGTGCCGACGATGCCGTCCGTGGCCAGCCCAAGGCCGTCACGGTAGAACGCCATCGACCGCTCCAGATCCTCGACCGCCAGGGTGAGGACGTGGATGCGCGGCTTCATCAGGGCCTTAGGCGGACGGGGCGGCGAGACGTACCAGCACCGGGCCGGGCACCCCGGGGCTCTCGGGCTCGGTGCCGGCGTTTGCCGGGCAGATGGACCGGTGGGGGCAGTAGTTGCACATGTGGCTGACCCGGGGCCGCCAGTCGTCCCGGTCGTGCGCCCGCTGGATGGCTTGCGCCAGCGCCTCGAGCTGCTTCTCCAAGCCCCTCAGCATCTGGACGGTAGGCACGAGTGTCAGCACTTCCGGCTCCTTGAGGTGGAGCAAGCGGAGCAGCTTGGGCATCTTGCCGAAGGCCTTCCAGCAGACCAGCGCGTAGAACTTGAGCCCGAAGAACGATCCGAGGGCGTAGGTCTCGGAGGGCGAGCGCCCGGTCTTGTAATCGCTCAACACCCACTCGCCGTCCGGCATGACCTCCACCCGGTCGATGATGCC
>DATAAN010000229.1:0-1758 GCA_036260105.1 Actinomycetota bacterium
CGAGGCGACGTTGCCGGCCTCCACCTGGGCCCGGAACTGCGTGTAGGGCACCTCGGTACGGTCGGGGGGCCGGACCAGCAGCGCCGACAGCACCCAGTTGAGCACCAACAGCCCCAGCAGGAACATCCAGAACCGGGGCCCGAAGAGGCGCGGCCGCTGCGGCGGGGTCTGGCCGCCGTCCCGCCGGGCGCCCTCCACCCGCCACGGCACCCGGTCGGCGGCCTCGGACGGCGTCCCCCTGTCCGGCCGTTCCGGGCTCCCGGCGCTGGCCCTGCCGTCCCGCCTGTCCCGCTGGGTGTCGGCCATCACCAATCCTCCTGCTCACCCGCGCAAAGAGTATGGCCGGTGCCACCGGGCCGAATCCACTCCGGTCTGCCGTGCTGGGTCGCGGCCACGGTCGCGCCCGTGCAATCCCCGGGTCTCAGGCGTGCCAATGGTCCGGAGCATCGGCTCGGGTGATCGCAGCGCCAGCGCAGGAACGCCATCTAGTCCGTGCTGCCGCCAAGAGGATGATTTCGCGCCGACCGCGTCCGGGCCGGATCACCGCCGAAGGGTGTGGTGAGCGAGGTCTCGGTTTCGCCCCACCCAACGAGCGACGCCGGCGAGAGTTCCCTCAGGACCGCCGTCGGCGGCATGACGTAGCTCCTTCGAAGCGAGGCCACACTCGGATTAGTCGCGCCCCACGCGCCACGGCAAGCGGCGTAGTTCCGCAGCAAGCGCGTGGACTCCAGATTCTCCAAAGCGGCGCGCCCACAACTTGAGCCAGTCCTCGTCGTCCAGGAAGAACTTCCAATCGCTAATGACCCCATGCCTCACAAACAGAAACGGCACGGGCGACCTAAATGGTCGGAAGCTCGAGTTGTAGATCGCAGTCCCCTCATGGCCTTCGTAGAACGGCCCGAACACGATCCCATCCTCCACATACGACGGAACCGCAAGATGCTGTAGGACGTCGTCAAAGACGCCTTGCGCACGATGAGCCGACAAGTCGGTGAAAACAACGACGATTACCTTGTATTTGGCGTCGTCGCCGTCAGTAGGTTGAGCGTCCAGGAACAGTCGCTGGTAGCCGTTTATAAGCTCGACAACATCTGGCACGTCCCGGTCGGCGATCTGCTCTGGAGCAAGCCAAAGTGTCTTACGTTCCAAGGCCTCAGGCACGAAGGGACAGACGGGCCCAGCGCGGCCGAGATCCTGCTGAGGCTTGATCACGTACGTCCTGATCCAGTTTGCGACGGCGTGAAGCGCATCTAGATCGCTTTCCGCGAGCTCGCTCGTCCTTCCGACGTCCTCGAGATCCTCGAGGAGGAAGAGATTGGTGGTCTGTGCTGGCATGCAACCTCCTCCTGAAGCGAGGCGAAGACAATGGTGTCATTGGCGGAGTGTGCTGAAGGCCGCTCGGATCTCTTCGGCGAAGAGGTCGGGCTCTTCCCAGGCGGCGAAGTGGCCGCCCTTGTCGGCCTTGTTGAAGTAGGTGAGGTTGGGGTAGGACCGCTGGACCCAGCTGCGCGGGGCCCGGAAGATCTCGCCGGGGAAGGTGGTGAAGCCGACCGGCAGCGAGACCTCCGGTGGCGGCTGGCCGCCGGCAAGGGCCTGGGCTCGTCCCAGTTCCCAGTACCAGCGGGCCGCCGACGCCCCGGTCCCGGTCAGCCAGTACAGGGTGAGGTTGTCGAGGATGTGGTCGCGGGTGAGGTTGCCCGAGGTCTGGTCGTCGAGAAAGGCCCGCGAGATCTTGTTGTAGCTGTCGGTGTCGTGGTC
>DATAAN010000230.1:0-1859 GCA_036260105.1 Actinomycetota bacterium
GCCGGGATCCATCTTCATGATCGCTACGCCTGACTCGGCGTCCCCCTCGAGGACGGCCCACTGGACTGGAGCGGCTCCCCGCCAGCGGGGCAGCAGCGAGAAGTGGACGTTCACGCAGCCCAGCGGCGGGATCTCCAGCACCGCCTTGGGAAGGATCAGGCCGTAGGCCACCACGACGAAGACGTCCGCATTCAGTTCTCGCAGGGCGGCCTGCGCCTCTTCGGAGCGCAGAGTGGGCGGCTGGAGGACCGGGATGCCGGCCTCGACCGCCGCCGCCTTCACCTCTGACGGCTGCAGTTTCATGCCGCGCCCGCGGGGCTTGTCGGGCGCGGTGACGGCCGCGACGACCCGGTGATTCGACTGAACTAGCGCCTGGAGCGCCGGGACGGCGATTCCTGGGGTGCCGAAGAAGACGACCTTGCGGTCTACCGTGCGGCCTCCTGAACCCAGCCGTTCTCGGCGAGTTCCCGAAGCGTCCGGATGGCCTCCTTGCGGAGGTCCGACGGCAGGTGATCGATGAACAGCACGCCGTTCAGGTGGTCGACCTCGTGCTGGATGATGCGCGCGGTCAGGTCCTGAGTCTCGAAGCGGACGGGCTCGCCGTCCTCGTCGAGGCCCTCGACCAGGATGAGCTGGGCTCGCTCGACCGGGTAGGTGATTCCGGGCATGGACAGGCACCCTTCCTCCGACGTGACGGCGCCCTCGCGTTCCAGAATCACCGGGTTGGCCAGCGAGCCGCGGTCGTCCCCGTTCTCCCAGACGATGATCCGCTTGAGGACGCCGACCTGAGGGGCCGCCAGTCCGATGCCCGGGGCCTCCCTCATGGTGTCGGTCATGTTCTTCATGAGCCGGCGAGCCGGCCGGTCGACCTCGTCGAGCTCCTGCGCACGCGTGCGAAGGACGGGGTCGCCGTAAAGCCGAATCGGAAGTGTTGCCATCTACCAGTCCCTGGGGTCGACCTCAACGAGAATTCGTTGAGCTGCTGAGGAAACAATCGTAACCAATGGCTCGAGGATAGTCGCCAACCGCTCCGCCTTGAGCAGCACCTCCCAACCAAGACTGCCTCCGGGCACCGGGCCAAGCACCCGGGTGCCGGTAAGCCGGCGAAGGTCGTCCAGAACCTCCTCGTCGACCGAGGACATCTGCAGGCGAACCAGCGACCTGTACGGTGGAGCCTCCGCCAGGCGCCTGGACTCCAGCTCCTTTCGAACGAAGAACCGGTAGTCGCCCCGGACGAGGGCTTCGATGCCGTGGTGCTCCGAGCCGGAAACCTCCAGGATCATGCGTCCCTTCGGCCGGCGTCCCGAGACCAGACCGGCCAGTGTCCACAGCGAGGTGATCGCCTCCTCGGCGGCACGGCCCTTCGGCTTGGCGAAGTAGCCGTCCACCCCCAGGGCGACTGCCACGGATATCGACGGGCGGGGGACGTCGGCCAGCGCAGCTTCGGTGGCCAGGACGATGTCTGCTTCGAGCGCCTCCCGGAGGGCGCCCGGATCGCTGCCCAACCCGGGACGGTCGGCTCGGGCAACCGAAGCCCCCGGCACTACCCTGCCCAGGAACGAGCGCAGCTCCTCGGGGCCGGGTCCGGCCGCCGTGGCCTGCACCCGGGGAAGCAGGATCAGCGACCGCTCGCCCCGGCGCCGGGCGTCCAGGATGCAGGCGATCGCCCGCTGCGGCAGTCCCCTTCTGGGCGGCGCTACGACCTCGGCCGCGGGCCAGGCCGCTCGCTCGGCCAGGCGGTCCGCCTCCTCGATCACCCACCCGGCCGTCGAAGGTGCCCAGTAATCCAGGTTGAGCGACGGCGTGGGGCTGGCGAATACCAGGCGGGCGCCGGTCACCGCCGCCCGCGCCTCGGCCAC